>DASZCC010000314.1:0-3150 GCA_035943485.1 Rhizomicrobium sp. | reverse complement strand
CCCGTCGATGCTTCCGGTGTTCTCGCCGATCGTGCTGTTCGTGATCGTCGTGTTCATCGCCGGCAAGACCGAGGCGTTCAACGCACTGGGCGCGATGCTCCTGGGCGTGATCGTCACTGGCCTTTTCGTCGCCATCTCGATGACCTCGGGCGGCGGCGCATGGGACAACGCCAAGAAGTACATCGAGGATGGTCACTTCGGCGGCAAGGGTTCCGATGCGCACAAGGCGGCGGTGACCGGCGATACGGTCGGCGATCCCTACAAGGACACTGCCGGTCCGGCCGTGAACCCGATGATCAAGATCACGAACATCGTGGCGCTGTTGCTCCTGGCGACGCTCGCACACGCGTTCTGATCGGATCGCACTGGAAACGAAAAAGCGCGGAAGGCAACTTCCGCGCTTTTTTCTTTATCGGAGGAGAGGGCGCTACGGAGGCGGTCCCCCGCCACCGCCGGGGCCGCCATTGCCGCCGCCGGGATTTGGATTGTTGGTGCCGCCCGCGCCGCCATTGCCCAAAGGCACGCCGGGTGTTGCGTTGAACAGCTGCTGGAGGAAGGTTAACTCGCGGCCCTTGGTCGGGGTCTCGCGGGTCTCGAAGATCACGACATGGCCGTCCTGCAGCGAGTAGTGTTTCAGGTCGGTGACCTTGCCATCCTTGTCGAAGTAGACAGCCAGGATGGAGCGGGATTCGACTCGCGGGGTGAAGAACGCGACCTGTTTCTCGACGCTCGAGATATAGTACCAGGCGTCGCCCGCCTCGGTGAACGTGGCCTCGGTCGACGGATAGCCCAGCGCGCTCTGGATGCTGGTCTTGGTGTCCTTGTTGACCACGATCGCCTTTTCGACGTCCGGGTCGCGCAGATAGCCGCGGGTGTTCACGACCGGGGTGCATCCGGCGAGAAGCAGGGCTCCCAAGGCCAGGGCCAGCGATTTTTTCATATGCACAGCATCCTCAAAGGGATAAATCCCGCCCGCCGCGCGCTGTGCTAGCCTTAAGCTGCCCGCGCTGGCAAGACCATCGGAGACGAACCCCCATGCTGAACGCGCTGCGCCGCAGGTCCGAGACCGACAGTCTGGTCCGCCAGCTGCAGGCAGCTCTGAACGTCCGCGCGCGGGAACCTGTGTTCTTCCGGGAGTTCGGCGCCGAAGACACGATCGACGGGCGCTTCGATATTCTGGCTTTGCACGCCTGGCTGGTGCTGTCGCGGCTGGAGGTGCAGGGCAGGAACGACCTGGCGAGGCGGCTGGCGGACTCGCTCTTCATCGGTTTCGACGAGGCGCTGCGCGACCTTGGTGCCGGCGACATGGGCATGGGACGGCGCATCAAGAAGTTCGCCGATGCCTTCAATGGCCGGATGGTTGCCTACGAAGGCGCGAAGGATCCTGCCGCCCTTGCGGACGCGATGATCCGAAATATCTATCGAGGCCGGCCGGGCCATGAAGCGCAGGCGCGTGCACTGACCGCATATGCCCTGTCGGCGCAGGCGCATCTCGCGCGGCAGGATCTGACGCAAGGAACAGTGGATTTTGGAGCCCTTCCCGAACTGACATGATGGAACAAGTCGAAGCCCTGCCATTCACACGCGCGTTCAATCTCGGATCGATCAACCGCGATGGCGCCGATGTCGTGTTCGAAGCCTCGCCGGAAGAGCGCGCGCGGATCGCAACCTGGGCCGGGATCACGGCCGTCGATTCCTTCACCGCCTCGATCCGCCTGACCAAGCAGTCGGCGACGCGGTTCAGTGTCCACGCCGATCTCGTTGCGGCGGTCGAGCAGGCCTGCGTGGTGACGCTGGTACCAGTCCGCTCGACGCTCGAAATCCCCATCCACCGCGAGCTCCATCTGACGCAGATGGCCCGCCCCCTGAAGAACATCGAGCTGGGGGAGGCGGCCGGAGACGACGAGGTCCCGGACGAGATCGACAACCTGCATTACGACCTCGCCGAACCCCTGCTGGAGGAGTTCGCGCTGGCCCTGGAGCCCTATCCCCGGGCTCCCGGCGTGGAATTCGCCGCACCCGTCGAGGACGACCCGAAGCCCGAAAGCCCCTTCGCCGTCCTCAAAAACCTTGGCAAACAGACCTAAGTCTTGGACCGGGCGGGGCAAATCCGGCTTGAAAACCGGCCGGGTTTCCTGCTACGTCCGCCCCTTGTTTAGCCCACACGACCGGTGGCCGGGCGCGTTCCCGCGCAACGCCACAGGATTCGGTGCGGCTTCGAAATGTTACAGGAGTGACCCGCAATGGCGGTGCCAAAAAGGAAAACCTCGCCGTCGCGGCGCAACATGCGCCGGTCGCATCACGCCTTGCCGGCCGCCAGCCGCAATGAGTGCCCGAACTGCGGCGAGCAGAAGCGCCCGCATCACGTCTGCGGCAAGTGCGGTCATTATGACGGCCGCGAAGTCGTGAAGACCGAAGCCTGATTTGTCCCTGAGCCCGCGATTGCAGCGAGGCGATTTTGGCCGGTGATCTGACCGTCTCGATTGATGCGATGGGTGGCGATGCCGGCCCCGGCATCGTCGTGAATGCACTGGCGCGTTCGGTGCTGCGTCATCCGGCGGTCCGTTTCATCCTGCACGGCGACGAGGCCGAACTGAAGGCGCTGTTCGCCAAGCGCGCGAAGCTGGCGGAGCGGGTTTCCATTCGTCACGCGCCCGAGCGTGTGCGCATGGAAGACAAGCCCAGCCAGGCGCTGCGCCGCGGCCGCAACACCAGCATGTGGCACGCCATCGAGTCGGTGAAGAACAAGGAAGCCGAAGTCATCGTCTCCGCCGGCAACACCGGTGCGCTGATGGCGATGGCCATGTTCCAGCTGGGCACGACCGAAGGCATCTCGCGTCCCGCGATCGCCGCGATCATGCCGACGCGCCGTGGCCAGAGCGTGCTGCTCGATGTCGGCGCCAACGTGTCGGTCGACGCGGAACAGCTCGTCGAGTTCGCGATCATGGGCGAAGCGTTTGCGCGCGCGATCTTCGGGATCGAGCGTCCGAGCCTGGGCCTCCTGAACGTCGGATCCGAGGATGTGAAGGGCAATGCGGCTGTGAAAGAAGCGGCGCATATCCTGCGCAACAATCCCTCGCTGCCAATGGAGTTCATGGGCTTCATCGAGGGTGACGATATCGCCGAAGGCACCGTGGACGTCGTGGTGAC
>DASZCC010000313.1:0-6041 GCA_035943485.1 Rhizomicrobium sp. | reverse complement strand
ACCGGAACAGCCGACGCTTCGCGGCAGCCTGCGCTAGACATGCGCCTCATCCCTGCTGTTGTTGTTCTCAGCCTGTGCGCGCTTCCTGCGATTGCTGCCACGCCGGCGGTCGGTCACCCGCCCGTCGCCTGCGGTGGCTGCTCAAAGTTGCCGCCGACGGTCTGTGAGGTTTCGGCAGGCTGCTGGCGCTACGGCAGCTTCTACGCCTACGGTCATCCGCTTTGCCCAAAGGGAGGCTTTCGTCGGCGGTGTTTGCGTGGTCTCGAAACCGGTCCATCGCTACGGCGGCTGAACCTACTGCCCCTTGCGCGACGCTGTCGCGAAGCGGACCGCTTCTTCGGCGGCGGACATCAGGGCACGGGCCTTGTTGACGGTCTCCTGGTATTCGGCTTCCGGCACGCTGTCGGCGACGACGCCGCCACCGGCCTGGACGTACATCATGCCGTCCTTGACCAGCGCGGTGCGCAGCACGATGCAGGTATCCATCGAACCGTCGGACGCGAAGTAGCCGACAGCGCCGGCATAGACCGCGCCGCGCTTTTCCTTCTCGAACTCGTCGATGATTTCCATGGCGCGGATCTTCGGCGCGCCGGAAAGCGTGCCGGCCGGCAATCCGGCGGCAAGCGCGTCGATCGCGTCGAGCCCGTCGCGGATGTGGCCCTCAACATTGGAGACTAGGTGCATGACGTGGCTGTAGCGCTCGATGAAGAAGCTGTCGGTGACCGTTACATCGCCGGTTCTGGCGACGCGGCCGACGTCGTTGCGGCCGAGATCGACGAGCATCAGGTGTTCAGCGCGCTCCTTGGGATCGGCCATCAGTTCTTCGGCGAGCGCCTTGTCCTCGGCATCCGACTTGCCGCGCGGACGTGTGCCTGCGATCGGTCGGATGGTGACGACGCCATCGCGCAGGCGCACCAGGATCTCCGGACTCGATCCGACGATGGAGAAACCGGGGAAAGCGAGGTTGTAGAGGAACGGCGACGGGTTCAGCCGGCGCAGCGCGCGGTAGAGCGAGAACGGCGGCAAAGCGAATTTGCGGCGAAAGCGCTGGCTGGGCACGACCTGGAAGACGTCGCCTGCGCGGATGTACTCCTTCGCGCGCTCGACGATCGCGAGGTATTCGTCGTGCGTCGTGTTGCTCTCGATGCCTGACAGCATCGCCGCCTGGTCGGGCGCGTGTGGCGCAGCGGGAGCAGGACGCTCAAGATCGGCAATCGTGTCGCCGAGGCGTTCGGACGCTCGTGCATAGGCGGCGCGGGCATCGACACCCTTCTCAGGCCAGACCGGCGTCACGATCAGGATCTCGTCACGGATATTGTCGAAGATCGCCACGATGGTCGGGCGCAACAGGATCGCGTCGGGCAGACCGAGCGGATCGGCCGGCACATTCGGCAGACGTTCGATCAGCCGCACCATGTCGTAGCCGAGATACCCATAGAGACCGACCGCCATCGGCGGCACTGCCGGGGGCAAGTCCATCCGGCACTCCGCCAGCAACGCGCGCAGCGAAGCGAGCGGCTTGTCGGCCTTGTCCGCCGGCGAAAACCTGTCGGCATTGGCGCGCGCGTTGCGGTTGATCTCGGCCTTGCCGTCGCGACAGCGCCAGATGAGGTCCGGCTTCAGGCCGATGATCGAATAGCGCGCCCGCGCTTCACCGCCCTGGACGCTCTCGAGCAGGAAAGCATTGTCGCGTCCTTCGCCCAGCTTCAGGAACGCCGATACCGGCGTCTCCAGATCGGCGATCAGCCGCGTGAAGACAGCCTGTGGCGTGCCCGCGTCATAGCTCCGCGCGAAGGCGCTGAATTCCGGTTCGATCGCCATCGTGGGTTCATGATCCGCTGTTTGAACCGCCGACCGTTGCGTCGATCAGCTTCTGGTTCACCCTCGCGCCATCCTTGGCCTGGATCGCCTTCGCAAGCAGCAGGGCGAAGTCCTGCGAGATATCGTTCGAAAGCTGCCGCACGCCACCCTGGTAGGTGGGATCGGCCGGGTTCGGGACAGGATGAACGATGCCGGTGACCTGCGCCACGACATAGGTGCCATCAGCACTTGGTGCGAAGGTCGCGCCACCCGCATTTGCCCCATAGATCGCGTGCAGCACAGGCGGCAGCAGCACCGGGTCTTTGGTCAGGCGCGTGAGTGCAGGGCTCTTCGCGACGGTCACGCCCAGTTGTTTGGCGATGTCATCAAGCTTGCTTCCGGTGTTGATGCTCGCGGCAAGAGCGGCTGCCTTCGCCTTGAGCTGAATGGCGGCCTGCTCGCCTGTCCACGCGGCAAGCGCCTGCACGCGCACGGCGTCGATCGGTTTGACCTTGGGCGGCGTGATGCCGTCTACCTTCACGGCATAGACATTGCCGGCCGGCGTGGACGAAGGATCGCCGTCCTCGCCGACTTCGGCCGCGAACACGGCCTTGATGAAGCCGGGATCATTGGCGGCACCACCGACCTTCTGGCCGTTGGGATCAAATCCGTTGTCATCGACCGCCGCGATGCGCTGGAATTTCATCCCGGCCTTGCGTGCCGCTTCCTCGATCGTGCCGCCGCCGCTGATCGCATCCGTGTAGGCGTTGGCCATGTCGCTCATCTTGGCATCGGCGAGAGCCTTCTGGACGTCGGCCCTGACGACATCGTCCGGCTTGGACGTGCCGGGCGTGATCTTGGTCACATGCATGAGCACCCAGCCGAAAGTGCTTTTCACCGGTGCCGACACGCCGCCCTCGGGCAGCGCGAAGAACGCCTTGGAACGGGCGTCGTCCAGATCGGCGCCGGCGACGGTACCGAACTGGTAATCGGCCGGCTTGATCTTGCGTTCGATTGCGAGCGCCTCGAATGTCTTGCCGCCGTCGAGCGCCGCCTTGGCGGCCTTGGCCTCGGCTTCTGTCGGAAAGGTCAGCTGTTCGAGATCGCGCTTCTCGGGCGTGTCATAAGCCGACTTGTTGGCGTCGCGCTCCTGCTTGATCTGGTCGGGCGTGACGGTGATGCCCGCCGCCACATCGGCGAGCGAGGCGCTCGCAAAGCTCACGGCGCGATATTCCGGCGTGCTAAACTTTTCGGGATGGCCTTTCACATAAGCTGCGAGCGTCATGTCGCTCGGCGGTGCGATCGGACCGAGGGCCTTGGACGTCAGCACGATGTAGTCGGCGGCGCGGACTTCCTCGATGTAGCTGAACAATGCGCGCGCATAGTCGGACGGCATCACGAAGCCACCCTGGATGGCGGTGACAAGCTGGCTGCGCGCGCTGTCCCGGCGCATGGCGGCGACGAAATCCTCTTCCGTGTAGCCCGACTGGCTGATCGCGCGCAGGAAGGCATCATGGTCGAACGTGCCGCTGGGGCCGACGAACTGGGGGATATCCTGGATCTGCGCGCGCACACGGGCATCGCTCGCCGTCAGCCCGAGGTTGTTGGTAAGGTTTTCGAGCGCGGTGCCGGCCATCATGCGGTCGAGGATCGCTTGCTCGACGAACTTGGTCTGGCCTGGCGGCACGACGCCGCCCAGATTGCGCAGGGTGTTGTGGTACTCGCGCGCGAAAGCGTCGATCTGCACGTCTGTGGAACCAACAGTATAAGCCGTCGTGTCCGCCGATCCGCGGAAGATGTCCGCCACGCCCCACACAATGAAGCTCAGGGCAACCGCCCCCAGAAAAAGGGACGACACCCATGTGCCGGCGAATTTGCGCATCTGCTGGAGCATGAAAAAATCCGGTGTTTTGAAGGCTGTGGCGGCAAAAGGCGGCGGATGATAGGGAGGGTACCTGTCATCGGCAAGTTTCAGGGCAGGGCATAAAGGAGCGATGGACCTCTATCAACTGGACCATTGGCAGGCGTTCTTTGGCGCACAGGTGGGTGCCGGGGCAGCCCTGGCGGGCCTGGTGATAGTCGCCATCTCGATCAACGTCTCCCGCATCATTGGCCATCCGGTATTGCCCGGCCGTGCGGCCGAGACACTGGTGGCGCCGACAGGCGTGCTGGTCGCGTCGACCTATGCGCTGGTGCCCTGGAAGGACCAGTCGTCGCTCGGCGTCGAACTGATGATCATCGGCGCCGTGATGTGGCTGATACCGGCGATCATCCAGTGGCGCACGGCGCGGATGCCGGATATTCCACGCCGCGCCATCATCACCCGCATCTTCCTCGCCCACGCGTCGAGCCTGCCGTTCATCGGCGCGGGATATCTCATGCTTGTGCACGATCCGGATGCGCTTTACTGGCTCGTGCCGGGCATTACCTTTTCGCTGATCGCCACGGTGATCAATGCCTGGGTGCTGCTCGTCGAAATTCTGCGTTGAGGAACTCATGCGGTCGCTGATCGCCGGCAACTGGAAAATGAACGGACTCGCGTCGTCGCTGGCCGAGATCGAAAAGCTCAACAGGGCGCTCACCGATGCGCCGGCAGATTGCGACGTGCTCATCTGTCCGCCCGCGACACTCATCAGCAGAGCGGTTGCGGTTGCCGGCGTTGTTCCGATCGGTGGCCAGGACTGTCGCGCGGAAGTCTCCGGTGCTTTCACCGGCGACATCAGCGCCGAGATGCTCCAGGATGCAGGTGCGACCGCCGTCATCGTCGGCCATTCCGAGCGTCGCCAATGTCACGGCGAGACCGATGCGATGGTGGCGGCAAAGGCGCAGGCTGCGTGGCGGGCCGGGCTGCTGGCGATCATCTGCGTCGGCGAGACCGAGGCAGAGCGCGATGCAGGCCACGCCAACCGCATCTGCAAGACGCAGCTCGCCGTCAGCGTGCCGAAGGGCGCGACCGTCGCGAACACGGTCATCGCATATGAGCCCGTCTGGGCGATCGGGACGGGAAAGACACCGACACCAGCCGAGATCGCACAGATGCACGCGCACATCCGGGCCTGCCTGGGGTCACCCTTGCGCATTCTCTACGGCGGATCGGCCAAGCCCGCGAACGCGCCCGAGATATTGCGTCTGCCGGAAGTCAGCGGGGCGCTGGTCGGCGGGGCGAGCCTGAAAGCAGACGATTTCCTGCAAATCATCCGTGCGGCGCCTGCCGGCCGTTAACCATACGTTCTGACCCTTCCTTAACTTGGGTAGGGCACCTTTCCGCTGGGGGAATGGTTGCGTATGGCCCGCCTTTTCTACGATTCAACGCTGACGCTTGTTTACGATCCGGTCTCTGCGAACCGGACGGCGACGCGTGCCGCGTTGTTCACGCTCGGCTTCCGCACCATCGAGACCGTCCAGACGCTTGAGGCGTTTGTCGAAGCGATGCGCCGCCGTCCACCGGACCTCGCGCTGTGCGAGGCACAAGGCAGCGACGAAGCGCTATGCGCCGCCATCCAGTCGATCCGCCAGGACACGGCGGGCTTCAATCCTTTCATCGCCATCATCGTCACCGCCTGGGAGAAGGGTGCGGGGCTCGTCAACCGCGTCGTCAATTCCGGCGCCGATGATCTCCTGCTGCGTCCGTTCTCCACCACGCTGCTCGGCCAGCGCATCGACACACTGGTCGAGCGCCGCAAGGGCTTTGTCGTGACGACGGACTATATTGGCCCCGACCGCCGCCGCGACGCCGCGCGGCCGTCGAACGCGCAGCTGTTCCATCCGCCGAATTCGCTGCGCATGAAGGCGTTCGATCGCGTATCGAGCGAGGACGCGGCGCTGCGCATGGACGCCGAGCTGCGTGAGGCGTGCAGGACGCTGAACACCGAGAAGCTCAAGCGCGATGCTTTCCAGATCGCCATCCTGTGGAAGCTGATGCAGGACGAGTCTCCCGGCACCGAGGTCTATCGCGAGCAGTTGCGCAGCGTGGTCCGGGTTGCCAACGGCGTCCGCAGGCGTGCGGCCGATACCGAATTCGGCAAGTCGACCGAGTGGTGCTCTTCGATCCTGGCCGGCGTCGAGGGACTGGAGCGCGGCGTGGATCGCAACGCCTCGATGCATCTTCTGGGGCATGCCTCGATCAGCCTCTGCCGCCTGCTCCAGCCGCACCGGGCCGCGGACGACATCCTGGCAGAGGTCGAGAGCACGGCCGCCATGATCCTGGCGCGCAATGCCGCCGTTTCCAGCCCGGCCATGAG
>DASZCC010000312.1:0-4137 GCA_035943485.1 Rhizomicrobium sp. | reverse complement strand
CTTCAGCCTGACCGCATTGACGCCTTTGGGGTTGTCGCCACCCAGCACTTCGGTCACCGCGGTGTCGTACAGGATGTCGATCTTCTTGTTGGCCTCAAGGCGCATCTGATTGGTCTTGTCGGCGCGCAGCTTGTCGCGGCGGTGGATCAGCGTCACGCGGTCGGCGAAATTGGTCAGGAACAGCGCTTCCTCGGCCGCGGTGTTGCCGCCGCCGACAACCGCCACCTGCTTGCCCCGGAAGAAGAAGCCGTCGCAGGTCGCGCAGGCCGAGACGCCGAAGCCCTGGTACTTGCTCTCGGATTCGAGTCCCAGCCAGTTCGCGCTCGCGCCCGTCGCGATGATCAGCGTGTCGGCTGTGTAGGTCGTGCCGCTGTCGCCTTTCAGCGTGAACGGACGGCGCATGAGGTCGACGGAGGTAATCGTGTCCTGCACCATCTTCGTGCCCAGATGCTCGGCCTGTGCCTGCATCTGCTCCATCAGCCACGGTCCCTGTATGGCGTCGGCGAAGCCTGGATAGTTCTCGACTTCAGTGGTGATGGTGAGCTGTCCGCCCGGCTGGATGCCTGCGATCAGCATTGGCTCCAGCATCGCGCGCGCCGCATAGATCGCGGCCGTACAGCCTGCAGGCCCGCTGCCAAGAATGATGACTTTCGCGTGCGTGGCTGACATTGCGTGCTCCGGACCCGAAGGGAGAAAGACGCCCCTGGCGCGGCAGCCTGTGCTGGCTGCGCGTCCCAAAGCCTGTTTCCCTTGGCTTGATATGCCTCATATCGGAGCGCTGGGCAGGATCGTCAAGAAGGCTAAATAACCCTTTTGTGACAACGGCCTGACAGGTTGTCACATGACCCTGTGAATAAGCTCTGACGAATCGAATGTCCGAAACCCTGTTATGTCGAAATATTATTGCTCCGGCCCAATCCGGGGAGTTAAATGGGCATGTTTCCGCCGCTTCTCACTCCTCCCATTCCTTGAAGGTTTTCATCGTGGAGCACCACAAGCTCGATTCCATCGACATGCGCATTCTTGCCGAGCTTCAGGCGAACGGGCGCATCACGAACGTCGAACTCTCGCGCCGCGCAAAGATCACTGCGCCACCGTGTTTGCGCAGAATGCGGGCACTTGAGAAGGCTGGCTACATTCAGGGCTATCATGCCGATCTCGATGCCAAGGCGCTCGGCTTCGAAGTGACGGCCTTTGTCTATGTCGGGCTCTCGACGCAGCACGATGGCGACCTCCGGCAATTTGAGGACAAGGCCCGGTCGTGGCCGGCCGTGCGCGAGTGCTTCATGCTTTCGGGTGAGGTCGACTTCCTCCTCAAATGCGTTGCCACCGATCTGTCGACCTTCCAGCGCTTTATCACCGAGACGCTGACGGCCGAGAAGAACGTCGCGAGCGTGAAGAGTTCGCTAGTGATCCATTCGTCGAAGAATGAACCCGGCGTGCCGCTTGAGGTGAAAGTCTAGTCGGTATCGATGTCGCGTCCGCGCGTTTCCGGCAGGAAAAGCAGCGTGACGATAAAGCCCATCGCCGCCACTGCGACGGGGTACCAAAGACCGGAATAGAGATTGCCAGTCGCCGCCACGATTGCAAACGCGGTGGCAGGCAGGAAACCACCAAACCAGCCCACGCCGATGTGATAGGGCAGCGACAGCGCCGAATAGCGGATGCGCGTCGAGAACAGCTCTACCAGCGCCGCGGCCTGCGGGCCGTAAAGCGCTGCTGCAGCGATGATGAGGATCAGCAGGATAGCAATCGCGAGCGGGACATTGATCCGCGCTGGATCGGCCTTTGCGGGATAGCCTGCCTCGGTCAGCGCACGCTTGAGTTCGGCGGAGAAATTCTTGCGGGCGGTTTCGAGCGCACTGGGCGCCAGTGTTTCGCCATTGATGCTGCTGAGTGCCGAGGTGCCAATGCGGATGCGGGCCAATGTGCCTGGCTCGGCTGTCTCGTTCGAATACGAAACACCGAGGCCGGCGAGAGCGCTTTTGGCGATGTCGCACGACGAACTGAAGCTCGACTTGCCGATCAGGTCGAATTGCAGCGAACACTCGTCCGGCGCAGCGACCACCACGACAGGTGAGCGTGCCGTCGCCTCAACGAGGCCTGGATTGACCGCCGCGGTCAGCCACTGGAATGCCGGAATGAAGGTAAGGGTTGCGAGGCCCAGGCCGAACAGCATGACGGGTTTGCGCCCTACCTTATCTGATAGCCACGCGAAGAATATGTGCGCCGGCGCTGCGATGGCCGTCACGCTTAGGATCAGCAGGTTCACGGTGCGCGGCTCGACCTTCAGCATCCGTTCCAGGAAGAACTGCGTGTAGAACTGCGCCGTGTACCAGACGACGCCCTGGCCCATCAGAAGCCCGAATAGCACTACAAGCACGACACGCAGATTGCTCCAGCGCAGGAAGGCTTCCGACAGCGGAGCTCTCGAGACCTTGCCTTCGGCCTTCAGCTTAACGAAGGCAGGCGACTCGTCGAGCCGCATACGGATCCACAGGGACACGATCAGCAGCAACGCCGAGATCAGGAATGGCGCGCGCCAGCCCTTGTCCGCAAAGAATGCCTCACCCATCCAGGTCCGCGACGCGATGATCACGATCAAGGCGAGAAACAGTCCGACTGTCGCCGCCACCTGGATCCACCCGGTCGCTGCGCCGCGGTTCTGCCGCCCGGCATGCTCGGCGACATAGACCGCCGCGCCGCCATACTCGCCGCCGACCGCGAAGCCCTGCAGCATTCGGAGCGCGATGAGCAGATAGGGCGCGAGCGTGCCGATCGATGACGTGTCGGGAAGAAGCCCGATAGCGAACGTTGCCGCGCCCATGATCGTGATGGTGACAAGGAAGGTGCGCTTGCGCCCGGTGCGGTCGCCGAAATAGCCGAACACAAGGGCGCCCAACGGTCGTACCGCAAAGCCGACGGCAAAGGTCAGCAGCGCAAAGATGTATCCCATCGTCGGGCCTGCGCCCGCGAAGAAGTGCGCCGTGATGATCGAGAGGAGGGAGCCGAAGATGAAGAAGTCATACCATTCGAACACCGTGCCAGCTGCTGAAGCCGCAAGCACCATGCGCATCGACGGCCCGCGCTGCTCCAGAGCCTGATCGGCCATGGCTGTCCCTCCCGTACCGAATTGCTAGTGTACGGAAGGCTTGCGGTCAAAGCGGAATGGATCAGGCGGCCTTCGGCGGTGGCGGCACGAGCTTGCCGCCGTTCATGCGCGCGATCTGGCGCGCCATGAGCATTTTCTCGCGATCGCAAACGAAGGCGTGCAGGATGTGCGAGACGGTCTCACCGTCATCGGACAGCGGCAGGTAGACCGACTCGAATTCCTCCATGCCGACGTCAAGCCAGTTGGCGGCGCCGGTGACGCGCATCACGATCTTCTCTTTGGTGACGCGGTGGAACAGATAGTTGATGGCCTTGGCCGTCTCGATCCCTTGCGTCTCGGTGAATGCTTCCATCACGGTCTTGCCGGTTGCGTCGGCGGAGAAATACTCAGTGACGAGCGTGCCGATCAGCCGGTAGCGGAAGTCCTTCGCGCCCGGCATCACATCGAGCATCATGACCCAGCCGAGGTGTTCCTTGAGTTGCGACGGTGAGATGTCTGAGCGGCGCGGCATGGCGCGTCCGGCGCGCTTGCTCTCCCAATAGGCGCGCAGAAATTCGTTCGGCGGACGGGCGCAATGCGCCGGCGCGACTTCCACGATTGTCTGCGACTGCTCCATGACCGTCCCCAGGAGGGGCGGACACTAAAACCGCACGGTTAATGGCGGGTTTTGGCCAAATGATGAATTTCGCAGGCGTTCACGCCCGAGAGGCAGCGATGCTGAAATAAGCCTCAGCCAGAAGGCTCAAATTCATCGGCGGCTCAATGATCATCTGGATCGCGGCGGCACGGACGAAGGCGCGGTCCGCTTCTTCCGTCAGATACTCGGCAGGCGACTTGCCGTCGACGCGCGCCAGAAAAAGCATGGGAAGCAGCCGTGCCGTGCGCGCCTCGACATCGGCTGCGCGTTCCCAGGCCACGCCCGCAAGGTACGCATCCTTCAGCGCCATGAAGCTGCGGGCATAATCTTCCGTCCATTCCGGATGCCACACGCTTTTGAGCAGCAGGTGATTGAGACAGAAGGCGAG
>DASZCC010000311.1:0-11914 GCA_035943485.1 Rhizomicrobium sp. | reverse complement strand
GGAAAAGACTATTGGCGGCCCCTTCCCGCCTGCCGAAATGCCGGCCGAACAGCGCCGCTTCGGATTCTTCAACGTCGTATCGGATCCGCGCACCTATGGCGCGTTGTTCTACATGCTGCTGTCGCTGGCGACCGGCATCTTTTACTTCTGCTGGATCACGATCGGGCTTTCATTGAGCTTCGGCCTCGCGATCCTCATCATCGGCATCCCGTTCTTCCTGCTGTTCATCGCCTCGGTTCGTGTGCTCAGCCATGTCGAGGGACGCATCGTCGAAGCGTTGCTCGGCGTGCGCATGCCGCGGCGTCTGCCGTCAGGTCCTGCCGCCGATGAAGGCCTATGGACCAAGGTCAAGGAAGCGCTGAGCGATCTGCGCACTTGGTCGTCGATGTTCTACATGCTGCTGATGCTGCCGCTGGGTATCGTGTACTTCGTCCTTGCGGTCGTCGGCCTCGCGCTCTCGCTCGGTGTGACCGGCAATTGCATCTACTCGCTGATCTCCGGCGAGTCGCATTTCCAGATGGATTCGGCACCGTACCTGCAGCACTTCCTGCACACCGCGCCTGGCCTGATCGTCTTCGCGCTGCTCGGCGTGATGCTGTTCTTCCTGGTGCTGCACATCGCCCGCGCCGTCGGCTGGGTCCACGGCAAGATCGCCGAGAGCCTGCTGGTACGGCTCTGAAGCAGTCTGTTCGTTCGACCCGTGCACAGCCATCAGGTTGTGACGGGTTGACCGACTCGACACGAAGCTGGCATCAAGACTCTGTTAACCAAAGCGAAAGGGTTGACGCCCCTACAATAAGCAAGGGCAAACCCGGCGGTCGTTGGCGTCCGCGCCGACACAAAATCAGGAGCCGACGTGGATCGCAGATCCTCTGCGCGAGCAGCTTCGTTCGACTGGCGCCGTTCGGTGAACTCTGCGGCATCTCTGGCCGCCACGACGGATGGCCGCTGGGCGCTGGTTTCGACGTCCATCACAGCGATCGTCGCCGGCACGATGGCGTGGCTCGCCGTCAACGCGATGCCGCCCCTGACGGCCAAGACGCAGGCGGGCGGCGAATCCTTCATGCCCTATCGCGTATTCGCGGAACTCACGCGCGCCGGTCGCGACTATTCCTCCGCACTGTTCGGTTCAGCGCCTGCCCGCACGAAACCGGTCGTGGCACCGCCTCCGGTGCAGGCCGACGACAGCGATGACGACAATCCCTCGCCGGGAATCGAAGCGCGCACGCTGAATGTCGAGCGTGGCGACACAGTTCAAGGCATCCTCGAGGATGCCGGTGTGCCGAGCGACGAGGCCAACGCTGTCGTGCTCGCACTGACCAAGGTCTACGACACGCGCACCATGCGCGCGGGCCAAACCCTGCAGGCGACGTTCGAGGCAGCGCCGACTCCGAAACAGCCGGCCGCCGCCCCAGCCGTTGTCGTGATCAACGGTCTTGATAATGGCGCGGACGAAGACTCCGGCGATACCGGCAGCGTCACACAGGTTCAGCCGACTCCCGCCGGCCGCCTGCTCTCGATCTCTTTCTCGCCGTCAGTCGAGCACAACATCACGATCAGCCGGACCACCGATGGCGGCTTCTCTGCAGAAGACGTCGTCAAGCCGCTGGTGGCGCATCTCCACCGCGCCGGCGCCACGGTCGACTCCTCGCTCTATCTGGCCGCGACCCAGGCCGGCATCCCGACCGATGTCGTCGTGTCGATGATCAAGATGTTCTCATACAAGATCGACTTCCAGCGCGAGCTGCATCCCGGCGACAGCTTCGAGGTGTATTACAGCTACTACTACACGCCGGACGGCCTGCCCGCGAAAGACGGCGACATCGAATATGCGCGCATGACGGTCGGCGGCAAGGAGATCTCGCTCTATCGTTATCAGGTGAGCGCGGACGAAGAGCCCGACTACTACGACGCGTCAGGCGAGAGCGTGAAAGGCGCATTGATGAAGACGCCGGTCGACGGCGCGCGCATCACGTCGGGGTTCGGCATGCGCTTCCATCCGATCCTCGGCTATACCCGCATGCACAAGGGTATCGACTTCGGCGTGCCGATCGGGACGCCGGTCATGGCCGCCGGCACCGGTACGATCAAGACGATGGGCGTGGAAAGCGGCTACGGCAATTTCGTGCTGATCCAGCATGCCGAGGGCATCTCGACGGCGTACGGACATCTGTCGCGCTTTGCTGCCGGTCTCCATGCCGGTTCGCACGTCTCGCAGGGACAGGTCTTCGCCTATAGCGGCATGAGCGGCATGGCGACAGGCCCTCACCTGCACTACGAAATCCGCATAAACAACATCCAGGTCAATCCGCAGCTGGTGAAGTTCGCAACCGGCCGCAAACTGGACGGCAGCGAGCTGCGCGACTTTCTCACGGCGCGTTTGCATCTTGACGAAGTGCTGGCCTCCACGCCGCTTGAGACCAAGGTCGCGGACGGCAATAACGATCTGCGTCAGGCAAAGGCGCAGTAGTTGTCGGGCGAAGATGTCGTCATCGGGCCTGATTACCCGGTCGCACTTGAGTGTATCCAACAGCCTGGCGTGCCGATCGGCAAGGTCCATGCCTTCACGATGCAGTCAGCCGACAGCGCGATCTATCCGGGCATAAGGCGTCTCGACAACGAGAACACACGACGCCGCGACGCGCACGGCAACCGTATCGCGGCAGCCGAGCATGAACAGTCCGAGCCGTGGCCCTACACGCGGACAGTCTGGGTCTACGTTCCGCAGCAATATGTGCCGGGTACAGCCGCGCCATTCATCGTGGTGCAGGACGGCTATGGCTACATGAACCGCGTGCCGCGCATACTCGACAACCTGATCGCGCAAGGCAACGTGCCACCGATGATCGCCGTGCTGGTGGACAATGGCGGAGGCGATGCCCAGGGAAGCCAGCGCGGACTTGAGTACGATGCAGTCTCCGGCCGCTACAGCGACTTCATCGAGACGGAAGTGCTGCCGCGCGTTGCGAAAGAAGCGGGCGTGGTATTGACCTCTGATCCCGAGGGCCGCGCTGCGATGGGCGCGAGTTCCGGTGCCGCCTGCGCGTTCTCGATGGCGTGGTTCCCTCCGGAACGCTATCGCCGCGTGCTCTCCTACTCCGGCACCTTCGTGAACCAGCAATCGCCGCCGAGTACCGACACGCCTCGCGGTGCATGGGAATATCACGACCATCTCATCGCTGACGCGCCGAAGAAGCCGATCCGCATCTGGATGGAAGTCGGCGAACTCGACCTGCACCACGACGACCCGGAAGAGACCTGGCACAACTGGCCGCTCGCCAACCGCCGCATGGCCGCCGTGCTGCCGCCAAGGGCTACGATTACCGCTTCACATTCTCCAAAGGCGCCCGCCACGTCGACCCGCGCGTCGCCGACGCAACGCTACCTGCCGCACTCGCGTGGTTGTGGCAGGGGTACAAATAGAAGACGCACTAGATTTTCCGCGCTATCGCGTTCGTCCAGCGTTCGCCTTCGCGGCCGGGCCGGGCATCGCTGGATATCCAGACGTCGGCGGGATCCAGGCCGGTGCCACGAATGGCGTTGACCACCAACGATTCATCCATATCCGTGAAGTATCGCTCATTCGCGTGGCGATCTGTCGTTCCATGCTTGAACGACATGAACCATGCCCCGCCGTGCTTCAGGGCGTTGGCGAGGCGCATCATGACACCAGGGAGTTCGTCCCGCGCCACATGCAACAGGCTCGCGCATGACCAGATGCCATCGAACGCATCGTGCCAGGCGACTTCGTTAAAGCGCATATGCATGACAGGCAATCCGCAGTGCTCGCGCGCCAGCTCGACCATCTTCGCCGAGCCATCAAACGCCGTTACGGCATAACCTGCCTTGCTGAATGCGAGCGCATCGCGACCTGAGCCACAACCGGCTTCAAGGATTGCTCCACCATCGCGGACGTGCGCTAGGAACCGAGCGTGAGTCCGAGCGAGGTCGGCATAAGCGCTGTCGGCAAAGAAGCGGCCGCCGTTGCGATCGTAGTAGTCGATAGACAACGGCGCCCCCGTTCAGTTCGCTCTAATGCACTGCCCGGCTTACCTGCGGCGAGTGTTCCGTGTCGAACTCATCTTCTGGTCCGGCAAACTCCTTGCCGTCGATGATGAGGCCGTTCTTGCCGGCCGAGACCTTCACTTTCGCGCCGTCGAGGATTGTGCCCTCGAGCAGCATCTGGGCGAGCGGGTCCTGCAGGCGGCGCTGGATCACGCGCTTTAATGGACGCGCGCCATACACCGGATCGTAGCCTGCGTTGCCGAGCCACTCAGTCGCCTTCTTGTCGAGTGCGATCTCGATCTTGCGGTCGGCCAGCAGCTTTTCCAGACGGCCGAGCTGTATCGTGACGATCTTGTCCATGTTCTGCCGCGTGAGGCGGTGGAACAGGATGATCTCGTCCAGACGGTTCAGGAATTCCGGCCGGAAATGCGCCCGCACGGCCGTCATGACCGCCAGCTTGGCTTCCCGCGTCTCGCCGCCCTCGACTGAAAGGTATTCGGTACCGAGGTTCGACGTCAGGATGATCACCGTGTTGCGGAAATCGACCGTGCGGCCCTGCCCGTCCGTGAGACGTCCGTCATCCAGCACCTGGAGCAGGACGTTGAACACATCGGCATGCGCCTTCTCGACTTCGTCGAACAGGATCACCTGATAAGGACGCCGGCGCACCGCTTCGGTGAGCACGCCACCCTCCTCATAACCGACATAGCCCGGAGGGGCGCCGATCAGGCGAGCTACAGAGTGCTTCTCCATAAACTCGCTCATGTCGATGCGCACCATCGCGGTGTCGTCGTCGAACAGGAATGACGCAAGCGCCTTGGTCAGCTCGGTCTTGCCGACACCCGTGGGGCCGAGGAACAGGAACGAGCCGATCGGGCGGTTCGGATCCTGCAGGCCTGCACGCGAGCGGCGCACCGCATTGGCGATGGCGCGCACGGCTTCGTCCTGACCGACGACACGCTGCTCGAGTCCGGCTTCCATCTTCAGGAGTTTGTCGCGCTCGCCTTCCAGCATCTTGTCGACCGGGATACCGGTCCAGCGCGAAACGACGCCTGCGATCTGTTCCGGCGTGACGGCTTCCTTGGCCAGCGAGTTGCTGTCCTTGTCCTCAATCGCCTTCAGCTTGCGCTCAAGGTCAGGGATGACGCCGTAGGAGAGTTCGCCGGCGCGGGCGAAATCACCCTTGCGCTGTGCGACCTCGACTTCCATGCGCGCCTTATCGAGCTGCTCCTTCAGGCCCTGGACATCCTGGACGGATTTCTTCTCGTCATGCCACCTGGCCGTCAGCACAGCCGCCTTGTCGTCAAGCTCCGCCAGCTCATGCTCAAGGTTCTTTAGCCGGTCCTTCGAGGCATGGTCGGTCTCCTTGCGGAGCGCTGCCTGCTCGATCTTGAGCTGCATGATGCGGCGGTCGAGTTCGTCCAGCTCTTCCGGCTTGGAGTCGACCTGCATGCGCAGGCGCGACGCGGCCTCGTCCATCAGGTCGATCGCCTTGTCCGGCAGAAAGCGGTCGGTGATGTAGCGGTTGGAGAGCGTAGCGGCAGCCACGATCGCGCTGTCCGTGATGCGGACACCGTGATGGACTTCGTACTTCTCCTTAAGGCCGCGCAGGATGGAGATGGTATCCTCTACTGTCGGCTCGCTCACGAACACCGGCTGGAAGCGCCGCGCGAGCGCCGCATCCTTTTCCACATGCTTGCGATACTCGTCGAGCGTCGTCGCGCCGATGCAATGCAATTCGCCGCGGGCGAGCGCAGGCTTCAGCAGGTTGGACGCGTCCATCGCGCCATCCGCCTTGCCGGCGCCAACCAGGGTGTGCATCTCGTCGATGAACAGGATGATGTTGCCGTTGGCCGACGTGACCTCGTTGAGGACAGCCTTTAGCCGCTCCTCGAACTCGCCGCGGAACTTGGCACCCGCGATCAGCGAGCCCATGTCGAGCGCCATCAGCTTCTTGTTGCGCAGGCTCTCCGGCACGTCGCCGTTGACGATGCGCAGTGCGAGACCCTCGGTGATCGCGGTCTTGCCGACGCCCGGCTCGCCGATCAGGACGGGATTGTTCTTGGTACGGCGTGCCAGCACCTGGATAGTGCGGCGGATCTCCTCGTCGCGGCCGATGACCGGATCGAGCTTGCCGTTGCGCGCGGCTTCTGTGAGGTCGCGGGCGTATTTCTTCAGCGCATCATAGCTGTTCTCGGCCGTCGCGCTGTCGGCAGTGCGGCCCTGACGGAGATCGGAGATCGCCTTGTTCAGGTTCTGCGCCGTAACGCCGGCATCCTTCAGGATGCGTGCACTCTCGGTGCCCGTCGCCATGGTGAGCGCGAGCAGCAGGTATTCCGCCGTGACGAAGCTGTCGCCGGCCTTCTTGGCGATCTGCTCGGCGTTGTCGAACAGCTTGGCCGCCTCGGACGACAGGTAGACCTGCCCCGACTGGCCTTTTACTTCTGGCAGTTTCGCGAGCGCGCGTTCGACGCCTTCGCGCACCTGTTCCGGCCTGCCGCCAGCGGCCGCGATCAGACGTGCAGCCAGGCCCTCGTCATCGTCGATGAGGACCTTCAGAAGATGTTCGGGGGTGAAGTATTGGTGGTTCGAGCGAAGGGCCAACCCCTGCGCAGATTGCATGAATCCGCGCGCCCGCTCGGTGAATTTCTCAGCGTCCATTTTGCCTCTCAAGCCCAGGCTCTGGCGCCTTCCAGGCCGGCCAGAACAAGTCTCATGGATTTAGATTACGACCCCTGATGGGCGTCGTTCCATGGGTGGGATATTGGTTCCCCATCCGTACTCTTCAAGAGGCGGAAGCCGGAGCTTCCGGGCTTTTTGCCGGGGAACTCAGCGCCGCAACGGCATCCTCGATCGACCCAAGTTTCCTCAGCGGCGAAAACAGGACAAAGAGCGGAGTCAGGAGATAGGCCGCCGACGCCACCCACAATGTTGGCCGGACTCCGATCGTGCTTCCGAGCCAGCCTCCGACCAACGCGCCGACGATGGCCGCCACTCCGCCAGTTGCGCTGAACAAGGCCGCGGTGCGTCCGAGGATTTTCGGCGGAAAGACTGATTGGCGAAGGCTTGCGATCGGGATCAACGCCGCCACACCAAAAGCGTCGCCACCCAGCTGCGCGATAGTCAGGAGCGCCACTTTCAGCCAGAGCGGACCACTGGCCAACGGAACCGGGACGATAAAAATCGCCGATGCAAAAACACAAACCAGTATGGTCGGCCCAACGCCGATTGCTTGGCAAAGCCGTGCCGATAATCCCGCGCCTGCCATCGCGCCAATGCCTCCCATGGCGATGATCACGCCGAGCAGCGCCGGTGACAGCCCCAGAACCTTCAGGCCGTAGATCATGTAGAGCCCGGAAAAGAATGCTCCGAACGGCATAAGCGACATCCAGAGTAACGGTCGGACAAGGGGCTGTTCCAACACCGCTGCAAGCGCTGTACGCAAGTCGCGGTACCAGCCAGCGGGCCGACCCTTTTGCGTTTCCGGAGAGTTGGTCGCCGGGATTGCGAACAAGAATGCAGCCGATATCAGATAGGTGATTGCCGTGAAGAGCATCGCGAATGGAGCGGTGAACAATTGGAATAGCGTTCCGGCGAGCGCGGGACCACCGATCTCGGCGACGGACTCCGTGATGCCCATCTTGGTATTGCCTTCGATGATTTCGGAGTTCTGAACCAATGATGGCAGGAAGGCGTGATCCGCAATCGCAAACAGGACGTTTGCTCCGCCGACGACCAGTGCGATGACGTAAAGCTGGTTCATGGTGAGAACGCCAAACCACGCAGCGATGGGGATTGTTAGAATCATCGCCGTGCGTGCAAGATCACAAGCGATCATGATGCTCCGACGCGAAGTTCGGTCGACGAACCCACCGGCAACGAGACCGACAATCATGCTCGGCGCGAATGCCAGCGCGGCAAGCAACCCCAGCTGATCCGGTCGTGCGTGGATCGACAGGATCGCGGCCATCGCGAAGCCCTCACGGGCAATGCGTGCACCGAAAGACGAGACAGTTTGCGCCGCCCACAGGCGCATGAAGCCGGCATGCGCCCATAGCGCGCCGGTCGGTCGGAAAATCGACAAGGTAATCTCCAGACGAAAAGGAACAGGCAGCCGCGGGAAGCGCGGGTGGGCACGGTTCAGCCGCCGCAAACGACGGAAGAACTCAGGCGCTAGCGAGAACCTTCATGGCACTGCCTGTCTGCCGGGCGCGGCCCGGCTTCGTCTGATACGCGTTACTCGGTCGTCTCTTCTTCGCCCTCTTCCTCGTTCTCGCCGGGATTGTCGGTGAGGGAGAAATTGGCGTTGCTCTGCTGGCCGGGCTGCGGCTGACCACCGCCCTGGTTGTTCTGCGGATAGGGCTGCTGGCCCTCATTGCCGTTCTGAGGACGCGCCGCGGCCTGCTGCTGCTGGTACTGCTGCTGCGCCTGGGCCTGTGCCGCCATGATCCGGTAGTAGTGTTCGGCGTGCTGCAGGTAGTTCTCGGCCATGACGCGGTCGCCGGAGGAATTGGCGTCACGCGCGAGCTGGAGATACTTCTCGTAGACGTTCGAGGCCGAGCCGCGAACCTTCACTTCCGGGCCCGAGGAGTCGAATGTCCGGTTCGGGTTGTGGCCGCCACCACCGTTGTTGTTGTGGTTGTTACCGCCGCCACCGCCGCCGGTGTGTTGCGGCCTGCGGCCGCCTCTGCGTGAACGCTTCACTTCATCCCCTATCTAGATCGAGCATGCGTGTCTTCGGGCGACCGTTAGAGTCGGTTTTACGCCGCAGATAACGCTGGGCTCGTCTCTGGCTTGCACAAGAACCGCGGCCTAGCCGCTCCCGGCGCCCCCCGGCCCATAGGCCGCTTGCCGGTCGGGGCCCGAAGTCCCCGTCGATGGGGAAGCTAGTCCTTCGCCCCCCGCTTTCCAAGGGGCATATTGGCCGAAAGGCAAGGTTTCAGCGGCCTAGTGCCAAGACGACACAGCGGGGAATACCCGCAAGGTCAGGAACCGTGCGCAACACCTTGAGACCATTCGCGATGGCGAGTTCCTCGACTGCGGTGGCCTCACCCTTCCCCAGTTCCAGGAACGCGCGCCCGGACGGTGTGAGCAGGCTGGGAAGGCGCTCGGCGATGGCTCGGTAGGCATCGAGCCCGTCGGGCCCGCCGTCGAGCGCGGCACGCGGCTCGTATCGCGAGACGTCCGGGGCAAGTGAGTCGATTTCGCTCGACGGGATGTAAGGCGGGTTCGAGAACACGATGTCGAAGCCGGGCTCGGCGCCGTCGAGCCAGCCGGTCTCGATGAGCGTGGTGCGGTCTTCAAGGTGATGGCCGGCCACATTGCGCGTCGCCCAAGCGAGCGCCGCCTCGGATGTGTCGACGCCGACACCGTGGGCGTTCTGATACTCGGTCAAAGCAGCGATCAGCAGGCAACCCGATCCGGTGCCCAGATCGGCGATGGCGACGGGCCGGTTGCGATCGGGGAATTCCTTGAGTGCCTGCTCGACCAGCGTCTCCGTGTCTGGGCGCGGGATGAGCACGCCAGGACCGACCGCGAAATCGAGGCTCCAGAATTCCTTGTGCCCGATGATGTAGGCGATTGGTTCGTGCGCGAGACGACGGGCGACGAAGGATTCAAACAACTCGTCCCCTCTCCCCCTCCGGGGGAGAGGGCTAGGGTGAGGAGGTGTCGGGCGTAGAGTCTCACTCGTCAGCACCCCCTCACCCCGGCCCTCTCCCCCGGAGGCGGAGAGGGAGTGCGCTAGTCTTTCCGCATGCTGCCACAACACACGCGCGTCGAGCCGCGGCGAATCCAGCCCTGCTTCCGTAAAACGCCGGGCGGCGTCGCCGATCGGATCACTCACCCTTCGGTTTCCATCTCGGAGAGGCGGTCGGCCTGGTCCTGCGCCACCAGCGCGTCGATGATCTCGCCTAGGTCATCGCCGGAGATGATCTTGTCGAGCTTGTAGAGCGTCAGGTTGATCCGGTGATCCGTGACGCGCCCTTGCGGGAAATTGTAGGTGCGGATGCGTTCGGAGCGGTCGCCGGAGCCGACCAGCGACTTGCGCTCACTGGCGCGGGCGCTGTCGACCCGCTCGCGTTCCATGTCATAGAGCTTGGCCTTCAGCAACTTCATCGCATGGGCCTTGTTCTTGTGCTGCGACTTCTCGGTCTGCTGCGCGATGGCGATGCCGGTCGGCAGATGTGTGATGCGCACCGCGCTCTCGGTCTTGTTGACGTGCTGGCCGCCGGCGCCCTGTGCGCGATAGACGTCGATGCGCAGGTCCTTGTCGTTGATGACGATGTCGACGTCCTCGGCTTCCGGGAGAACAGCGACAGTCGCGGCCGACGTGTGAATGCGGCCTTGTGCTTCGGTCACGGGCACGCGCTGCACGCGATGCACACCACTCTCGAACTTCAGCTTTGCGTAGACGCCCTGCCCGTTCACGTCCATCACAGCATCCTTGATGCCGCCGAGATCACTCTCGGTGATTGACATGATCTCGGTCTTCCAGCCCTGCAGCGCGCAATAGCGTGTGTACATCTGCAACAGGTCATGCGCGAACAGCGCCGCTTCGTCACCGCCGGTGCCGGCGCGAATTTCGACGATCGCCGACGACGAGTCGGCGGCATCGCGCGGCAGCAGCTGGATTTGCAGATCGTGTTCGAGCTTGGCGAACTGCTCCTTGAGATCGGCACGTTCCTCCTCCGCCAGTGAGCGCATCTCGCTGTCGGTCTTGGGGTCGTCGATCAACGCCTGGGCGCCGGCAAGCTGGTCCTGTACGGCGCGGTAGTGGCGCACGACATCGATTACCGGCGACAGTTCGGCGTGTTCCTTGGACAGCTTCACGAAGCCCGCGCCGCCGGCGCCGCTCGCAAGCTCGGCCTCAACAGCGTGGAAGCGGTCAAGCAGGCGTTCAAGCTTGGCGGTGGGGATCATGAAGGCTCATTCCGATGCTGCTGACGATGTGCTAGGGCATCCCCGGTTTCGGGGGGACTGCATATGACGGTATTCGGCTATCACGCGAGGTTTATCTTTCTCAAGGGCCTCATTCTGGCGGCGGCTCTCGCGGCCATTCCTGCGCAGGCCGCGCCGCTCACGGACGACCAGATATTCGCTGGCTACGTCAAATCACCCAGGCACACCGCATTCCTGGCCAAAGCGTTCAATGACACCGAAGCGCCGCCGCTCAAGGCCCAATGCGCCACGCTGAAAATCATCTCGCTCGAAACGCCACAGGTGATCCAGCCGCCTGAGTTCGCGCAGATTGGCAAGGAATACATCCCGAGCGTTGGCCGCTGGGTGCAGCGGGCTACGCTCGACCGTTGTGGCGCGAAAGTCATTCGCCGGCTCTTCCTCGTGGCCGATCCGCAGACCGGAGATCTCCATGCATTTGGACTACTGCCGGGCGAATTCCCCGGCAACCTCCAGCTCGAAGGCGATGCGCGCCGCATCGTGCTAAGCGGCATGATGGGTGTGGCCCATTGCTCAGACATAAAGAAGACCTTCGTTCTCGACACGAAACTCACGAGCCCCGCACGCGATCAGGGCTGGTCGGAAACGTGGACTGCTCAGGCCTGCGGACGGATGGTGACGGCAGACGTGATCTACACCGCTGACCCGACTGGAATGAACATCACGGCGCGGAACGTGAAGCTGCGATAGCGCGCTACTGCGCCGGTTCCAGCACCGGCACATTGCCGCGCGCGGCTTCGATCTCAGCCGCCTTCTTCTCGCAGAGCTCGACGACGTGCTCGACCAGCTTATCGTTGTCTAGCCGGTAGGCCGGCTTGCCGTTGAGATAGATCTGGCCATGACCCTTGCCGGCGCCGCCGCCGGTGAAGGCGAGATCGGTTTCGCGTGCCTCGCCCGGACCATTCACGACACAGCCGATGATCGACAACGACATG
The DNA here is from genome assembly GCA_035943485.1 of Rhizomicrobium sp. Lineage (GTDB taxonomy): Bacteria > Pseudomonadota > Alphaproteobacteria > Micropepsales > Micropepsaceae > Rhizomicrobium. The sequence continues at coordinate 17 of DASZCC010000311.1, read as the reverse complement.
GGCGTCGAGATGTGCTT
>DASZCC010000310.1:0-16572 GCA_035943485.1 Rhizomicrobium sp. | reverse complement strand
GTGATCGACGCGGACACCGCCGAACTCGTGGCAACGGAATACGGCCACACTGTGAAGCGCGTCGCGGAGTCTGACGTGCTTGAAGGCCTCAAGGGCGCCGACGACGATGCCGGCGCGTTGATTTCGCGTCCGCCGGTCGTCACCGTCATGGGCCATGTCGACCACGGCAAGACCTCGCTGCTCGATGCGTTGCGCAAGACCGACGTGGTCGCCGGCGAAGCCGGCGGTATCACGCAGCATATCGGCGCCTATCAGGTGCAGCTGAAGTCGGGTCAGAAGATCACCTTCCTCGACACGCCGGGTCACGCAGCGTTCACCGCGATGCGCGCCCGTGGCGCCAAGGTCACCGATCTCGTCATCCTGGTGGTGGCGGCCGACGACGGTGTCATGCCCCAGACGGTCGAAGCCATCGCGCACGCCAAGGCGGCGCATGTGCCGATCATCGTGGCGGTCAACAAGATCGACAAGGGCGACTCGGACCCGATGCGGGTGAAGACCGAATTGCTCCAGCATGAAATCCAGGTCGAAGAACTCGGCGGCGAAACGCTCGCCATCGACGTCTCGGCGACCAAGGGCACCAATCTCGACAAGCTGGAAGAGGCGATCCTGCTCCAGGCTGAAATCCTCGATCTAAAGGCCAATCCCGAGCGCAGCGCCGAAGGCGCAGTGATCGAGGCCAAGCTCGATCGGGGCCGCGGCCCGGTGGCGACGGTTCTCGTCCAGCGCGGCACGCTGCACGTCGGTGATATCGTCGTGGCCGGTTCGGAATGGGGCAAGGTTCGCCTGCTGCAGAACGATCGCGGCGAGACGGTGCCGTCCGCCGGTCCCGCCTCGCCAGTCGAGGTGCTCGGTCTGTCCGGTGCGCCGGAAGCCGGTGACGAGATGGTTGTCGTGGAATCCGAAGCGCGCGCGCGTGAAGTCACGGAATACCGTGCCCGCAAGCGCCGCGAAGTGCGTCAGGCCAGCTCGTCGCGCCAGACGCTCGACCAGCTGCTCAAGACGCGCGAAGCCGGCGAGAAGCGTCTGCTTCCGCTGGTGCTCAAGGCCGACGTGCAGGGTTCGTCCGAAGCGATCCAGGGCGCGCTCGCCAAGCTTGGCACCGATGAGGTTGCGGCCCAGGTGCTGCAATCCGGCGTCGGCGGCATCACGGAAAGCGACGTCATCCTCGCGCATGCCTCGGGTGCTGCGATCATCGGGTTCAACGTGCGTGCCGACAAGCAGGCGCGCGAGCGTGCGAAGCGCGATGGCGTCGAGATCCGCTACTACAACATCATCTACAATGTCGTGGACGATGTGAAAGCGGTGCTCTCGGGCATGCTGGCGCCGGAAGTACGCGAGCGCTTCCTCGGCAATGCGGAGATTCTCGAAGTCTTCTCGATCACCAAGGTCGGCAAGGTCGCCGGTTGCCGGGTCAGCGAAGGCGTCGTCCGCCGCGGCGCCAAGGTGCGTCTGGTGCGCGACAACGTCGTGATCCACGAAGGCGAACTCTCGACGCTGAAGCGCTTCAAGGATGAAGTCCGCGAAGTCCAGACTGGCCAGGAATGCGGCATGGCATTCGCCGGCTATCAGGACATCCAGAAGGGCGACACCATCGAGTGCTTCGAGGTCGAAACGATCCAGCGCGCGCTCTAGCGCGCCGGATCGCTCCTCGCCATGAGCCGCCAGCGCCACAGTTCCAACGACCGGAACGGCCCCTCGCAGCGCCAGCTGCGTGTCGGCGAGATGCTGCGTCATGCGCTGGCTGATGTCCTGCGCCGCGGCGATATCCGCGATCCCGATCTCAACGGCGTGTCGGTGACGATCACGCAGATCAAGCCGTCGCCTGACATGCGGCATGCAACGGTGTTCTGCGAACCGCTGGGTGGCCAGAACGCCAAGCAGGTGATCGCGGCCTTGAACAAGCACAAGGGCTATCTGCGGGGCGAGATGGGCCGTGAGATCGCGATGAAGTTCACGCCCGAACTGCGCTTCGTGGAGGACGAGTCCTTTGCCGAGGCCCAGAAGATCGACGACCTCCTGCGCTCCTCCCGCGTCGCGCGCGATCTTGGCGCGGATGATGAGGGGGATAACTAACCTCGCCCGCGATAGCGGGAGAGGTCGAACGATGCGCAGCAGCCTTCGGGTGAGGGCAAAGGTCCGCGGCACTGCTCCCCTCACCCCAAAAATCACTGCGTGATTTGTGGACCTCTCCCGTAAACGGGAGAGGTTAAGAGAACCCGGCACCCATCCTGCATCACTCCCGCCATGCCCACGATCGATGCCCCGATTCCGGCCAAAAGGCCGCGCCGCGCGCCACGCGCCAGCTGGTACGTGCTGCGCCGCCTGTTCCAGAAAGAGAAACTGGAGAAGGTGTTCGTCGAGCGCCTGACCGAGCCGCTGCACCTTAATATCCTGTCGCTGTTCGTAGCGTTGTTTGGTAGCTACCGCATGAAGGTCGCGTTCGACCTCGTCGTCCGCCAGCAATACGCGTTTCCGATCCTGTATGCCGCCGATGCCGCGAAGCGCTACGGCTACAGGAAGGTGACGATCGTCGAACTCGGCGTCGCTTCGGGCGCTGGCCTGCTCACCATGTGCCGCATCGCCGAGCGCACGACGCGCGCCACCGGCATCGAATTCCGCATCGTCGGCTTCGACGGCGGCAAGGGCATGCCGCCGGCGATCGACTATCGCGACCTGCCTGAGCACTTCCAGCAGGGCGATTTCCCGATGATCGACTTCGCTGGTCTGAAGCGTGCGCTGCCGGCCAATGCCGAACTCATCATCGGCGATGTTGCTGAAACCGCGCCTGCATTCGTCGCTTCGCTTTCGCCCGATGCGCCGCTCGGCTTCGTCGCAGTCGATGTCGACTATTATTCCGCGACCAAGGCTTCGCTGCCGATCCTCGCCGGCAAGCCGGAGAACTATATGCCGCTGGTGCCGGTCTATCTCGACGACATCGGTATGGACGGCAATTCCCCGTGGAGCGGCGAGCTGCTCGCGGTGACCGAGTTCAACCAGGAGAATGAGATGCGCAAGATCGCGCCCTTCACGCTCCTGCGCAGCCGCCGCATCTTCAAGAATACGCAATGGATCGACCGCATGTTCGCGGCCCACATCCACGATCACCCCTACCGCTCGCCGGAACACAAGCGCGCGAGCAAGTGGGTGATCGGGAACGAGTATTTGTGAAGAAGAGTGAGTGGTGAATTGTGAGTAGTGGTTTGCCACCATTCACTACTCCCCACTCACCCTCTTCCCCTTGCCTTTCCCGGCCACCCTTGGCAGAAGCGCGCGCGAATGTTCCTGAAAGCGTGATATGGCGCGCCGCAAAAAGGGCCGGCCGGTTCACGGCTGGGTCATCATCGACAAGCCGCAAGGCATGACGTCGACGCAGGTCGTCGGCGCGGTGCGACGTATCTTCGATGCGCAAAAGGCCGGGCATGCGGGAACGCTCGATCCGCTGGCGACCGGCGTGCTGGCGATCGCGCTGGGCGAGGCGACGAAGACGGTTCCTTATGCGATGGACGCTGACAAGACCTACCGCTTCACCGCGGCCTGGGGCGAAGCGCGCGATACCGACGACGCCGAGGGCAAGGTCACCGCGACATCCGACATCCGGCCGACGAAAGAGCAGATCGAGGCCGCGCTTCCCGCCTTTACCGGCGCGCTGACCCAGGTGCCGCCGGCCTACTCCGCCATAAAGGTCCAGGGCGAGCGAGCCTATGATCTGGCACGCGAAGGCGAGGCCGTGGAGCTGGCGGCCCGCACCGTCCAGGTCTTCGAATCCCGCCTGGTTGAGATCCCCGACTCGGACCATGCGACCTTCGAAATCCGTTCTGGCAAAGGGACTTACGTCCGCTCCTGGGTCCGCGATCTGGCGCTGGCACTGGGCACCGTCGGCCATGTCTCGGCGCTCCGGCGCACCCGGATCGGGGCATTTTCAGAAGATATCGCCGTCCCCCTAGAAACGGAGGGGGGTTCTGTGCATATTCCCGCCGCTTTCGAGCACCTGAGACCCATTTCGACCGCGCTGGACGGCATCCCGGCACTGGCCGTGACGGGTCCCGATGCAGTCCGCCTTCGCAGCGGCAATCCGATACTGATCCGGCCGAACCAGTTCGCCGTCATCACGGAGCGCCACCCGCAGGCAGACGATCTTCAGGGGCTCACGGTTTTTCTCTCCACATCAGAGGGCGAGCCGGTAGCACTGGCGGAGCTGGCCGAGGGCCTTCTCCACCCGTTCCGTGTATTCAACCTTTAAAGGACCCGACGCCGAAAATGATCACTGCAGACCGCAAGAAAGAGCTCATCAGCGAATACGCGACCAAGGAAGGCGACACCGGTTCGCCCGAAATCCAGGTCGCCGTGCTGTCCGAGCGCATCACCAACCTGACCGATCACTTCAAGATGCATAAGAAGGACAACCATTCCCGCCGCGGCCTCATCAAGATGGTGTCGACGCGCCGGAAGTTGCTCGACTATGTGAAGGCAACCGACGCACAGCGCTATGAATCGCTGATCGCGCGTCTGGGCCTGCGCCGCTGAACCGTCCGGTTTCCGCAACAGAAGAGTTTCGCGAAAGGCCGCGATGGTCGCGGGCTTTCGCGCATGCGCGTTCGTTCGGCACGGGCTGAGCGAATGCATCCGCGCGTGTCGGGCATGAGGCCCGCAGCGCAAAGTGCCGCCGCAATCCGGCGCCGGCACACGAAGAAAGAAGACGAAGATGTTTAACGTACACAAAGAGTCGTTTGAGTGGGGCGGCAGAACGCTGACGCTCGAAACCGGCAAGATCGCCCGTCAGGCTGACGGCGCCGTGCTTGCCACATACGGAGAGACGGTCGTTCTGGCGACTGTCGTCGGCGCAGCCGCGCCGCGCGAGGGTGTGGACTTCTTCCCGCTCACCGTGAACTACCAGGAACGTTACTACGCGGCGGGCAAGATCCCCGGTGGCTATTTCAAGCGCGAGCGTGCGCCGACCGAGCGTGAGACGCTGATCTCGCGCCTGATCGACCGCCCGATCCGTCCGCTGTTCGCCGAAGGCTATCGCAACGAGACGCTCGTCGTGGTCCAGGTGCTGAGCCATGATATGGAGAACGATCCAGATATCGTCGGCATGGTCGCGGCTTCCGCGGCGCTGACCATCTCGGGCATCCCGTTCATGGGCCCGATCGGCGCGGCCCGCGTCGGCTTCATCGACGGTGCGTATGTTCTGAACCCGCCGATCGACGAGATGCCGAAGTCCAAGCTCGAGCTCGTCGTCGCCGGCACGCATGACGCCGTGCTGATGGTCGAGTCCGAAGCGCAGGAGCTGGACGAAAAGACCATGCTCGGCGCCGTGATGTTCGGTCATCGCGAGATGCAGCACGCCATCAACGCAATCATCAAGCTGGCTGAGAAGGCAGCGAAGGAGCCGCGTCCGGTTCCGGAGAACACGCACGCCCCGATGGTCGCCAAGATCAAGGCCGCTGCCGGCAAGGAGCTTGCCGCTGCGTTCCAGATCCCGATCAAATTCGAACGCCGCGACGCCATCGCGACGCTGCGCAAGAAGTATGCGGAGCAGTTCGTCGGCGAAGGCGAGGGCAAGCTTGCCGCGAAGGATTTCGGCAATCTGTTCCATGACGTCGAAGCCGACGTGATGCGCAACTCGGTGCTGGACACCAAGAAGCGCATCGACGGCCGCGATCTGGTCACGGTCCGTCCGATCACCGCCGAAGTCGGCATCCTGCCGCGCACGCATGGCTCGGCGCTGTTCACCCGCGGCGAGACCCAGGCGCTGGTCGTCACCACGCTCGGCACCGCCGAGGACGAGCAGTTCATGGATCAGCTGGAAGGCACCGTGAAGCAGAACTTCATGCTGCACTACAACTTCCCGCCCTACTCGGTCGGTGAGACGGGCCGCATGGGCGCGCCCAGCCGCCGCGATATCGGTCATGGCAAGCTCGCCTGGCGCGCGATCCATCCGATGCTGCCGACGAAGGAAGAGTTCCCCTACACGCTGCGCGTCGTGTCGGAGATCACCGAGTCCAATGGTTCGTCCTCGATGGCGACCGTCTGCGGCACCAGCCTTGCGCTGATGGACGCGGGCGTGCCCCTGAAGAAGCCGACCGCTGGCATCGCGATGGGCCTCATCCTCGAAGGCGAGCGCTATGCGGTTCTGTCGGACATCCTAGGTGACGAAGATCACCTCGGCGACATGGACTTCAAGGTGGCCGGAACGGAAGACGGTATCACGTCTCTCCAGATGGACATCAAGATCGCCGGCATCACCGAGGAGATCATGCGCGTTGCGCTCGATCAGGCCAAGGGCGGGCGTATCCACATCCTCGGCGAGATGAACAAGGCGATCAATCACGCCCGTTCGGAGCTGGGCGAGCACGCCCCGCGCATCGAGCAGATCAAGATCCCGACCGACAAGATCCGCGAAGTGATCGGTTCGGGCGGCAAGGTGATCCGCGAGATCGTCGAGAAGACCGGCGCCAAGATCAACATCGAGGACGACGGCACGGTGAAGATCGCCTCTGCCGACGGCGAGTCGATCAAGGCCGCGCTCAAGTGGATCAAGGGCATCGTGGCGGAGCCCGAGGTCGGCGAGATCTATGACGGCAAGATCGTCAAGGTCATGGACTTCGGCGCCTTCGTGAACTTCTTCGGACCCAAGGACGGCCTCGTCCATGTGTCGGAGCTTGCGGCGCAGCGCGTCAACAAGCCGTCCGATGTGGTCAAGGAAGGCCAGGCCGTGAAGGTGAAGCTGCTCGGCTTCGACGATCGCGGCAAAGTCCGCCTCTCGATGAAGCAGGTTGATCAAACAACAGGCGAAGACCTGTCGAAGAAGCAGAAGGCCGAAGCCGCACCAGCCGCGTCCGCCGAATAGCTTTTCGAGCATTGAAATAAAGAGCCGTCCGTGAGCGATCACGGGCGGCTTTTTCTTGCGTCATCGTCAGCATGGTTGCGCTAAATAGTTCGTGCACGGACAAACGTGACATAAAATACACGGCGCGTTCAATTCGAAACTGCTTAACGCTCCCACTGTCATTTCCTTGATGCAGCAATTTCACAGCCCGGTCATTCTTTTGTCATTGGCACGACCGGTTGCGTTTCCGCCTGCCCATCAAGGAACGCAACCATGCACGCCCGCACGATCACGCGCCGCCGCTCCATCGCCCTTCTCACGATCGCCCTTATGGCGGGGACAGCGACACACGCGCTCGCGCAAGTCGTGCCCGCGCCCTATGTCGAACCCGGCAAGCCGGGCGATCCCGCGAGCTGGGCGGGCACGACTGAGTTCAAGAACCAGTGGGGCCTGGGCGTGATCAATGCGCAGTATGCTTACGCGCTTGGCTACACGGGCAAGGGCGTCGGGCTCGGCGTGTTCGATACCGGCACCTCCAATTTCCTGCATGAGTTCGACGGACGGTTCGTCGCGGTCGAGTCCAAGGGGACGCTCAACGTCGCCATGGATGCTGCCGGCGTGCCATGGAACATCCCCAACCCGCCAATCCATGCCGGTGACGCTTATGAACTGATGGGCGACAGAACCATCGTCGGCGACCAGCACGGCACCGAGGTCGGCGGCGTCATTGCGGCCGCCCGCAATGGCGTGGACAGCAATGCGCATGGCATGCAGGGCGTCGCCTTTGGCGCCACGCTGGTCGCGGCGAACGGGCTCTATGTCGGCCCGAACAACGGCAGCATCGAAGCGATCGACGCCGGTCTCTTTGGCGCGGCACTCGACGGCTTTGTCGCGAACAATGTGCGTGTCGTGAACAACAGCTGGGAGATTCTGCCAAACGCATGGGTCAACGACAGCTCTGGCAAGGTAAAGACAAGCGCCACCGGCCCGCTCACCGACGTCATCGATCAGTACAACACGGACACGTCGAAGAAGGTGTTCGATGTGATGCACAGTGCCGCGCGCGACCATCAGATGCTGTTCGTGGCCGCTGCGGGCAATGGCGGTTCGGTCCTTGTGCCCACCGCTTTCGCGAGCCTACCTTATTTCCAGCCCGACATGACCGGATACATGATCTCGGTCGTCAATCTCGGCCTGGCGAAATCGACCTACGGCGCAAAATTTCCCGGAAATACGGATTACGTTCTCGCGACCTCGTCGACGCCTTGTGCGCAGACCCGCCAGTGGTGCGTCGCCGCCCCGGGCTCTTCCATCGTCTCCACGGGCTTCGATATCGGCGACTACAATAGCGCGAATGCGAGGACGCTCGAGCAGGCGCTCGCCGTAACGGACCCGACGCTGCTCACGGCGTCGCAAAAGAGCCTGCTCAGCATATATCCCGGTTCCGTCTTCGACGACGTGAACAAGACCTGGTTCTACCCAAGCTACAAGACGACAAACGGCACTTCGGTCGCGGCGCCCTTCGTGACGGGCGAGGCCGGAATCGCAATGCAGCGCTTCCCCTGGATGACGACGCCGCAGATCACGGAAGCGATCCTTACGACGTCGCGCTATTTGCCCGACGGTACTGCGGGTGCCGACGTGATCAACAAGCTGAACGGCGCGGCGTTGAGCATGACGCAGATTCCTAACTTCCAGACCGGCTGGGGACTGATCGACCTCAAAAGCCTGATGAACGGCCCGGCCCAACTGCTGACCAGTGAAACCTACACGCTGCCGACTGGAATCGTGGACGTCTTCTCGAACAGCATCACCGATGCCTGGCTCCGCTACGAACAGAAGACACAGGATCCCGCGGACGAGACAGCATGGCAGGCGGAGATCGTCGCCAAGGGCTGGCAAAATGGCCTTCCGGCAAACGCAAGCGCCACCGACAGTTCGGAATACAAATTCCAGCTCGCCCGGGCCGCGGATCGCGCCGCCCGCGCCGCCGATCCGGGCAATTTCATCAAGGCCGGTCCCGGAACGCTGACCTTGACGGGCAGCAATACATACTCCGGCGCAACCGAGGTGCAGGCGGGCCTGCTCAACATCGACGGCATCAACAAGAACTCGCGCGCCATTGTCGATGATGGCGGCACACTCGGCGGTTCCGGCAGCAGCCACGGCCTTTGGGTCAAGTCCGGCGGCATCGTCGCTCCGGGGCACTCGATCGGCAGCCTGTATTTCGACGACGCGGGCATCCAGCTCGACGCCGGCTCGATCTATCGCGCCGAGCTTGGCCCGAAAGGTGCGTCGGACCAGCTCATCACAACGGGCACCGCAAGCATCGACCGGGCCAAGTTGCTGCTGACCAGAGAGGGCGGTCTGACGGCCCTGACGTCGTCCGAACTCGATACGATTCTGAACGGCGGTGTGAGTCAGCGTTACACGCTTTTGACTGCGGCCAAGGGCATCACAGGCGCCTTTGATACTAGCCTGATGCAGGCGTCGGACGCTTTTCAGCGGCTACAACTGATCTACAGCACTTCGTCCGTGGCGTTGCGAGCGTCGCCCGCCGCCTATGTCGATCCTGGCAAGCTTGGCGATCCCGACAGCTGGAAGTCGGCCGAGTTCAATTCTGATTGGGCGCTTGGCGCGATCAATGCGCAATACGCCTACGCACTCGGGATCACGGGCGCAGGCGTGAAGCTCGGCGATCTGGACGATGGCACGCTGGGAATCTCGAACGAATTTGCCGGCGATGGAAAATTCATCTCGGTCCATTCGGTTGGCGTGCTCGAATATCCCATGCCAGACCAGCCCACCTGGGCCGTCCCCAACCCGCCGGTGAACGTCGGCGACAAGTTCGATATTGAAGGCGGCTTCAGCATCGTATTCGACCAGCATGGCACCCATACCGGCGGCATTATCGCTGCCAATCGCGATGGACAGGGCGTCCACGGCGTTTCCTTTGGCGCCACGCTTGTCGCCGCGAACGCCCTTTATGCCGGCCCCTATAACGGCATCATCGAGACCTTCGATCCCAATGTGTTCAAGACCGGCATAGACGGCATCATCGCCGCCGGTTCGCGCGTCGCCAACAACAGCTGGGGCATCTCGCCAGATGGCTGGACGGACAGCAATTCGGGAGGCGCGGTCGGCACACTCGCCGACGTCGCCAACCAGTACAACATCGACACGACCAAGGAGATCTTCAACACAGCCGCCGACGCCGCGCACAACAGCCAGATGCTGTTCGTGTTCGCGGCGGGCAATGGCGGCCCCAACGCACCGCCTGATGCCTTGACGTCCATGCCTTATTTCAGGCCGGACATGACGGGTTATCTCTTCTCGGTCGTGAATCTGGCGCGTCCGACGGACAGTTACGACGTGGGCGCAAGTTTTGCAGGCGTGACGGATTATGTGATGTCGTGGTCATCGACGCCTTGCGATCAGACGCGGGGCTGGTGCGTCGCGGCTCCCGGCACGAATATCAACAGCACCTATTTCATCAATCGGACGGGCAGCCTCGCGTCCTATCAGGCGGCGGTGGCGAAGCCTGCGAGTCAAAGGTCGACAAGCGAAGCGGCCACGGTCGCAAGGTACGCGGCTGACGCGCAGTACATCGATGCCGTCCACAAGGTGTGGTACGTGCCAAGCTATGCTCAGGACACTGGCACATCGATGGCGGCGCCGATGGTCACCGGCACCGCGGGCCTCGCGATCCAGCGCTTTCCCTGGATGACGACGCCGCAGATCGCCGAATCCATCATGACGACATCGCGCTATCTGCCTGATGCCAAGGACGCCGCGCTCAATGCGCTGAACGGTGCGGCCATGAGCCTGACGCAGATACCAAACTTCCAGACCGGCTGGGGCATGATCGACATCAAGAACCTGATGAACGGTCCGGCACAGTTGATGTGGACCGAGACTTACACCTTGCCCGCGGGTGTTGCGGCGGTGTTCTCGAACAAGATCACTGACGCGTGGCTCAAATACGAACAGTCCACACAGGATCCAGCCGATGAAGCCGCCTGGCAGGCGGAGATTGCCGCCAAAGGCTGGAAGGATGGTCTGCCGGCTACAGCAACCGATGTCGACCGGTCGGAATACACGTATCAGATGGCTCGCGCAGCCGATCGCGCCGCACGCGCCAACGATCACGGTGACCTGATCAAAGCCGGTCCCGGCACCCTGACGCTGACCGGCACGAACACCTACTCGGGCGCGACGGAAATCAAGGAAGGCCTGCTCAACCTCGATGGCGTCAATAGAAGTTCACGCGCCATTGTCGATGCCGGCGGCACGCTGGGTGGTGGCGGCACCAGCCACGGCCTCTGGGCCAAAGCAGGCGGCATCGTGGCGCCTGGCCATTCGATCGGCACACTGTACTTCGACGACGCGGGCATCCAGCTCGACGCCGGCTCGATCTATCGCGCTGAGCTTGCTCAGAATTATGCGTCTGACCGTCTTGTGACGACCGGTGCGGCCAGCATTGGTGGCGCAAGCCTGTTGCTCACTTTGGAAGGCAACCAGACTGCGCTCACATCGGCCGAACTCGATCAGATTCTGAGCGGCGATTACACCCGGCAATTCCTTTTGATTGCCGCACAGAAGGGCATCACGGGGGCATTCGATACCAGCCTGATGCAGGCGTCGGATGCCAAAGACCGTCTCCATTTGATCTACAGGACGACCTCCGTCAGCCTGACGGCATCGCCTGTGCCGGCCTACGTCGAACCCGGCAGGCTGGGCGATCCAAATAGCTGGATAACAGACGAGTTCAATGCCGATTGGGGCCTCGGCGCGATTAATGCGCAGGCCGCCTATGCGCTGGGGATCACGGGCAAGGGCGTCAAGCTGGGCGACTTTGACACCGGGACCCTGTCGAGCAGTGCGTTCACCGGAGAGGGAAAATACAACGCGATCGAGGTTGCGGGCACGCTCACCGCCGATGTCGATCCTTCACTGCCTTGGCCCGGTGCCGATCACCTGGGAAAAGCCGGCGATCCGTATGATCTTTCCGGTGACAGACCCACCCACGCACATGGAACGATGACAGCCGGAATTGTGTCGGCAAATCGCGACGGTCAGGGGACGCACGGCGTCGCATTTGATTCGTCGCTCTATGCGGAAACGGGCGCTGATAACATGGTGCTCAACACGACGACGATGGATCCCGATATGTGGGCTGCTTCGCTTGATGCGTTTGCCGCCCATGGCGTGCACATCATCAACAATAGCTGGACGACAAAGCCCATGGCCTCAGTTGCGGCTGTCGCAAACGAGTATGGTGCCGGCGACACGCTTCCAATGATGAATCATACTGCACACCAAATCCTGCAGGACGATTTGCTGCTTGTATTTGGTGCAGCAAACAGCGGCGCGCAATCGGTACCGGATTCGTTTGCCAGTCTTCCTTACTTCCGTCCTGATCTCGCCGGACACGTCATCGTCGCGACCAACGTCGAGCAGGCTGATACCAATGCGAGCTTCGGCGGTGGAGGTTTTGGCGGTGGTGGCTTTGGCGGCGGCGGCTTTGGGTTTGACCTCGCTCCCGACCCAATGGCAGACACAGGCTACCTGCGCAACCCGACATCGACGGCCTGCGGTCAGACGCGGGCCTGGTGTGTGGCGGCACCGGGCACGTCGATTCGAGTCGAAAGTTATAGCGACCTCACCAGCAACCTTGTGCCTTACGAGGCAGCGGTCGCCGATCCCAGCACGGCGGCGAACAAAGCGCTCATCGCAAGCTACGCCAGCTATGCGCAATATATCGACGACGTTCATCACATGTGGCTGGTACCGAGCCTCGACACGCAGATGGGCACTTCGCTTTCGGCACCGATGGTGACCGGGCTGGCAGGCCTGATGGTGCAGCGTTTCCCATGGATGTCGATGACCCAGGTGAGTCAGGTCATCCTGACCACCTCGCACTACCTGCCTGACGGCACCGACGTTGACGCACTGCCTGGCAACGAGGCGATGGCGATTACGCAAGTTCCGAATCTCGCATCTGGCTGGGGTCTGGTCGACGCAGGTCTGGCGATGAACGGCCCGGCGCAGATGCTTTGGACCCAGAACTACATTGTGCAAACCGACGCTCATGCCGTGTTCTCCAACAACATCACGGATACCTGGCTCAAATACGAGCAAACGACACAGGATCTGGCGGACGAGGCTGCGTGGCAGGCGGAAATTGCTGACAGGGGCTGGCAGAATGGTGTGGCATCCGGCGCCTCCGCCGAGGACCAGTCGGAATATACCTACCAGACAGCTCGCGCGGCCGATCGCGCCGCACGCGCCAACGATCATGGTGACCTAATTAAGTCCGGGCCCGGCACGCTGACGCTGACTGGTACGAACACTTATTCCGGCGCGACGGAAATCAAGGAAGGCTTGCTCAACCTCGATGGCGTCAACACGAACTCGCGCGCGATCGTCGATGCCGGCGGCACACTGGGCGGTGGCGGCACGGGTCACGGTCTGTGGGCCAGGGCAGGTGGCGTTGTGGCGCCGGGCCATTCGATCGGCGCGCTTCACTTTGATGATGCGGGGATCCAGCTCGAGGCAGGCTCGATCTATCATGCCGAGCTCGGCCAGAACGGTGCAGCCGATCTGCTCGCAACAACTGGCGCTGCGAGCATAAACGCAGCCAAGCTGCTCGCTACCAAGGAAAACAGTTCGTCGGCGCTGACCTATGCCGAACTCCACCAGCTCCTGAACGGACATGAGAGTCAGAGCTTTCTACTGCTCACCGCGGACCAGGGAGTCTCGGGCGCGTTCGACACCAGCCTGATGCAGGCGTCTGATGCCTTCCAGCACCTTCAGCTGAACTACAGCACGACTTCGGTCTCGCTGCTCGCCTTCCAGACTTCCGGGGAAATAACGCAGGATGGTCTCTGGCCGCGCACGGGCGGCATGATCACGAACGATCCTACCCCTTGGATCGACACAACACCGTCGGCCGAACCTGAAGCCGGTGCTCCTACGCCGATCGGCAAGCCTGCGATCGTCGACGTCACGATCGAGCCTGGCGCGCGCTACACGCCCGGTACCGGTGACGGCGGACTGCCGGAACCGTTGATCACCACAGGCAAGGGTCAGATCGGCGGTTCGCATCTGTCGGTGCCGTTGAAGATGATCAAAACGTTGACGAAGCTGGCACCCAACAAGGGGATGTTCCAAACCTACGAGATCCTCAACGCGCAACAGGGCCTCGAGGGCACATTTGCCGAAGACGATCTGCCGAAGTTCGTGTTCTTCAATCTCAGTCTGAACTACAGCGAAAACACCGTTACGCTCGATGTCCTTCACAGGGATATCGGCTTTGCCGATATCGCGGCGACGCCGAACCAGGCGGCCGTCGCTGCTGGTGCCGACAGGCTCAAGCCGGACAACATCATCCACGACACCATCCTGTACGTACCCACGGTGCAGGAAGCCCGGCTCGACTATCAGTACCTGTCAGGCGAGCTGCATGGCGACGTCGCGGGCGAGGTGCTGGACGACAGCCGCATCATGCGCGACGCCGTGCTGGAGCGCATGGCAAAGCGCGTGCCCGACACCTCGGCGTTCTGGCTGAAGACCATCGGCAGCTTCGGATCCACGGCGTCGGATCACAACGCGGTCAAAGTCAGCCGCCAGACCGATGGCCTGATGGCAGGCGCCGACATGGTGCTGGGCGACAGCTGGATTGTCGGCGCCGCCGCGAACTACGAAGGCACGCCGCTACGCACCGCGGGCATGGGGATCGCGTCGATCACCAGCTATCACCTTGCCGGCTATGGCGGCGGTAATCTCCTCGGTCTGTCGCTCCATATTGGCGGCGCCTATGGCCACTATAATACCAAGACGACGCGCGTGGTCGGCGTGCCCGAGCTCGCCGGCATCGAGCAGGCCCGCTATGGCGCTAACCAGAGCCAGGCATTCGGCGAACTGGGCTTGCCACTTGCGTTCGACGACACTGCGATCGAACCCTTCGCCGGCATCGCATACACCGATGCAGGCATGGAGGGTTTCGCCGAGACCGGCGGACCCGCCTCGCTGACGGCGCGCGATCAAAGTCTTGACCGCACGCAGTCGACCTTGGGCGCACGTCTCTCAGTCACCTATCGTGACAACGAGACGGTGTTCACGCCCAACCTCGAACTGGCCTGGGCGCATGCCTTTAGTGGCGTCAGGCCCGGGATGGTGATGGCTTTCGTCGACGGCCCGGCGAGCAACGAATTCACGGTCTCCGGCACGTCCGCCGATCGTGACGCGGCGGTGATCCGCGTCGGGCTCGATGCCGCCATCGGTGACGGCTTCAGCGTCGGCGCCGGCTACGAAGGCCAGATAGGGCCGCACGCCCAGGATCACGGCGTCAGGCTCGACATCAGGGTGAACTACTAGCGGCGATGCTGCGCGGGTGCGCTTGTCTCACCCGCGCAGCGCCGATAGGTTCGCGCCGCGACAGGGACCGGCGGCGCCATGTTTGTCATCTTGCGATTGATCAGTCTTGTGCTCGTCGTCCTGGCGCTGATGCTGCTTGGCGCCGACACCGTCACATCACTGGAGAACGGTGGACGCATCACGGTGCGATCGCTCGACGATGTTTGGGCGCTGTTCAACAAGCCAGCGATGCTGGCGTTCCATACATGGCTGACCACGCATCTGCCGCAGGTGCTTGCAGGCGGGATCGGCGCTGTATTCACGCTGCCGGGCTGGGCCGCGACCGGGGTTCCCGGGATAATCCTCGCCTTCCTGTTTGGGCGCCGGGGCTTGCGGCACTAACGTCTGCCTTATACAGACGGCAAATAATTCCAATACCGGCCGACGGCCATTCGATACGTTCGTCTGACGAAACGGAGTATCGCCGATGCAGCCACCGCCCATCAGCCTGGACGAAATCAAAGCGAGGATCGGTCCTCATCTGAATGAATTGTTGCGGCTGTGGTGGGCCGAGCAGGGCGCGTGCAAGCCGCGTGATCTTGAATTGATGGCTTCCGTGCTGCCGTTTCCGCGTGCGGAACGATTGCACGTGCTTGATCTTTGCTGTGGCCCGGGCGATGCGGGGCGCGCGATATGGCGGCAGTATCCGAACGTGCAGGTCGATGGCGTTGATCGGGAGCCGTTCCTCGCGTCGATCTGCATGGGCGTCAATCGCCGTGATGGCATCCTTGGAAAGATAGTAGTCGCGGACCTTGCTGAAGAAGCCTGGCACGCTGAACTGGGCAACAGGTACAACGTCGTCGTCATCGCCAACGCCTTGCACTGGTTCAGCACCGAGCGCGCGCGGCAGATTCTTCGCGACGTGCACGTGCGCATGCACGCAGGCAGCGTGTTGCTGTTCGCAGAACCTACGGATGTCGCGCCACCGTTCGCGGCAGGGTTCGAGGTCTGGAAAGAGAAGCAGCCGCCTCGCTACAGTCACGAAGCATGGCAACGCTTCTGGTCGAGGGCGACTGAGATCCTGGGCTACGATCCGGTCAAGCTCTGGGGTCCGCGTCCGGCCGATCGCGTCGACGACAGTATGACAGTGGCGGGATGGGTCGGTGTGGCGGAGGGCGCAGGCTTCACCGATACCGAAGTCCTGTTGCGCGACGCCGATCAGGTGATCGTTGCTGCGGTGCGGCGCTAGCCTGCCGGTGCCAGCGTCTTGGTATCATTACTTGCCTGTAACAAATTGCCCGCGTAGGCTTTGCTCGAGTGAGCGATACCGGCGTTTCTGACTGCGGGGGCAGAGATGAAATTCTTCCTTTTCACAGCCTTGATGG
>DASZCC010000309.1:0-6011 GCA_035943485.1 Rhizomicrobium sp. | reverse complement strand
ATGGGCAACACCGCTGCCGGCTATTGCGAGAACACGTTCGAGACGTTCCATTTTCCGGACGGCAATGCATCGATCGCCCGCCTGCTCATTCGCGATCTCGTGCCGGCCGCAATGCCGGGTCACACGGTGGAAGACGTCGTGACGGCGGTCGCGAACTATGGCGCCCTGGATCGCGAGGGCGCGCCCGTCCGCATCCGTTTGTCGAGCACAGTCGTCGGTGTACGGAATATTGGAAGCCAAAAGGCATCAAAAGGCGTCGAACTCGCCTATGCGCGCGGCGGCCATGTCTATCGCGTGCACGCCGCCAATTGCGTCCTCGCCAGCTGGAACATGATGATCCCGTATCTCTGTTCCGACATGCCGGACACACAGAAAGCGGCGCTGCATGAGCTGGTAAAGATCCCACTCGTCTACACAAGTGTTGCGATCCGCAACTGGCATGCCTTCAAGACACTCGGCGTGCAGGGCATTTATGCGCCCGGCGGGTTCTATTCGTCCTGCCGCCTCAACTGGCCAGTCGATATCGGCGACTACAAGTCGGTTCGTTCGCCGGATGATCCGATGCTGCTGTTCATGGTGCGAACACCCTGCCAGCCCGGCCTGTCGGAGAAGGACCAGCATCGTGCCGGACGTGGTGAGCTGCTGGGCATGTCGTTCGAGGATTTCGAGCGCTCAACGCGCGATCAGCTGGGCCGGATGCTGAAGGATGGCGGCTTCGATCCAAGGCACGACATCACGGCGATCACGATCAACCGCTGGGGTCATGGATACGCCTACGAGTACAATCCCCTGTTCGACGATTTCGATCTGCCGCCTGACAAACTGCCGAATGTGATCGGCCGGCAGCGCTGGGGCCGCATTGCGATCGCGAACTCCGACTCCGGCGCGGCGGCCTATACGGACTCCGCAATCGACCAGGCGCGGCGTGCCGTCGATGAATTGCTGGTGCTCAAGGCCTAGTAATCGAAGGTGTAGAGAACGCCGACGTTGCTGCCGGTGTCGTTCTGCGGGGTGCTGGGCGTGCCTGTCGTCGCGGTGACACCACTGCTGACCGTCGCCTGAAGCTTCAGGTTCTTCGTGATGTCGTATTGCACGATGGCGCGCGTGCCGCCGGACAGGTTCTGACGGGCACCGACATAGAAGCCGCGGCCGACATAACGGCCGGCCTCGATCGTCGTGCCCGCTGACGCACCACTGGCCGTTGTGTCGCTACCGATCGCCAGCCGGTCGAGGCCGAGGTTCTTGCGCAGCGTGCCGACCGGGTTGAACCCGCCACCGATGCCGGTCAACGAGGCCACAGCCTGTGCCACCTCGGCGATCTGGAAGGCGGAAAGCGATTTCACGCTGGTCTGGAACAGCAGGCGCGACAGCACTTCGTCCTGCGGCAGCGGCGGAGAACTCGATAGCTGTATTTGCGGCGCAGACGCATAGCCGGTGAGCTTGAGCGTTGCTGTCACGCCGCCAGATGTCGTCTGCGCCGTGAAGTCCAAAGTGGGGTCGAGGCGATTGCGCAAGCTATTGCCATCGAAGCTGACGCGGCCCGACTGGATTTCAAGCGTCTCGCCGGCGACGCTCAGCGTGCCGCGTCGCATCGACAGCGCACCCGCCACGAGCGGTGCGCTCGTCGTGCCGGAAATTTTGAGGTTGCCGTTGAGTTCGGCATCGAGGCCGCGGCCGCGGACATAGATGTGATCAGGAACGTCCAGTGCGAGATCGAGCGCAATCGCGCTGGCGGGCGAAGGTGGCGGTGGCGGCGGCGCGCCGCGACGGCGCACATGTAGCGTTGCGACGCTGGGCGGAAAACGTTCAGGAAGATTGATCTCGCCCGAAAGTACAGCGATCTTTCCGGAGAGTGTCAGCGCCTGTGCCAGCGTGCCGGTCAGGCGCATGTCCATATCGAATGCAGCCGTCAGAGTGTCGCTGACGATCGGCTCTGCATTCTTCGCCTGTATGACAACATTGACCGGCATGCCAGGCGCGCCCAGGTCGATAGTGCCCGAACCGGTGATCGTGCCGCGGCGTGCCGAAGCTGTCAGGCTGGCAAGGCGCAATACAGTTCCATTGGCTTCGACGTCAGCCGTGATGTTGCGAAGGCGGAAGCCCCGCGCGAGATCCCGGATCTCGCCATCGCTGAGACGTGCGCTGCCTGTCGCGCGTGGAGCGGCAAGCGTGCCGGAAAAAATCAAATCGAGCGCGACCTTTCCGGCAACGCTCTGGCCGGTCACGGACGCATAGGTGTTAAGAAGCGCAAGGTCGGCAGCGCCTTTGGCGTGGACGTTCATCGCCCCGCCATGTTCCAGCGGCACATCACCGGCAAGTGTCAGATCGACAGTTGAACCTGCCGTGAAGCTTGCAGAGATCGTTGCGGACCTACCCCTGAGCGTGCCTTGAGCGTCTAGCACGCCATAGGGGACAGCTCTCTGCGAGACTCCTGTCGCGTGAAGGTCGCGGCCGGTCAGTTCGAACGTACCGGTCGGCGCTGCAAGTGTACCCGTAAGATGGGCATTGCCGGACAACACGCCTTCGATGGCGAGCTGCTGGGCAAACAGACGGATCAGGTCAGGCGTGATGTTTTCGAAAGTGGTGTTCAGCGCAAGCTTGGGCGATATGCGGCCTTCCGCCGTCGCATGCGCACCGGCGAATGATGCGGCGAGATCGTGCACGGCGAGGCCATTCACAAAATCGATCGTTGCCGGCCGCGCCAGGGCGAACGGCTTGTCGTGCCAGGCGCCGGTTAGCGTCTGCACAACGGTGCGGTTCTTCACGGCGTCAACTGCTGCACTTGCAGCAAGCGAGAACGGTGCATTGCTGTAGACGCCCTGGGACGACACATGAACGCCGAGCTGGTTCATGGGGCCGTTCACCTCGATCGTGCCGTCGCCCTGCGCACCGGCCACCGCGTATCCGGTTGCCCCCGCCTTTAGCGCGAAGCCGGGTCCCGCTAGAGGATTGGAGACGATGCCGGACAGAACGAGGCGCCCGATCTGATTGCCCTCGAATACCAACCGCTCGCCCGAAGCTGTGATATGCGCGTCGTGGTTTCGCCCCTTCGAGACCAGCGTGAGGCCGGCCGTCAGACTGCCACCGACCTTCTTGCCAATGAACGGCGCGACATCGCCAATCTGCCCCCAACGCAACGCTGCCTGGCCAGCGACCGGCGTTCCATTTGCGGCGACGACGAGATCGCCGTCGAGATGCGCGCTCTTCCATGCACCTTTCGGGACCTTGACGTGATAGTTGCCCTGCTCGCGCGCAATCGTGCCGGCGATATCAACGGGTGCGCCGTCGAATGCGCCCGACAAGGTGAAGGCACCGGAACGCGGACTCGGAAGCCCCAACGCGCTCAACTCGACACTGACGCGCTGAACCGGATGCGTACGCGGACCAACGAGACCGGATCCCGATGCATAGAGCCGCGCCGCGTCGCCCTTGCCGGTGACCGTTCCGCCAAGCTGAAATGCGCCCTTAAGCGCCGGCGTCAGCGCGCCGAGATCGTTCAGGGCCACATCCCAGCGATAGGCGGGAAGACCAGCCGGCGATGTTCCCGAGGCGTGCGCCACGATGCGCGCGCCGGACAGGGTCGCGTTGAGCGCGTCGAGCGCGCCGTCCTTTAAGGCAATCGTGGCATATGCCGTCGCTTTCCGGCCAAGCAGACGATCGAGCAGCGCAGCGCCGCGCGTGTCGGCACGCGCATCGATGGTCACGCCCATCGCGTCGTCCTGCTGTGTCAGCTTGAGGTTCACGACGGCAGAACCGGAAACATCCACGCCCTCAAGCGAGGCTATGGGCGCCAGCGACGGGATTGTGACCGTAGCGCTTCCGGTCAATGCCTCACGCGTGTCGGCTGTTCCGCTTACATCGAGCAGCGGATGGCTGACTTTAAAAATCACCGGCCTTCGGACCGACTGGAAATCGACACCGGCCTGAAGCACAACAGGGTTGGCCGCGAAAAGTGACGGATGCGGTCCGGGCACGATGAGCTGCTGTATCGAACCTTCAACTTGTCCCGTGCCCGCGCTCGCCTTCATCGTCAGGTCTACAGACGACGCCTTGAATCCCTGAGCGAGAAGAGCATCAAGATGGAGGCGTGAATCAATCTGCGGCGCGTCGAATGAGCCCGACAGCGTGCCGCGAGCCGACAGACTGTTCCACGCTACGCCCGGCGCCGGCTGCATGGCGGGAGACGCGGCATCGAATGTGAGGTTGAGATTGCGCGCCGCAAGATCGATGGCGCCCGATGCCCTTGCTGTCAGGACCCCTGCCAGTACGTGCAGTGCAATCGTGTTGTGCGTGCCCTGTGCCTCACCTCGTGCACTCAGCTTCATCGGCCCGAGTGTCGTGAGGCCCAGTAGCCCACCGGCGAACCCTTGACGAGTCTCCGACACATCGGCATTGCCGGTGACGATGTCATTGGCTATCGCACCGTGGATTGCATAACGCCCGTCACCATCGAGCTGGCTGATCTCAAGGTCGGCTTTTGCATCGTGGATCGTGCTGTAGGCGAATGACCCGTTGACCGAGAACGCACCGGAATGCCCGAGCACCGGCGCGGCGACGTCGATGCGCGCGATCGCTATGCCGTTTGCGACAATTGCGGTGTCAGACGATTCACCACTACCCGGCAACGGCCGGCGGAAGACCTGTACATGCGCAGCGTTCACCCGATCGATCGCGATCGGTCCGCGCAACGCCGAGAGAGCGCGCCAGTCGAGTGACAACCCGTCGATCCTGAGCCAGACACCATTCGCATCGTGGAGTTCGACGCTTTGCGCACGAACGCGATTGGGAAGATCGCCGTCCAGTCCCTGAACGACGACAGTCCCGCCCGTTAGCCGCGAAATGAGACCCGCAACGACCTGCCGCCCCGGTGCCGTCCCCGTGCCCACGAGGAACAACGTGACGAATACGATCGCAATGACCCCGGCTGCGACAGCGGCCCTTATCATCCATGATTTCGCGCGCGTGCTCATCAGAATGCCTGCCCGAGACCGATATAGACCTCAAAGGAGTCACGATTGTTGTATTGCGTAACCGGCACCGCAACATCCACCCGAATTGCACCGACCTGCGTGTAGTAACGCGCGCCGACGCCGACACCAACATTGATGTCGCCATTGAACGGCGTGCTTTCGAGGCTCGCCTGCCCCGCATCAACGAAGGCCGCGACGCCCCAGTCGTCAAGAATGCGCTGGCGAAATTCGATTGTGGCGGCATCGACGGACGTGGCGCCGATCGGATTCTGGTCGGCGAAACGGGGACCAATCGATTGATAGCGGAAGCCTCTGACACTGCCGCTGCCTCCAAGATAGAGGCGCTGGTCGGGCGGGACGTCGACGTTCGAGGCGCCCTGTATGGAAGCTGCGAGCCCGCGAAGCGCAAGCACCGACTGGCCGTCGCTGAACAGGTCGAAATAGGCAGAGCCCGAGGCCTGGAGCATCACGAAAGTGAGGTTCGTCGTGCCGAACGCGACTGTCGGCGTGACGTTGAGGCTGGCACGATAGCCGCTCAATGGATCGATAAGCGGATTGGCAAGCCCCGTCGCGTCGTAGGTTGCGACGAGCGGGAGGGAAAGAAGCTCGTATGTCCTGTCGATGCCCTCCTGCTGGACCTGATCATGCGTCCCCGTCAGACCGGCGCTCCCAGTTATTTCGGTTGAGAACTTGCGACGGACGAAGAGGCCGGCAGTCTCCGATGTCTGGTTGTAAGCGTCGAAATCCTGTTTCAGGGCCGAGAGATCGACCTCTCCGGTCTGGGAGGGGTCGAGGAAGCGCGGCTTGATGAACTGCGCCAGCACATTGTAGCCAATGCCGCTGGTCGCATCGCCTCCGACACCATTGATTGCGGCCGAAAGGTTGAGCTGCTCGCCATTGCCAAGAAGATTGTGGTGCGCCCAGCTCGCCGATGCGCTGACGCCGAGATCGGTCGAGAACGCCGCGGTGAAGGACACCGTGTGCATCTGCCGCTCCTCGAAGTCGAACGCGAGATCGACGGTATCGTTGGCGGATGCACGA
>DASZCC010000308.1:0-3443 GCA_035943485.1 Rhizomicrobium sp. | reverse complement strand
CTTCAGGCTGTAGTGGAAGATGTAGATCAGGGGGATGATGTTGGCGCGGGAGAATATCGCCGCGCCGTATTCCCGCGTGCCCAGCACCTTGCCGCTCACCGGATCGGCGAACACTTCGTCGAAGTCGAGATCGCCCGAGCGCGGCGCGACGCGAAGCTCTGCCGCGCGGCCGGGATCCAGATGGAGCGGCACCAGCGTGACAGTCGCGGCCGGCAGTTGATGCTCGACCCGCGCGACGAGCGCTGACGCGCTCAGCGCGGGACCGCGCGTCGAGGTCGTGAAGAGTTCGGGGTTGAGCGCGGTGTCCAGTTCTACGTTGAACGCGATGGTGCTGCCGGTCAGTCCGGCAATGATAAGGAAGGCTGCGATGCTGAGGCCGGCATAGCGATGGAGCCGGACAAGGACGCCGCGGATATTCATTGGGGGTGGGCGGGAGAGAAGAGCCGGTGGGGCAATGGCCTGAAAACCCTGGGTTCAAGCCTTGTTGATAATGCTTCTCACTACTATTCGCAACTGAATGCCCCCTTTTCCTCCGCCGTTTACGGGGGAGGTGGATCGTCGCGCGAGCGACGAGACGGAGGGGGCGCGTCGCGACAGCGACGCGTTCTTCGGGTATCAGTCCCAGCGTCGCCCCCTCCACCGCTAGTGCGGTCCCCCTCTCCCGTGAACGGGGGAGGAAAAAACCCGCCGGATGCGACATCCCACCCTGCGACAGGCGCGACCGGTCCGCTTGTTGGTGCGGGTGGCGACTCCTACTTTCGATCGCGAAAGGGGCGTTCGTCCCATGAACAGAGTTCAGAGTTTTCGCGACAAGCCTGTCGTGCGCGGTTTCCTCGGCAAGTGCCCGGCGTGCGGCAAGGGCGATATGTTCCGCAAATTCCTCAAGGTCGCCGATCAGTGTCCGGCTTGCGGTGAGGAACTCTATCACCATCGCGCCGATGACTTCCCGGCTTATCTCGTGATCGTCATCGTCGGCCATATCATCGTCGCGATGACGCTTGCGGTCGAAGCCGCGTTCGCGCCGCCGCTCTGGCTGCATGCGCTGATCTGGCTGCCGCTGACGGCACTGTTCGCGCTGCTCCTGATCCAGCCGATCAAGGGTCTGGTCGTCGCCTGGCAATGGCAGGGTGGCATGGAAGGCTTCGGCGCGGCGAAGAAGGCGCGTGACGCGGCAGCGCTGGCTGTCGACGCCGCCGCCAACTGTCACGCCTGATCAGCGCTGCGTGTCGCGCGGGTTCAGCCGCAGCGTCACATCCATCACATCGGGATAATCGCCCGGCGGCATCGTCAGCGGCGATGAGAGAAGCACCGCATTGCGCGCGCTGATCGCGATGTCGCGGAAGATCGCATCGGTCGCATAGCGTTCGCGATCCAGTATCTCGGCCTTGTTCACCACGCCGTTCTTCTGCAGCACGATATGCAGGACGACGCGCAGATCGTGGCCCTTCAGCTTCGAGACATCGAACGTCCAGCGCCGCTCGACCTGGGCGCGGATCAGATCGCGCACGGCGTACATCGCGTTTGCCCCTTCCGGCGCATCGCTGGCGGCGGCATCGGAGGCGCTGGGCGCCGTCAGTGGCACGGTGTTCGTCTCAGGATTGCGCAGATGCGCCAGCGCGCGAAGGCGGGTTTCGAGATCGTCGACCGGTTTGGTGCCGTGGGGCGACGTGCCCTCGGGCCGGTTGGCGGAGGCCGGCGTGTGGTTCGGCCGCGGCGGCGTGACGGGCGCCGGAATCTTTGCCTTCACCGGTGTTGGCGGCGACATCGTCTCCTCGCCGATTCGCACGACCTCGACCGGCAGGATGTGGAGATCGGTCTGCGGCGACTGCACCGGCTTGTGCAGGAAGAACCACGCGATCAGCGCGAGCGCCGTGCCATGCACCAGCAGCGAGACGCTGAGGCCGCGTCCGTCGCCCTGCGCATAGGCGACACCGGCGCGCCAAAGAGTGCGCGCCTTCTCGCGAGTGTCAGTGACGGCTTGCATGCTTGCCGGTCGTCCACTTCAGACTGCGCGCTCCAGTCAACAAAGTGCCCCTGGGCGCGACGTCATTCAAGCACTCAGCACGCGCGAGTGCTGCCGAATTTCGCCGTCGACAGATCAAAACTTCGCGCGCAGACTTTTGCCGGGAGCGAACCGGGAAGACCAACTGTCGAAAGGGACCTGATGAGCAGTTTTCAGAATCGGCTTCTTGGTTATCGTCTCACCACTGCGGAAATTCTCTACCACCTGCCTGATCATCCGCACATGCTGCAGAGCTTCATCTGGCAGGAATTCGATCTCGCGCCGCGCTTCCCCGCCCTGAACAAGTTCCTCCACTTCTGGCAGACCAGCCTCGACGGCAAGCTCCACTCAGTGCGCGTGGCGTCGCGGGGACTGATCTCGGACGCGGAGCTGAAGATGTACGACGGGGAATTTGTGGTGAATTAATTTCACCTGTCATCCCGGACAAGCGATGCGACAGCATCGCGCCGATCCGGGACCCATCCTCATGCGTGGGAATGGGTCCCGGATAGTCTCGCTGCGCGAGCCTTCCGGGATGACAGTTTATTTGAATTGCGCGCTCATTCCTTCGACCGCCGCCTTGGTCTCATCCCACAGGCGCGCGATAAGCTCCGCCGTTGGCAACTCGCGGATCGCGTTCACGCCCTGCCCGGCCCACAGCGACAGCGCGTCCGACGAGCCTGCCTTGGCAGACATCGCGCGCAACTCGCCGGTTAATGCGTTCTGTACGGGATAGGCCGGCACATCTTTTTCCGTCGCGCGGAATTCGCGCATGAAGCGGTTCTCGATGCCGCGAGCGTAGCGGCCGGAGTAGACGCGGGTCAGGCGTGTTGCGTCGTCGCCGGCCGCGCGCAGCGCGCGGCGCCAGGGTTCGGAGATGATCGATTCCGGCGTCAGCAGGAATGCCGTGCCCATCTGCACGGCATCGGCGCCCAGCATCAGCGCGGCCGCGATGCCGGCACCATTCATGATGCCACCGGCTGCGATCACCGGAAGTCCGACTGCCACCTTCACCGCCGGCACGAGCGCGAAGGTGCCGATCGCCGCGTCGTTGCCGTCCGAGAGAAAAGCGCCGTGATGGCCGCCGGCTTCGTAGCCCTGCGCGATGATCGCGTCGGCGCCGGCATCGGCCCAGGCGTGCGCCTCGCGCACATCCGTAGCAGTACCCATCACGAAAGTGCCGCGTGATTTCATCGCCGCGACGTCGGCAGGCGCAAGACAGTCGAAGGTGAATGATGCGGCCGACGGCGCCGCCTCGATCAGCGCATCCAGTTGCGAGCGGAAATCTTCTGACCAGCGGTTGGGTCGAAACTCCTCCGGCAAGCCGAATTCCTTGCGCCACGCCGCTAGCCGCTTCACGGCTCGCTCGACATCTCTCGGATCAGGATCTGCCTTCGGCACGATCAGCAGGTTCGCACCGAACGGTTTGCCGTCGCGCTTG
>DASZCC010000307.1:0-3292 GCA_035943485.1 Rhizomicrobium sp. | reverse complement strand
AAGGAGCTGATCGAGAAGGCCGGCATCACCGACGCTGCCTTCGCCGCCCAGATGGATCGCAACGCCTGGCCGGCATTGACCGAAAAACTGGCGGCCGTCATCAAGACCAAGACGCGTGACGAGTGGGATGCGATCATGCTCGGCAGCGACGTCTGCTATGCACCGGTGCTCTCACTGGCTGAAGCGCCGAAGCATCCGCACAACGTCGCGCGCAAGACGTTTGTCGAAGTCGCTGGCGTTGTGCAGCCTGCGCCCGCGCCGCGTTTCTCGCGGACCGCGCCGGAAGTGCAGGGCCCGCCGGAAGGTTCCAGCCCTGACGCGCTCAAGGCCTGGGGCTTTTCGGATGCCGACGTCGCAAAACTGCAAAGCGCAGGTGCGATCTAGTTCGTATGAGCGCACTTCCGGGAACTGCATCTCGCCGGCGCATCTATCTGATGCGTCATGGCCACGTCGATTATCTCGCCAAGCACGTCGTTGCTGACGGCGCGATCAACATCGTGCCGCTGACCACACGGGGGCGGCTGCAGGCGGAAGCGGCGGGCAAAGCGCTGGCGCATGTGAAGTTCGATCGTGCGATCTGCTCGGGCTATCCGCGGACGCACGAGACGGCGTCGCATGTGCTCGCGGCGCAGGAGCATCCGCCGACGCTGGAGATCGAACCAGGCCTCGTCGAAATCGAGGGCGGCAAAATGAACCCGCCACCGAGCAGCCGGGAGGAACTGATTGAACGCATGAAAGCGCGCTTCGCCAGTGCCGGCCAGCCGGGCGCGACCAATCTTGAAGGCGGCGAAGTCTATGCCGATGCCCAGACCCGTGCGGTCGGCGCGATAACGCGGCTGCTGGGCGAGCCGGACTGGCACACGGCGCTAATCGTCGCGCATGAAGGCATCAACCGCCTGCTGCTGAGCTGGGCCTGTGGCGCGGGGCTGAATGCGATGGGCGCGTTCGAGCAGGACACGGGCTGCATCAACGTGCTGGATTTCGATCTGGCGCCGGATGGCTCGATCGGACGGACGATGATCAAGTCGCTGAACCTGACGCCCTACAACTGCCTGAAGCACGGCATGAATTTGACAAGCCTCGAAGCGATCTTCGAGCGCAACGCCACCGAAGAGCTGCGCTAGGGCGACTGCTTGTGCCGGGGCGCGCTGTCGGTGGTGTCGAACCAGCCGATGTCGCTGTCCGTCCAGATGTGCATGTCCGGCTGAACTTGTGTGGGATCGTCCAGGGTCGCGGCGTTGACGCCGATGCGGGCGGCGCCGTCGCGACGAAAGGCGAGCTGCGTCCCGCAGGCGACGCAGAATTCGCGCTGGACCGTTGGTGACGAGCGATACAACGCCGGCGTGCCCTGAGTGTAACGCTGATCCGCAGCCTCGACGTTGGCGAACACGGCGAACGCCGCGCCAAGCGAGGCCTGGCAGGACTGGCAGTGACAGACGACGGTGCGGATTATCGGACCATCAATGGCGTAGCGCAGGGAACCACAATGGCAGCCGCCCTCGATGCTCATCACACGTCGAGCTCACACCAGATCGGCACGTGGTCGGACGGCTTCTCGCGTTCGCGCACATGCTTGTCGATGACACAGGTCTTGAGACGGTCGGCGGCCTGCGGCGTCAGCATGATGTGGTCGATGCGGATGCCGTTGTTGCGCTGCCAAGCGCCGGCCTGATAATCCCAGAATGTATACTGGTGTGGCTCGGCATTACAGGCACGGAAGGCGTCGGTGTAGCCGAGATTGACGAGCTTGCGATACTCCGCCCGCGCCTCCGGCTGAAAGAGGGCGTCGTTCACCCAGGTCTTCGGATCCTTGGTGTCCTCGGGCATCGGGATGATGTTGTAGTCACCCATGAGCGCCGCCGGCTCCTCGAGCTTCAGCAGCTCCTTCGCGCGGCTGTTCAGGCGCTCGTGCCAGCCGAGCTTGTAGGTGAACTTGTCGGTCCCGATCGGATTGCCATTTGGAGCGTAGAGTGTGGCGACACGCACCACGTCGCGGTCGCCCGGAATGATTGCTTCCATGTAGCGGGAGTGCAGGTCGTCATCGTCGCCGGGCAGGCGCGGGGTCACATCCTCCATCGGGCGCTTCGACAGGATAGCGACGCCGTTGTAGCTTTTCTGTCCGTGTACGGCGCAATTATAGCCCAGGGCCTCGAACGGCTCGCGGGGAAACTGGTCGTCGGTGCATTTCAGTTCCTGGAGGCAGACGACATCCGGCTCGGCTTCTTTCAGCCATGCAACAGCCGCGTCAACGCGCGTGCGGACGGAGTTCACGTTCCAGGTGGCGATCTTCATCAGACCGAGAAGCTCGTGCCGCAGCCACAGGAAGATTGGGCGTTCGGGTTGTTCACCTTGAACGCCGCGCCGATGAGATCGTTCGAGAAGTCGATCTCGGCGCCCTTGAGAAAATCCAGGCTCACCGGATCGATCAGCACGACGGCCCCGTCGCGCTCAAGCACGAGGTCGTCGTCCATGCGGTGGTCGTCGAGTGCGAAATTGTACTGGAAGCCCGAGCAGCCGCCTCCAGTTACGGCCAGACGGAGCATGGTCGCTTCCGGCTCAGCCTTGAGAATTGCCGCGATCCGCTTGGCGGCGCTGGCGGACACGGTGACAGGCAGGGCGGTCTCTGTGGTCATGGGTCCTATGTAATGGGTGCCGCAGGCCAGAAAAAGGGGCTAAAAGCCCCGCCATGCCCAAGGGCTTCCTGATTCCGCCGCTTTATGCGCCCCCTGCAACGCGGGCCGGCTATGCAACCCGCCAGAAGGAGAGCCGCGGCCGGTTCCATGCGGAGGGCGAGAGCGCGACCCGTACTTGCTACCAGCGCGATCGCGACAGGATCATCCACTCGTCCGCCTTCCGTCGGCTGAAGCACAAGACCCAGGTCTTCGTGCAGCATGAGGGCGACTATTACCGCACACGACTGACCCATTCGATCGAGGTCGCCCAGATCGCCCGCAGCTTCGCGCGCGTGCTGGCGCTTGATGAGGACCTCGCCGAAACGGTTGCTCTGGCCCATGACCTCGGTCACACGCCGTTCGGTCATGCTGGCGAGGAAGCGCTGAACAAAGCGACGTTGGCGTTTGGCGGCTTCGATCACAACGCGCACGCGCTTCGACTGGTGACCAAACTCGAGGCGCGTTACGCGGCGTTCGACGGGCTGAACCTGACCTGGGAAACACTGGAGGGACTGGTCAAGCACAACGGTCCTCTGCTGCCGCCTTTAGCCGGGCCGATCGCCAGTTTCGATGCACGGTGGTCGTTGGATCTCTCGTACTGGCCGTCGCTGGAGGCGCAG
>DASZCC010000306.1:0-6043 GCA_035943485.1 Rhizomicrobium sp. | reverse complement strand
CTTGGGCGCGGACTGTAACCAACGCTAATAAAAAAACAATCCGTCCGGTTATTGCGCCATGTAGCCGCCGTCGACGACCAGTGTGCTGCCCGTGACGTAGCTTGAGGCATCCGAGGCGAGATACACGGCGGCGCCGACGATGTCGTCGACGGTCGCCAGGCGGCCCAGCGCGGTCTGGTCGATGAAGTTGGTGATTACAGGCACTTTCTGTTCGATCAGATGATGGCTGAACGCGGTGGCGACGATGCCCGGCGCGATCGAGTTCACGCGGATGCCCTTGCGGCCGTAATCCATGGCACCGGCTTTGGTAAGTCCCTCGACGCCGTGCTTGGCCGCTACGTAGTGGGCAGCCGAATATTGCGCCGGAGCGCCCATCACGACCTGGCCAAGGATCGAGCCGATGTTGACGATCGAGGCCGGCGTGCCTTGTGCGAGAAAGCGCCGTATTTCCGCACGCATCGCAAGCCAAACGCCGCGCAGGTTGATCGCGATCATGCTGTCGAAATCGTCTTCGGAGATGTCCGCGAGCTTCGTATCCGGGCAACTGATGCCGGCGCAATTGACGGCGATGTCCAGACTGCCGAAGCGCTTGGCCGTGTTGTTGACGAATGAATCGAGTGCCGCCGTGTTCTGCACATCGCACACCTCGAAATGGGCCTCGGCGCCACGCGTGGCGATCTGCTTGGCCACGGCTTCGCCTTCGGCGGCGCGACGGCCGCAGATCGAGACTTTCGCACCCGCGTCCGCGAGACCAAGTGCAATCGCGGCGCCGATGCCACTGGTCGCACCTGTCACAAGTGCGGATTTTCCCGCCAGCATCTGTTTTGTCATTTCCGCCCCGAACCTGCAGTGTTCTGCCTAAAACAGGCTAACATGTTCGTTTTGGTCCGGCCAGCCGTTCCGGCTGTGCGACAAACAGATTGAAATGTTTGTTTTGAATGCTACTAAGAACGCCGCCGTCCGGCAGCCCGGACCGGCAAAAATGAGAAACGCACAGGGCAGGAACGATGTCGCTTGCAGCAGGGGATTTGGCGCGAAGGACACCGCAGGACGTCGCGCTGGCCGATGAGCGGCAGGCCCTGACCTGGGCCGAGCTCGATCAGACCTTCAATCGGGCGACGAATGGCTTGCTTGCGCTCAAGCTGGCGGCCGGCGATCGCGTCGCGGTGTTCGCGCCCAACAGCATCGAGAACGTCATCGCCTATCAGGCGGCCTTGCATGCCGGCATATCCAGCGTGCCCGTCAATTTCCATCTGACGGTCGACGAGGTTGTCTACATTCTGGAAGATTCCGGCACGCGCGTGCTGTTCGTCTCGCCGGAGACGATGGATGTCGGTCTGCAGGCGGCGCGCAAGGCTGGTGTCAAGACGGTGATCGGCTGGCGCTGTCCGCCATCACCGCAGCTGACCCACTGGACGGCATGGCTGGCGTCTTCGTCGAGCGCGCCGCCGCCGACCAACATGCGGCCGCGACCACATCTTCATTACACATCCGGCACGACAGGACGCCCGAAAGGCGCCGAGACACCGCCGAACATGTTTCCCGGCGGCGAGACTGTCGAACAGTTTTTCGCGTCGCTGCGGGAGGCCGTCACCACGACCGGATCGTTGTCGCCGATCGCGATCGTCAGCCCGATGTATCACACCGGCCCGTTGAGCACGATGCGCCGGCTGGGTGGTGGCGCGGCGATCGTTGTCCTGTCGCGCTTCGATCCCGAGAACCTGCTCGCAACGATTGAAAAGCACGGCGTGCAGACCATGGTGATGGTGCCGACGCACTTCCAGCGGCTGCTCGCACTGCCTGAAGCCGTGCGCAAGAAGTATAACGTGTCCAGCCTGCGCAGCGTGGCCCATACCGGCGCCGCGTGCCCGCGCGACGTGAAGCAGAAGATGATCGAATGGTGGGGACCGGTTCTGGTCGAGGCGTATGGCGCCACCGAAGCTGGAACGACGAACTCCATCACATCCGACGAATGGCTGCGCAAGCCGGGCTCTGTCGGCAAGACCATGCCCCAGTTCGAGCTGCTGGTGATCAGCGAGGAGGGTGAGCGGATGGGTGTCGGCGAAGTCGGCCAGCTCTATTTCCGCGACAGCACCGGCCGCGGCATCGTCTATCACAACGACGCCGAGAAGACGCGCGCAGCGCATCGCGAACCCGGCGTGTTCACGCTGGGCGAGGTCGGCTATTTCGACGACGAAGGCTATGTCTTCATCACTGACCGTGTCTCCGACATGATCGTGAGCGGCGGCGTGAACATCTATCCCGCCGAAACCGAGCAGGTGCTGATCGAGCATCCCGGCGTTTCCGACGTCGCCGTTATCGGCGCACCGAACGCCGACATGGGCGAAGAGGTGAAGGCCCTCGTGGTGCCGAACGATCTCGGCAATCCGCCGACCGTGCAGGAGCTCGACCGCTTCTGCCGCGAGCAGCTGGCCGGCTTCAAGTGCCCGCGCAGTTTCGAATTCGTGGCCGATATCGGCCGCAACGCCATGGGCAAGGTGAACAAGAAAGAGCTTCGGCGCCGCTACTGGCCTACAGAACGAACGATAGGCGGCTGAATCCAACACGGGAGGACTCGATGGCAAACGTGCTCATCACAGGTGCCAACAAGGGCATCGGGCTCGAACTCGTCACGCAATATGCAGAGGCAGGCGACACTGTCTACGCTTTCGTGCGCAATCCGCAGAAAGCGGACAAGCTCAATGCGCTCGCCAGGCAGGGCCGCGTCAAGGTCCATGCGATGGATGTCGGTGATGAAAAATCGATCACTGCGGCGGCAAAGGACATCGGCAATGTTCCGATCGACATCCTGATCAACAATGCCGGCATCCTCGGTGGCGCAAGCCAGACGTTGGACAAGATCGATACGGCGGAGTGGATCGAGGCGTTCAGGGTGATGACGATCGGCCCGTTCCGCGTCGTGCAGGCTTTTCTACCCAATCTGAAGGTCGCGAAGAATCCGAAGATCATGACGGTGACCAGTCAGCTTGCCGCCTCGACCTGGCCGATGGGCGGCCACTACGCCTATTCGAGCGCGAAGGCCAGTGTGAACAAGGTCATGCAGGCGCTCGCGCACGATCTCAAGGACCAAGTGATCGTCAACATGATCCATCCTGGCTGGGTGAAGACCGACATGGGCGGCCAGTCCGCCGACATCACGCCGCAGGAAAGCGCGGCCGGCATCCGCAAGGTGATCGCGTCGGTATCGCTGGCGGACAGCGGCAAGTTCTACAAGTGGAACGGCGACATCCATCCCTGGTGAGGGCACGCATGTTGGACAAGGCGGAAGAGCAGCAGCTTCGCGACATCATCGCGCGCCAGCAGATCCACGATCTGCATTGCGATTACATGCGGGCGCAGGATCGTCTGATACCCGAGCTTCACCGCTCGGTCTTCTTCGACGATGCGACGACGGATTATGGCGACGCCTATCGCGGCGGACCGGATGGCTTCGTCGCATTCGCACAGGGCGTGCTTCGTCCGCATCTCGCCAACCATCACATGATCGGACAGGCTAAGATCGAGGTCGAAGGCGATGTCGCGTTCGGTGAGGTCTATTTCCAGGCGCATCACAGGATCGTGGAAAACGGCGAGGAGGAGGACCTGTTCGTCGCCGGCCGCTATGTCGATCGCTATGAGAAACGCGCCGGTACCTGGAAGATCGCGCACCGCAGCGAACTGGTGGACTGGATCCGGCGCGAACCGCGTGCTGACGCGGGCCTTCAGGGCGAGCACCGGTTCCCCTGGGGTTCGCGGGCGCCGGACGATCTTTCGTGCCAGCGCGAAAAGCTGCGGCGGCTGTGATGAGCGAGGCGATGGACAACGAAGACCTGAAGCTCGTCGCCGCCAAGCTGGCAATCACCGAAGCGCTGACACGCTACTGCCGCGGCATAGACCGCTGCGATATCGACGCGTTGAAGTCGGCGTTCTGGCCGGATGCGGTAGCCAATTACGGTCAGGCCGATCAGAACGCCTGGGAATGGGGCGAGGCGACGCTGAAAGCGCTCCGCACCATGGAGCGGACACAGCACGCGATCACCAACATCCTCATCGATGTCGCCAAGTCAGGCGATCGCGCAACGGGCGAAACCTATTGCCGGGCCTATCACGAAGTGAAAACCGATGACGGCGTCGTCGAACTGATGGTCGGCGGCCGCTATCTCGATCGCTTCGAGAAGCGTGGCCGCGAATGGCGCGTCGCGCGCCGGGATTACGTGATGGATTTCAACCAGAACGGTCCGTCGACCTCGCAATGGACGACGGGAATCTACGCCGGCCTAAAGAGGGTTGGATTGCGCGCGCCCGAAGATCCGCTCTACAGGCAAAGCTGACGCGATGCCGAACGTCACCGTCTGCCGTCTTGATGACGTGCCCGAGCAGGGCAACAAGGCATTCGATGTTGACGGCGTATCGGTCCTGATCTGCCGCAGCGCCGGCCAGCTTTACGCCGTCGAGAACCGCTGCTCGCACAACCAGTCCGCGCTCGAAGGCGGCAAGGTGCGCGGGCATGCCCTGTTTTGCCCCGTGCATGGCGCACGCTTCGACCTCAGAGACGGCTCGACCGCCGGCGCGCTGACGAAGACATCAATCCGGACCTTCGCCATCGAAGCAACCGCGGACAATCGGGTTCTGGTGCGCGTCGAAGAAAAAACAGAGTGAGGGAGACAGACATGAGCCGTATTCAGAAAGTGGCCGTCGAGAACTGGGATCCTGAACTGCGCCGCGCCACCGCTGCCGATGACGGTACGCCGCTGGAGCAGGGCCTGGTCCGCATGATGGCCAACGCTCCGGATATGGCGAAGGCCGTCACCGGCTTTGGCGGCGCTCTGATGAAGGCCCGCGCGCTGCCGCGGCGGCTGGTCGAACTCGTCCGCCTGCGGATTGCTTTCCACAATCAGTGCCGCAGCTGCATGGCGATCCGCTACAAGACGGCGATCGACGACGGATTGACCGAGGGCATGGTCTGTTCGCTGGAGCGCCCGCAGGATGCGTCTGACCTGACGCCGGCGGAGAAGGCCGCGATCGCCTATGCCGACCAGGCGTCTACCGATCACTTCTCGATCGACGACGGCACGTTCGACAGTTTGCGCGAACATTTCACCGAGGCCGAGATCGTCGAGCTGTGCATCTTTGCTGCCTTCTTCATCGGCTTCGGCCGCCTCGGCGCCTCATGGGACATGGTCGAGGAGTTGCCGCAGGAATTTCAGAAGCGATCCGCGGCGCCGATCGTGCCGTGGGGCCAGGACGCGATCACGGTCCGCGGTTAGGCAGCGAACACCGGCGGCTTCCGGTCAGCCCAGGGCTGGGCGTGTTCAAGTTCGAGTGCGAGTTCGAACAACGTGCGCTCGTCGCCGCCACGTGCGGCGAACTGCATGCCGACCGGCAAGCCGTCGGCCGTCCAGTGAAGCGGCACGCTCATCGCCGGTGCGCCCGCGATGTTGTGTAGAACGGTGTAGTCGACAAATGCATCCAGCCGCTTCAGCAGGAGGTCGACGGGCACGTCACCTCTGATTTCGCCGAGCCGTACCGTCGGCGTCAGCATGACGGGCGAGAGAACCACGTCGAACTCGTCGAACCAGCTGTCGTACACACCGGCCACGGCATTCATGCGGTCGGTGACGGCTTCCAGCGTGCCTGCTGGGTCGGCTTCAGCACGTGCCGCCATCGCCAGCGTGAGTGGCTCCAGCATAGATTCATCCGGATCGCGGCCAAGATTCGCACGCAGCAGCTTCACGACGCCCAGCGCGCCATTGGAATAGAGCACGCCGAAATCTTCCGACAGCGCAAAGCCATCGACCGGCCACTCCGTCGGGCGCACCGAATGCCCCAGGGCTTCGAGCAGACGAACGGTGGCGTCGACACCGGCTTGCACATCGTGACCAGGAGCACGCCGCTTCAGGCTGTGCGGCAGGACGCCGATGCGCAGACGACGCGAGGCGGGCGTCGTGACATTGCCTATGGGCGGATAGACGGTGCCGACACCATGCCGTTCGGTGGCCGCGAACAAAGTCGCAGAGTCGCGCACGCTCCGCGTCAGGCCGTG
>DASZCC010000305.1:0-4673 GCA_035943485.1 Rhizomicrobium sp. | reverse complement strand
GGCGATGGTGTTCGTCGACGAGAGCCATGTCACCATCGGCCAGATCGGCGGCATGTATCGCGGCGACTATCGCCGCAAGTTCACGCTCTCCGAATATGGCTTCCGCCTGCCGTCCTGCATCGACAACCGGCCGCTGAAATTTGAGGAGTGGGACGCCATGCGCCCCGCCACCGTCTATGTCAGCGCGACGCCCGGCCCGTGGGAGATGGAGCGCACCGGCGGCGTCTTCACCGAGCAGGTGATCCGCCCGACCGGCCTCATAGATCCTCCGGTCGAGATCCGCCCCGTCGAACATCAGGTGGACGATCTCATCGCCGAATGCCGCGACGTCGCCAAGCGCGGCTATCGCGCGCTGGTCACCACGCTGACCAAGAAGATGGCAGAGGACCTCACCGAATACATGCACGAGCAGGGCCTGCGCGTGCGCTACATGCATTCCGATGTCGAGACGCTGGAGCGCATCGAGATCATCCGCGACCTGCGGCTGGGCGCCTTCGACGTGCTGATCGGCATCAACCTGCTGCGCGAGGGCCTCGACATCCCGGAATGCGCGCTGGTCTGCATCCTGGACGCCGACAAGGAGGGCTTCCTGCGCAGCGAGACCAGCCTGATCCAGACCATCGGCCGCGCCGCGCGCAACATCGACGGCAAGGTGATCCTCTATGCCGACAAGATGACGGGCTCGATGGAGCGCGCCATCGCCGAGACCGGCCGTCGCCGCACCAAGCAGGAGGCCTACAACCTCGCCAACGGCATCACGCCGCAATCGATCAAGAAGAACATCGGCGACATCATGGGATCGATGTATGAGCGCGACCACGTGATCGTCGACACCGGCATGAGCGAGGACGGCCGCGACTTCGTCGGCCACAACATCAAGGCGACCATCGCCGACATCGAGAAGCGGATGAAAAACGCCGCTGCCGACCTGGAGTTCGAGGAAGCCGCCCGCCTGCGTGACGAACTCAAGCGCCTGACGGCGGTCGAGCTGGCCGTCGCCGACGACCCCTTCGCCCGCCAAAGCGCGGTGGACCGAGCAGTGGACGACGCCTTCCTGGCCGCGGTGCGCGACGGCTCAGGCGAGGAGAAGGCATCGCAAGGCCACGGCCCGAAGCACCAGAAGACGTCACGAGGCCGGATGAAGCGCGCGACACGGCCGGGCATGCCGAAGACGTTTGGGAGTAGGAGTAGGTAGGGGACGCCTTGGGGCGCGTTCGCACTTGCACTCTAGTGCAAACTTGACAACAACCATCCCGCTACTACCGTCCCATCAGGCACGTGTCGTGCTAGCCGGACTCCAAGCGTCACATTGAAGACGAGTCGCATTGCTCGTCGCCCTTTGCAAACGTCACCCTGACTCATGGGGTACTAGGCGCCTCCCTCTCTAAAGAGAGGGAGGTTTATTGCGTTGGGGGTAAATCGTGGAAGAAATTGTTGAAGAAGCAATTCGTCGCCAAGCGATTAAATTGCTAAAGCGCGATGCGTCGAACGCGGCAAAAGAGAAGCGATACAGTGAAAGATTCGAAACAAGAACTGGTAAGGCCGCAATCATCAAACATCACGAGGAGCCGGCCCATTGGTCTTTAGCACCGCACTTCAATCCTAGATATTGCATTCGTCACTCGAAGTATCTTGCGAAAACAATTTGGAAAAAATACTTGAAGGTGCGTATAAGCCTGAGCCGGCAGTTCACTACAAAATCGCAAAAGAGAACGGCGGCATCCGTGACATTATGGTGTTTGCGATTCCAGACGCTGCGGTGGCGACGCTTTTTCACAAGCGAATCACGGAAAGAAACCTAAATCTCCTCTCGGCAAACTGTTTTTCTTATAGACCAGATCGAAATATCTTCGACGCTGTGTTGCAGGTAAAATCTGCCCTGTCGGATCGAAAAGTTTACGTAGTCCAGTATGATTTCTCGAAATACTTCGACAGCATCCATCACTCGTACATTCAGAAAATTGTCAACGATCGCAACTCTTTCATCATTACGACAGCTGAGCGGGCCGTCATTACAAGCCTCCTGACACATCGATATGCAACGCGTGATGCGTACACGAAGAAAGATTTCACAATTAGGACGATGGGGGTCCCGCAGGGGTGTTCGTTATCGCTCGTCTTGTCCAACGTTGCTGCACACGAACTAGATAAGGCGTTGGAAATATCTAACGGGCAATTCGTTCGGTTCGCCGACGATGTTCTTGCGATTGCTTATTCGTACGATGATGCACTCAGAATGACGACTATTTTCAACGATCACTGCAAGTTATCTGGGATTTCGATCAACCACGAAAAGTCGCCTGGGATTATGCGCCTTAATGGCAAGAAGGGCATCGCGGTCCGAAGGTTCTTTGTGGAGCATGGGGAAGGAGATCGAATATCCGCGATAAATGAATTCGACTATCTGGGTCACAAATTTCGGCATGACCAAGTTCTAATGTCGACGCGCGCACTTCGACGTATAAAGCGGCGTATCAGCAAAATAATTCACCTTCACCTTCTTAGAAGCCCTCGCTCCCAAAAACTGTTCTCTACGAGGCGCATTGGGCAACCTTTTTTTGACTGGGACCTCGTGACTTGCCTGAATGAGATCCGGCGATACGCGTACGGTGAGCTGTTCGAGTCTCAAATAAATGCGTTCTTAGAGCACGATGTACGACTTCCCAAAGTCAGAGGCTTGATGTCGTTTTATCCCCTCGTCACCTCGCTGGAACAACTTTCAATGCTCGATGGGTGGTTGTTGAGCGTTCTTAGACGAGCGCTACGAGAGCGGGAGAAAGCGCTTGCCGCTTTGGGAGTTGAGTATTCTCGGCCGAAAATTGCCGACCTGATTGATGGTAAATGGTACGCAGAGGAAGGCATAAAAAACGAAACGCAGCTACCAAGTTTCGTCCGTGGTTGGAGAGCAGCGCGCAAGTATTACTTTCGCTACGGTCTGAAAGATATTAAGCCGCCTTCTTACTATTCTATTCTGATGAGTTACTTATAGATCCCCCATGTCCCGCGCCTTCGTCAAAGAGACCGCCTCCGATGC
The DNA here is from genome assembly GCA_035943485.1 of Rhizomicrobium sp. Lineage (GTDB taxonomy): Bacteria > Pseudomonadota > Alphaproteobacteria > Micropepsales > Micropepsaceae > Rhizomicrobium. The sequence goes on along the minus strand of DASZCC010000305.1, from coordinate 1,639 downwards.
GCCGCCGCCTGAGCGGATGGTGGATGATGGGCCTAATCTCGTGACCGAGGCGGGGATGGGGTTGATTGCGGGGCATGTTGTGCGGCTGGAGGCGGCGCTCAAGTCCGAGAGCAATATGCTGCTGCGCGAGACGCTGGAGCGCGACCTGCGTTACTGGCAGGTGAAAAAGGCGAGCGCGCAGGTCACCGCGCCGCGCGCGGACGGGACGGCCGCGTTCGGCTCGTCTGTCGTGCTGTCGCGCAACGGGCGGGAGCAGAGTCTGCGCATCGTCGGCGCCGACGAGGCCGATCCGGCGCAGGGGCTGATCAGCATCCGCGCGCCGCTGGCGCAGGCAGTGATCGGCGCGCGCGCCGGCGACGTGATCGAGGCGGATGCGCCGCTGGGCGAGATCACCATCATCTCCGTCGGCGTCTGAACGGCGTCAGAAGCAGCGCTGCAGGAACGCCGCGGCCGCATCGCTGATGCCGACGATCTTGTTCGTCGCCTGGCGGTAGAGCTTGAAGTCGAGTTCGCCCGCGGCGCTGTCCTTGCCGCGATGCGGTTTGAGCTCCACGCGGCCAAGCGGGCGTTCGGCACGCGCGATGACGCGAACGGTGATGCTCACACGCGGCGTCTGGCGCGCCACGCCGGGCCGGCGCGCGACGGCCTCGGCCTCCGTCACCACGCCCGCGGCGATCAGGCCGTGACCGCCTTCATTCTCCGACGCAAAGACGAACACGCGGTCGCCCTTCGCGATCAGCTTGCCGCCATACATCGTCTTCATGCGGTCGAACACGAAGCGGCGCGCGGCCACCTCGGCTATCGCGGCCTTCACGACATAGGCGCCTGTGCGTGCCGCCATCGTCCGGTCAGGGCGCGGCGGCGGTGCCGAAGCGCTTCTCGTTGCGCGCCTTCGCCTTGGCGGCTTCCGTCGCGCGGTCGCGCGGCGGCGCGTTGCTGACGAGTTCGGCGATCAGGTGATGCGCCGCGTGCGTCACATCCTCGACCGCGCGGTTGAACACCGCCTCGTTCTGCTTCGACGGCCGGTTGAAGCCGGACAGCTTGCGCACGAACTGGATCGCGCTGGCGCGGATCTCGTCATCCGTCGCCGGCGGCTTGAAGTTGTGCAGCGTCTTGATGTTGCGGCACATGGATCGCGTCTCCTGGTGGGCACGGGGAGTGTAACTAACCTCTCCCGTTTACGGGAGAGGTCGATTTGCACTTGCAAATCGGGTGAGGGGAAGCAGTGCAGGCGACCTTTGCCCTCACCCGAAAAATCCCTGCGGTATTTTTCGACCTCTCCCGCTATCGCGGGCGAGGTTAGAGCACTGCTTCCACCAGTTCCGGCGGGCGGCAGAGGCGGGCGCCCTTCTCTGTCACCACGATGGGGCGGTTCATCAAGATCGGGTGATCCGCCATCGCGGCAAACAGCGCGTCGTCGGACGCGCCGTCGAGCGCGAGTTCCGTGTAGACCGGCTCCTTCACCCGCATCATGCCGTCGCGCAGGCCCGGCCAGCCGGGTGTCTTCGCGAGCGTGGCCGCAAGCGTCTTTAGTTCAGGCTTCGTCAGCGGCGTCTTCAGATACTCGACCACCACCGGATCGAGGCCGCGCGCATTCAGAATCGCCAGCGTGTTGCGCGAACTGGTGCAGGCAGGGTTG
>DASZCC010000304.1:0-5105 GCA_035943485.1 Rhizomicrobium sp. | reverse complement strand
CGAGGTGTTCGAGCTGCATTACTGCAAGGGCGAGACCGACGATCACACCTGGGTGTGGTCGCCGCAGCGCCGTGTGGTGTGTCCCGGCGATCTCTTCATCTGGGCGGTGCCGAACGACGGCAATCCGCAGAAGGTGCAGCGCTTCCCGTGGGAGCGCGCCAAGGGCTTACGTGAGATGGCGGCGAAGGCGCCTTATGCGCTGTGTCCCGGCCATGGTGGCCCCGTCATCGGCGAGCCGGACAAGATCGTCCGTATGCTGACCGAGACGGCGGACTTCCTCGATGTCGTCGTCGCCCGCACAATGGCGGCGATGGAGAACGGCTCACCGCCGCATGTCGATATCGTCACCGGGATCGAGTTGCCGAAGTCGGACTCACCATGGCTGCAGCCGGTCTATGACGACACGGAATTCCTGGTGCGCAACATCATCCGCTTCTATGGCGGCTGGTGGAGCGGACGGCCGAGCGAACTGAAGCCGGCGCCGCGTGCGAAACTCGCCACCGAGATGGCCGCGCTGGCCGGCGGTGCGGGCAAGCTCGTGGAACGCGCACAGGCGCTCGCGGCGGCCGGCGATTTCAGGCTCGCCAGTCATCTCGCCGATTTCGCGCTGGAAGCGGCGCCGGGCGACGCGGACGTGCAGGCGAAAGTCGCCGCGATCTACGAACAGCGCGCCGATACGGAGACAAGCCTGATGGCGATCAACATCTTCAACTCGGCCGCTGCCTACGCGAAGGCGGGGAGGGCGTTTGCCTGAGTTAACCTCCCCCTTGTGGGGAGGTCGACAAAATCGCGCAGCGATTTTTCGGGTGGGGGTTCTCAACGCCCGCACTTCCCCCCACCCGAAATTTGCTCGCGCAAATTTCGACCTCCCCACAAGGGGGAGGTTAAGTGCACCGTCTAAATGTGCAGCGCCTTCTTGTCCGCATCGAGCACGGCTTCGTGCAGCATTTCCGATAGCGTGGGGTGCGGGAAGATCGTTTCTTCCAAGTCCTGCTCGGTCAGCTCGCCGGTTTTTGCGATCGTGTAGCCGTGGATCAGCTCGGTGACTTCGGCGCCGATCATGTGGGCGCCCAGCATTTCGCCTGTGTCGCTGTCGAACACCGTCTTGATGAACCCTTCGGCCTCGCCCAGCGCGATCGCCTTGCCGTTGCCGATGAAGGGGAAGCGACCCACCTTGATCTTGCGGCCGGCTGCTTTTGCCTTGGCTTCAGTCATGCCGATGGACGCCACCTGCGGCCAGCAATAGGTACACGCCGGCACGTTCGCCGTGTTGAGCGGATGGACGCCCTTCACACCCGCGATGCGCTCGGCGACGATGACGCCTTCGTGCATCGCCTTGTGCGCCAGCCAAGGCGGACCGACGAGATCGCCGATGGCCCACACGCCCGGCACACCAGTCTCACCCCATTCGTTGATGACGACATGCGTGCGTTCGATCTTGATGCCGGCCTGCTCATAACCATTGTTCTCGACATTGCCGACGATGCCCATCGCCAGCACGACGCGATCGACGGTGATCGTCTCCGTCTTGCCGTCCTTCGCCTTGAGCGTGGCGGTGACGCTGTCGGCACTCTTCTCCAGCTTCTCGACTGAGGTGGATGTCCTGAGCTTCATGCCCTGCTTGGCAAATGCTTTCGCGGCGAAGGCCGAAATCTCCTCGTCCTCCACCGGCAGCACACGATCGAGGATCTCGACGACCGTCACCTCGGCGCCCAGCGTGTGATAGAAACTCGCGAACTCAATGCCGATCGCGCCAGATCCCACGACCAGCAGCGACTTCGGGAACGACGTTGGCACCATGGCCTCGCGATAGGTCCAGATCAGCTTCCCGTCCGGCTCAAAGCCCGGCATGGTGCGGGCGCGCGCGCCGGTGGCGAGCACGATGTTCTTGGCCGTGACATCTTCGGTCTTGCCGTCCTTGGTAACGGCGATCTTGCCCTTGCCGGTGAGTTTCGCCTCGCCCGCGATCACCGTGATCTTGTGCTTCTTCATCAGGAAGGCGACGCCGTTCGACAGCTGCTGCGCCACCTTGCGGGAGCGTTCGACGATCTTGGCGATGTCGAACTTCATGTTGTCCGCGCTGAAGCCGTATTCGTTCAGGCGATGCATCAAGTGCCAGATCTCGGACGAGCGCAGCAGCGCCTTGGTCGGGATGCAGCCCCAGTTGAGGCAGATGCCGCCAAGCTTGTCCCGCTCGATGATCGCGGTCTTCAGACCAAGCTGGGCTGCACGGATGGCGCAGACATAACCGCCTGGTCCGCTTCCCATCACGATGACGTCGTAGCTGTCAGCCAAAATTGTCTCCGATCAATCCTAGAAGGAGGATGCCCGCGAGCGACGGCAGCAGGAAGAATACCAAATAGGTGCCGGACAGCAGCAGATACTTGATCGAGGTCTTGATCCAACCCTGCTCGTAGAAGCGCTTCATGGCCAGGAAGATGTAAACGGCCATCACGCCGAAAAACAGCACAGCGACAAACGCGCCGCTGACCAACTGCGCAAGCCCCGCTGCGAAAATAAGCGCCACGAAAGCGAAGGTGTGCACCGACAGCGAGAATACGAGATGGTCCACAAGGAAGAATTGCTTGCGATGCCGAAAATAGAACAGCGTCAGCAGCAGCGCATAGATCGGCAGCAACAGGAACAGCGCGCGCGGGATCCATACCGTCATCGGGCCGTTCAGAGCCGCGGGATCGGCTGCGACACGCGCCAGTGCGCCTTCGACATGGCGGCTCATCCAATCCTTGGTCTTCGTCGCACGCGCGTCGTTCTTGTCTACCTTCACCTTCTTGAAATCGCCATTTGCCTCGCGTTGCAGCTCGGCCTGCGCATCTGGCGGCAAGGTCGAATGCAACGAGCCGATCCGCTTAAAGAAATACGTGACGCTGTTGTACGAGTAGATCGAGCCGTTGCGGACGGTCTCGTCCTTGTCGACCGGGATGAGCTTGGGAAGGATCTTGTCGTCGGCATCGATCGGGTCGTAGGCCGGATTGGCGATGAACAGGTTGCCCTTCGCGTCGCGAATAACCGGCGTCGCTTTCGCCACAATCGCAAGTTGAATGATCGCGATGCCGGTGAGGCTCAGCAGCACGAAGAAGATTAGCGAGACGAAAAGATAAAGCCGGAAGGCCGGCACATAACGCTGGGTGCGGCCCTCGCGGAACGCTTTGGGCAATTCGCCGGGCTGGAACAGCAGCGCGCGCGTCGTGCGCAGGATGCGGCTGTCGAAGTTGACGACGTCGACGACCAGCTCATGCACCAGGCCTGCTACGGATCGGCGGTGGACATTGGTCGGCTGACCGCAGCTCGCGCAAAACGCACCTGCCAATGGATGACCGCAATTCGCGCAATTGCCGGTCTGCTTGTGGCCCTTGCCCAGTGACGACGCAGCGATCTCGATCGCAGCCACGCTGCCAGTCTCGACGAGAACTTCGAGATCCCCCGTCACCGGACCCTCACAAGAGCATCGAGGCCGGCTCTTCGATGAATTGCTTGAACGCCTGCAGGAAGCGGGCGCCAGTCGCACCATCAATAACCCGGTGATCGCAGGACAGCGTGACGGTCATCACGGTGGCGGCCTCGACCTTGTCGCCGTTCACCACCGCGCGCTTTTCGCCGGCGCCGACCGCCATGATCGCGGCGTGCGGCGGATTGATCACCGCGGTGAAATCCTTGATGCCGAACATGCCGAGATTGGAGATCGCGAACGTGCCACCCTCGAACTCGGACGGCTTCAGCTTCTTCGTGCGGGCGCGTTCCGCCAGTGCCTTCACCTCGTTGGAGATGACGGCAAGCCCCTTCTCCTCAGCCCGGAAAACGATCGGCGTGATCAGGCCGAAGTCGAGCGCCACCGCCACGCCGACATCGGCGTGCTTGTGGCGCAGCATGGCGTTGTCGGTCCAGCTGGCATTGACCTCGGGCACGCGCATCAGCGACAGGGCGCAGGCCTTTACGACGAAGTCGTTGACGGAGAGCTTGAACGCACCATCGCCCTTGGGCGACGTCTCGTTCAGCCGCGCCCGCGTCGCCATCAGGTTGTCGATGCGGCAGTCGATGGTCAGGTAGTAGTGCGGGATGAGCGTCTTGGCGGAGGTGAGCCGTCGCGCGATCGCCTTGCGCATCGCGTCATGCGGAATCTCCTCGATGTCTTCCGCCTTGAAGAAGGCGCGCGCATCGGGAAGCGGCGGAATACCCGAGACCATTGCCGCAGGCGCGGGAGCGGCCTCGGCGCGTGCAACAGTCGGCGGTGCAGCGGCTGGCGCCTTAGTACCGGGTTTTGCCGCCTCGACATCGGCCTTTATGATGCGTCCGCGCGGGCCCGAACCCTGCAGCGCCGCAAGGTCGACACCCTTGTTTTCGGCGATGCGCCGGGCGAGCGGCGAAGCGAACACGCGATGATCCGTGGACGGAGCAACTGCCTTTGCTGGCGATGCCGCTTCCTTGGCCACAGGTGCGGCGGGTTCCTTTGCGGGCTGCGGCGCCGGTTTCGGCGGGGGCGACGTCTTCGGAGCCGGTGCGGCAGGTTTGCTCTCCGCGTGCACCGCTTCCTTGATCGAGTTCATCGCGGCGGAGATGTCTGGCGCGGTGTCCAGCTTCTCGCCCTCGCCGACCAGTGTCGCGATCGGCGCATTGACCTTCACGCCCTCGGCGCCTTCCGGCACCAGAAGCTTGCCGATGCGACCTTCATCGACCGCCTCGAACTCCATCGTCGCCTTGTCGGTCTCGATCTCGGCGAGGATGTCCCCGGATTTGACCGTGTCGCCTTCCTTCACCAGCCACTTGGCGAGCTTGCCCTCTTCCATCGTGGGCGAAAGCGCAGGCATGAGAATCTGTGTTGCCATATCAGTCGCGATAGCAGACGGCTTTGGCTGCGGCGACGATGTCGTCGACATGCGGCAAAGCGAGTTTCTCGAGATTGGCGGCATAGGGCATCGGAACGTCCTTGCCGGTGATTTTGGTCGGCGGCGCGTCCAGCCAGTCGAACGCCTCCAGCGCCACGACCGAGGCGATCTCCGAACCGATCGAACACACCGGCCAGCCCTGCTCCACCGTGACAATGCGATTGGTCTTCTTCACCGACTGGATCACAGTCGCCGTGTCGAGCG
>DASZCC010000303.1:0-2891 GCA_035943485.1 Rhizomicrobium sp. | reverse complement strand
GCAGAGTTCCTGGCCGGCGCTGCTGCCATCCTGATTGCGTTGCGAGTCCTTGCGATGGGATTGCGCGCGCTTCTGCGGCGCCTGCCCCGGCCGCGCTCGGCCGTTCCGCGCCTGGCGCTCGCCAATCTCACGCGGCCTGGCGCCGCGACCGTCGGTGTCGTTACGGCTTTGGGGCTTGGTCTGACCTTGCTTGCCACGGTCTCGCTGCTGAACCACACGATCAACGCGCAGATCGCCGATCGCCTCCCCGGCACCGCACCAAGTTTCTTCTTCATCGATATCCAGCCCGATGAAGCAGCCCGCTTCGACGCGACCGTCGGCAAGCTGCGCACCGCACAACTCTACAAGCGCACCCCTATGATCCGTGGGCGGATTATCTCGATCAAAGGCGTGGCGGCGAAAGACGCGCCGATCGCCCCGGAGGCGAAGTGGGCCGTCAATGGCGACCGTGGCATCACCTACGCCGCGACGCCGCCCGAGGGCACCGTCATCACAGACGGCCAGTGGTGGCCGGCGAATTACACCGGTCCGACGCTCATTTCGTTCGACGCCGATCTGGCGAAGGGCATGGGGCTCAAGCTCGGGGACAAGCTGGTGCTCAATGTGCTCGGCCGCGAGATTGAGGGCACCATCGCGAGCCTGCGCAAGGTCGACTTCACGACCGGCAACCAGAACTTCATCATCATCGTGTCGCCGGGGCTGATTGACCACGCGCCGCATTCGTTTATCGCAACGGTGCGGGTTGATCCGAACGAGGAAGAACGCGCCTATCGTGCGGTGACGGACGCCTTCCCGAACATCTCAACCATCCGCGTCCGTGATGCGATCACCCAGGTTGACGCCCTGTTTCAGGAGCTGGGCACCGGCGTGCGCGCGGCAAGCCTTGTCACAATCCTCTCCGGCCTGCTCGTCCTTGCCGGCGCGGTCGCGGCGGGAAGCCGTGGACGCCTTTACGACGCGACGATCCTCAAAGTGCTGGGCGCCACGCGGTCGCGCATAGCCAGCGTCTACATCATCGAATACGGCGCGATCGGTCTGCTCACCGGCGTTCTGGCGCTCGGTCTGGGCACGGCGGCAGCTGCGGCCGTTTGCCGGCAGGTCTTCCAAGTTCCGCTCGACTTCGATTCGGCTACGGCAGCGCTAACAGTCCTCGGCGGAGGCGCCGCGACGCTGCTTTTCGGTCTTGCAGGCGCCTGGACGGCGCTTTCCGCGAGGCCCGCCAGCCACTTGCGAGCGCCTTGATAACATCCTGCAAGATCACGATATAATGCGCGTACCGGCGATGCGCCGGAGAAGAAAGGAATTCTGATGGCTGACTTTGACAACCGGGTGTTGCGCGGACAGGCCGACACCGCAGGTGTATTCGACGCCGGCCTGCGCAGTTACATGCTCCGCGTCTACAACTACATGCTCGTTGGCCTTGTGCTGACCGGCGTGGCGGCGTGGATCGTGGCGACTGTTCCCGCGGTGACGGCCCTGTTCTATGCGGTCAATCCGCAGACCGGACAGCTTGGCCTGTCGATGCTGGGCTGGGTGGCTTTGTTCGCCCCGCTGGGCTTGGTCCTGCTGATCTCGTTCAGGCTGCAGTCCATGAGCCTGGGCGCCGCGCAGGCGACCTTCTGGGGCTATGCCGCGCTGATGGGCATCAGCCTTGCGCCGGTGCTGCTGATCTATACGGGCGCGAGCGTGGCGACCACGTTCTTCATCTCGGCCGGCACGTTCGGCGCGATGAGCCTGTGGGGCTACACGACCAAGACGGACCTGACCGGGTTCGGCTCGTTCCTGTTCATGGGCCTGATCGGCATCATCATCGCCTCGGTGGTGAACATCTTCCTGCAGTCCTCGATGATGTCGTGGATCGTGTCGGTGGCCGGCGTGCTGATCTTCACGGGTCTGACCGCCTATGACACGCAGTGGATCAAGAACAACTACATCGCCTCGGATGACGAAGCGACGGCGGGCAAGAAGGCCATCTTCGGCGCGCTGAAGCTGTACCTCGACTTCGTCAACCTGTTCATGATGCTGCTGCGCCTCATGGGCAACCGCCGCTAACACCGGTGACACGAAAACGGAAAGCCCCAGTGGGAAAACTGGGGCTTTTTTGTTTTCAGCCGTTGGTGGCGGTCGCCTTCATCAGGGTCTTGTCGAACACCCGCAGCACCTGGGCCAACTCGTGGCCGCGCTTCAGGATCAGGCCGGTGGGCGAGATGACGGCGTACATGCCCTGCTTCGCGCGGAGCTTCGGCCGCTTCTCCACCCGGAACAGCGGCATCTCGCTGGCGCGCCGGAAGATCGAGAACACCGCGACGTCTTCCAGGAAGTCGATCGCATAGTCCCGCCACTCGCCGGCCGAGACCATGCGCCCATAGATCGTGAGTATGCGATTGAGCTCACTCCGGTCGAAGCGCACCTGCGCGACCGCACCGCCCTGATTGCCCGTCCGCGCGACTGGCGAGGCCGCGCGGAGGAACGCTATCGGTTCTTCCGCCATCAAGGGGAGTGTGAGCCTGTCACGCGTTTGTCGCAAGCATTTAACCTCGCCCGCGATAGCGGGAGAGGTCGATTTGCACTTGAAAATCGGGTGAGGGCAAAGGCCCCAAGCACTGCTCCCCTCACCCCAAAAATCGCTGCGCGACTTGTGGACTCCTCCCGTAAACGGGAGAGGTTAGAGTCACCTAGCGTTTCACCGCCAGCACCACGCCGTCGCCCACCGTCGCGAGGGCCATGTCGACGCGGTTGTCGGCGTGGATTTTGGTGTTGAGGGCGCGCAGAGCTGACGTATCCGCGTCGGTGATCTTGGGATCGGCAACGGCGCCGCTCCACAGCATGTTGTCGAGCGCGATCAGACCTCCCGGACGGAGAAGCTTCAGCACGCGTTCGTAGTAGCCGTC
>DASZCC010000302.1:0-1715 GCA_035943485.1 Rhizomicrobium sp. | reverse complement strand
CAAGGGCCAGATCGCTGTGCGCCAGAAATTGCTCGACTTGCGGCCGGTGACGAAGAACGGCACGCCGCATTGCGGCCTGGTCTATGACGCGAAGCTGATCCCGGTGCAGCGCCGCGCGCAGCGGCCGTTCCAGGGCTGGCGCTATCTCGATCCCAAGGACGCACCCGCCGATGCGCGCGGCACGAAGGGACTCGAGGCGCTGCCGGAGAAACTGCAGGCCGAACTCATCGAGCTCGGGTTGCTCTAGACCGCCATGTTGTCGATCAGCCGCGTGCCGCCGATCTTTGCGGCCACAAGAATGCGGGCAGGGCGATCGAGCGTCTCGATCTTTGCGAGAGTCGCGGCATCGCGCACCGCGACGTAGTCGACCGAATTGAATCCGGCTTGGATGATCGCCTTGGCCGCCGCGGCCTCAGCATCCGCGATTGGTGCGCCCTTCAGCAGCGCAGCGATCGCATCGCGAAGGATGACATTGAGCTTCCCCGCCGCCTTGCGCTCGTCCGGTCTGAGATAGGCGTTGCGCGACGACATGGCGAGGCCGTCCGGCTCGCGCACGATGGCCGCGCCGAGAATCTCGATCGGCAGTCCAAGGTCGGCCGTCATGCGGCGGATCACGAGGAGCTGCTGGTAGTCCTTCTCCCCGAAGATCGCGACGTCGGGCATCGCAGCGATCAGGAGCTTGGACACGACCGTAGCGACCCCGCTGAAGAAGTGCGGCCGGAAGTCGGTTTCAAGCCCGGCGCTCGGTCCGCCGACCTCCAGCCTGGTCGCGAAACCGGCCGGATACATTTCGCCAACCGAAGGCGCGAAGATCAGGTCGAGGCCCACCCCGCCCAGCTTCTGCGTGTCGCTTTCCAGCGTGCGGGGATAGCGATCGAAATCTTCGTGCGGCGCGAACTGGGCCGGGTTGACGAAAATGCTGGCGATGACCTTGTCGCAGCGCGTTTGTGTCTCGCGCACCAGCGACAGGTGTCCCTCATGCAGAGCACCCATCGTCGGCACCAGACCGATGCGCGCGCTATCCGTGCGCCAGGCGTTTACCTGCGCGCGCAAATCCGAGATTGTGTGGACGATCCGGGGTGTGGTCATGTCGCCAAACATAGCGTGCCCGCCGCGCGGCGCGCTAGAATAGCAATGTCACACCGAACGGACTCATCATGACATCCTCCCCGCTGCGGGACGCCATTTCCGCGGCCTATCTCGCACCCGAAGACGCAATCGTGGACGCCCGCATCGCACAGGCGCGCCTGTCGCCGACAGAGCGCAAGGCGGCGCACGATCTCGCGGTCAAGCTCGTCACACGTATCCGGGCCGAGGGTCACAGAAACGGCGGCATCGACGCGTTCATGCAGGAGTATGCGCTATCGAGCCAGGAAGGCGTCGCGCTGATGTGTCTGGCAGAGGCACTGCTGCGCGTGCCCGACGCCGAGACGGCCGACCGCCTCATCCGCGACAAGATCGGTGGCGCGCAATGGGATAAGCATCGCGCCAAATCGGACTCGCTGTTCGTGAATGCCTCGACCTGGGCGCTGATGCTGACGGGCAAGATCGTGAGCTTCGACGAGACGGCGCGCTGGAACTTCGACAGCATCTTCCGCCGTCTTGTCGCGCGCTCCGGCGAGCCGGTGATCCGCCAGGCACTCACTTATGCGATGCGCGTGCTGGGTGGACAGTTCGTGCTGGGCCGGACGATCGACGAAGCGCTCAAGGAAGCG
>DASZCC010000301.1:0-4210 GCA_035943485.1 Rhizomicrobium sp. | reverse complement strand
AGAACGAGCGCCATCGCGGTAGCCGCACGAAGAACTCCGGCGAACAGGGTGATGCGGCTCATCCAGTCGTCTCTGGCAACTCGTTAGAGGCCCGGCGGCCGTTTCCGGCAGCCCGCCGACGTTTCAGAAAAGATTCAGACGGCTGAGGTCATTCCACGTCGCCAGGAGAAAGATCCCCAGCACAACCGCCAGCCCAAGCCTAAATCCGACGTCCTGGGCCCGCTCTCCGAGCGGACGCCCCAGCACTGCTTCGAATGCATAGTATAGAAGATGCCCCCCGTCGAGGAGCGGAATGGGAAAAAGATTGACGAGGCCAATGCTTACGGAAAGTAGAGCTACCAGCTGAACCAGCGCCAGGAGGCTCACTTCCGCCACCTGTCCAGCGAGTTTCGCGATGCCCACAGGGCCGGAAAGCTGGCTGGCATTGCCTTTAAACAACTGTCCGCGAGCACGGAACGTGATCGCCACAATATCCCGGACCTCGCCCACCGCGGCACCGAATGCAGCGATCGGTCCCAGACTAACGTGTGTGCGATGTGAAGCGTTTGTAATCCCCAGCAGGCCGACGCGCTGCTTGTTCTTGAACGGATCGGTGATCTCGGTTTCGCGCGGCGTGACGATGACCGCAATGCGGTTTCCGGCGCGCTCGAGAACGATCGGCAAGGGCTGTCCCGCACTGATCGCCGTGATCTGCTGGATCTGTTCATAGCTGGTGATGGCAGTGCCATCGACCGAGACGATACGATCGCCGGCGCGAATGCCCGCATCCGCGGCGGCGCTGTGCGGCAGCACCGATGTCACCACTGGCGGCATGATCATCTGCCCCATGAAGAGGAAGAAGACGAACAGGATCGCGATCGCCAGGACGAAGTTCGCAACCGGCCCCGCCAGAACGATCAGGGCACGCTGCCATAGCGGCTTGAAAGGGAAAGCGACTGCGCGGTCGGCCGCGCTCATGGCGGCGGTTGCCTCGCGGTCAGGTGTCCCGGCTGCGTCGGCGTCGCCCAGGAACTTCACATAGCCGCCGAGCGGTATCCACGAGATCTTCCAGTTCGTGCCCTTGCTGTCGACCCAGGAATGGATCGCGCGCCCGAAGCCGATCGAGAACGTTTCGACGCGAACGCCGAACAGGCGCGCGACGGAGAAGTGACCTAGTTCGTGGAAGAACACCACGACGGTAATGAGGAACAGGAACGCCGGGATTCCATAAAGCGCCCAGTGTGAGAAATCGAGCAGCGAGCTAAGCATGAGTGGTCCTCAATTGACTGCGCGCGTGCAGATCGAACTTGCAAGCGAACGGGCCCGCGCATCGGCTGCGAGCACACCATCGAGTGAATCGACTGTCGCATTGGCATTCGGGCTTTCATCGAGCGTCGTCTCGACGACGCGCGCGATATCGAGAAAGCCAATTCTGCGGTTGAGGAAGGCATCGACCGCAATCTCGTTGGCCGCGTTCAGGATCGTCGGCGCCAGGCCGCCCGTCCGCATCGCGTTCAGCGCGAGGCCGAGGCAGCGGAACCGGATGTGATCGGGAGCACGGAAATTCAGCTGGCCTACTGCGGCCAGATCGAGGCGGCGCGACGGCGATGCAATCCGGCGCGGCCACGCCAGCGCATGCGCGATTGGCGTGCGCATATCCGGTGCCGAGAGATGCGCAAGCGTCGAGCCGTCTTCGTAGGACACAAGGCAGTGCACGATCGATTGCGGATGCACCAGGACATCGAGCTTCTCGACCGGAAGCGCGAAGAGGAAATGTGCCTCGATCAGTTCAAGACCTTTGTTCATCAGCGTCGCGCTGTCGACCGAGATCTTCGCGCCCATCGACCAGTTGGGATGCGCCACAGCCTGCTCGCGGGTGGCGATTCCCATCTGCTCGAGTGTCCAGTCGCGGAACGGACCGCCTGATGCGGTGAGCGTGACCTTCTCCACTTCCCGGGCGTCGCCGCCGTTCAGCACCTGGAACACGGCGTTGTGCTCGGAGTCGACAGGGATCACGGCAGCCTTGGACTTGGCCAGCGCGCGGTGAAACACGTTGCCCGCCGCCACAATGCATTCCTTGTTGGCGAGCGCGATGGTCGCGTCGCGCGCGACGGCGGCAAGGGCCGGTTCGAGCGCGGCGGCCCCCATGATCGCCACCATGACCGTGCTCGACGGACGCGCAGCAGCTTCGATCACCGCCGCCCTGCCCGCAGCGACTTCGATGCCGGTGCCGCTGAGTGCGTCCTTGAGCGCGGCATAGCGCTTCTCGTCGCCTATCACCGCGATGCGCGGCTTCACAGCGCGGGCTTGCTGTGCCAGCGCCTCTACATTTGATTGCGCCGTCAGTGCCTGCACAGGCATTGCGTCGGCACCGTAATGCTTGCGGGCATATGTGATTACATCGAGCGTCGAAATGCCGATTGATCCGGTCGAGCCAAGCACCGTGACGCTGCGCGCCAGGACCGGCTCAAGGCCCTTGATGTCGAAGTGGTCGCGCGAGGCGGCGAGCGCGTTCACGGGTGTGCTCCAAATAAGGTGTTGAGGCCGAGGCCGATGACCGCAAGCGCCACGGCAGGCGCTGCGAAAAGCGTGGAATCGATGCGGTCCAGAACGCCGCCATGTCCGGGGATCAGGTGGCCGGAATCCTTGCGCTGAAAGACGCGCTTGACCCAGGACTCGAACAGATCGCCCAGCACGGCCACGATCGCAACCGCCGCGCCGTAAAGGCCCGCCTGCCACGGCGTGCCACCGAGGATGGCAACAAAAATGGCTTCGACGACGGCCGCGGTCGCGACGCCGCCGATGGTGCCCGACCAAGTCTTGTTGGGCGACAGCGCGGGCCAGAGCCTCGGACCGCCAACGAGATTGCCGGTGAACAGTGCGCCGGTGTCGCTGGCCCAGACAGCGAGGAAGAGCCCGACGATGACCCAGGCGCCATGCGGCGCGTCACGCAGCGCAAGGATCGAAATCGCTGCGATGCCGAGATAGAGCGGGCCAAAGCCGTGCCAGAGCGGAAGCTCGCGACGCGTAGCGGCGACCACAGCAGCCGCGATTGCTCCAACGCCGATGATTGCGGCGCCGTACCAGCCATGCGGCCAGGCAACATCCGCGGCAAGGGCGACCGCGACTGTTGCCGCGGTTACAAAGAACGCCGATCCAAACACACGCTCACCGACCAACCGATGCCATTCACGCGCGCCGGCAACGGCGACAACGACCGCCAGAACGGCCACGAACGGCGCGCCACCGAATACGGCCGCCACAGCCAGCGCCGCCAGCGCGCCGCCGAACAACGGCCGCGTGATCCAGTCCAGATTGAAGCGGATGCCCTTGTACCCCGGAGCATGATCCGGCGAACCCGACACGGGGCTGGAGCGATTCACGCGACGGCTTCCGACGAGATGCCGCCGAACTGGCGCTCGCGCTGCGCAAAGCATTCCAGCACTTCGAGCAGATCCTTGCGTCCGAAATCGGGCCACAGCGTATCGACGAACAAAAGCTCGGCATAGGACGACTGCCAGAGCAGGAAGTTGGACAGACGATGCTCGCCGCCAGTGCGCACGATCAGGTCGGGTTCAGGCAGCTGCCCGGTAAAGAGACGCGCCGCGAACAGGTCCGGCGTGATCGTCTCGGGATCGAGGCGGCCTTCCTTGGCGGCACGGGCAAGTTCGCGGGCCGCATTGGCGATCTCTTCCTGGCCACCATAGTCGAAGGCGAAGGTGAGATTGAGGCCGGTGTTGTTCACCGTGCGGCTTTCCGCCTCCTCGATCATCTTGCGGATGTCGCCGGCGACGCGCTCGCGGCTGCCAATGATACGGACGCGCACGCCGCGGCTGTGCAACTCGTCGAGGTCGCTGCGGAAATAACCGCGGAACAGACCCATCAGGGCGTTCACTTCGGTCCGTGGGCGCTTCCAGTTCTCCGACGAGAACGCAAAGAGCGTGAGGTACTGGAGATTGATGTCAGTGGCGGCGCGCACCACTTCGCGCACGGCGTTGACGCCCGCGACATGACCGGCCTCACGCGGAAGGAAGCGCTTGCGCGCCCACCGCCCGTTGCGATCCATGATGATCGCGACGTGCTTCGGCTGGTTCGTCGTCGTTTGCGGCGCGGGCGCCATCGCTCTCCTTGCGCAGGCCTCAGACCTGCATGATCTCCTGCTCCTTGCCGTGAAGCACGGAGTCGATTTCCTTGATATGGGCGTCGGTCAGCTTCTGCAGCTCGTAGCCAT
>DASZCC010000300.1:0-4626 GCA_035943485.1 Rhizomicrobium sp. | reverse complement strand
AGATCGAGCTCGATGCCAGAGCCGCCCTTGTCGCCGATTTCTGCTGAGGAAGATGTGAGACCGGCCGCGCCCATGTCCTGGATCGCGACGATGGCGTCCGTCGCCATCAGTTCGAGGCAGGCTTCCAGCAGCAGCTTCTCGGTGAAGGGATCGCCGACCTGCACCGTCGGGCGCTTTTCTTCCGACGCGTCGTCGAACTCGGCGCTCGCCATGGTCGCGCCATGGATGCCGTCGCGCCCGGTCTTGGAGCCGACATAGACGACGGGATTGCCTGCGCCCTTCGCTGCCGACAGGAAAATCTTGTCGGTGCGCGCCAGGCCGACGCACATCGCATTGACCAGGATGTTGCCGTTGTAGCTCTTGTGGAAGTTCACTTCGCCGCCGACGGTCGGCACACCCATGCAATTGCCATAGCCCCCGATGCCGCTGACGACGCCGCTGACCAGATGGCGCGTCTTGGGATGCGAAGGTTCGCCGAAGCGCAGCGCGTTCATCATCGCAATCGGCCGCGCGCCCATGGTGAACACGTCGCGCATGATGCCGCCCACGCCGGTCGCCGCACCCTGATAGGGCTCGATGAACGACGGATGGTTGTGGCTCTCCATCTTGAATATGCAGGCGTCGCCATCGCCGATGTCGATCACACCGGCGTTCTCGCCTGGGCCCTGGATCACCCACGGCGCCTTGGTCGGCAATTTCGCAAGGTGAACGCGCGTCGACTTGTAGGAGCAGTGCTCGCTCCACATCACGCTGAAGATGCCAAGCTCGACCAGCGTCGGCTCGCGGTTCATCAGGCGCTTGATGTTGGCGTATTCGTCTTCGGTGAGGCCGTGTTCCTTGACGAGTTCAGGCGTAATGGCTGTCATGATTGTTGAACTTCATCAGGTAGGGGCGGGCGTACGTTCGGTAGAAAGCGCTCTTGGATGGCTCCGAAACGGCGAAAGTTTTCCTGTGCGTGTCGAAGGCTCAGTGTCGAATTCGGTCCGCCAAGGACGCGTTCAGCGTCGGCTTCGTCTTGTCCGTCGTCTTCCCAGAAACAGACGGGGCAAAGTTCAAATCCGCCTCTGGAAAACAACGTTCTGAATTTGCAGCAAGGACAGTGGTAAGACTTCGAAGCCTGACGAGGTTCGAAGACCCATCGGACTTCGTCCTTCGTACTCATGAAAGCGTCTCAATCAGACTTTCAAACAGCGCCTTGCCGTCCTCGCCGCCCAGGATCGGATCGACCACGCGCTCTGGATGGGGCATCAGGCCCATGACGTTGCGCTTCTCGTTGAGGATGCCGGCGATGTCGCGGGCCGAGCCGTTCGGATTGTCGCCGTCGGCGTAGCGCAACACCACGCGGTTCTCGCCTTCGAGGCGGTTCAGCGTTTCCTCATCGGCGTAGTAATTGCCTTCGCCATGCGCCACCGGGATCGAGAGACGCTGACCCTTGGCGTATTTGCGCGTGAAGGCCGATTGCGTTTCCTCGACCGACAGCTTCACCGGACGGCAGACGAATTTCAGGTCGGCGTTGCGCATCAGCGCGCCGGGCAGCATCTGCGTCTCGGTCAGCACCTGGAAGCCGTTGCAGATGCCCAGCACCGCGCCGCCCTTGTCGGCATGCGCCCGCACGGCGCGCATCACGGCCGACTGGCTCGCCATTGCGCCGCACCGCAGATAGTCACCGTACGAAAACCCGCCAGGCAGCACGACAAGATCGACATCGGGCAGCGACGTGTCCTGGTGCCACACCATGTGCGGTTCCTTGCCGGTCAGCTGCCTGAGCGCTGTCTGCGCATCGCGATCGCAATTGGCGGCCGGGAAGACGATGACAGCGGATTTCATGTCTTGTTTCCGTCCTTCTTGTGCTTCGCAAGCACACGCTGCACCGCGGCCTCGGCGGCCTGCTGGCCCCACGCCCGGCCAAGCGTCGTGGTGTCCTTCATGATCAGGGGCGACAGCGCGATCATCCGCTGGCCAAGTGGCGTCTGATAAAAAGCGGCCAGCTGTCGGATGTCCTCGGATGTGTAGTGCGAGACGTAGACGCAGGCCATCGCGTTGAGCAGGCCGTCTTCGCGCTTGATCAGTTCGGCCTGCATTTCAGTCGACAGTTCATTCGCGATGTCGTCCGAGACGTTGGGCTGGCTCTTGCGCAGGCTGGCGATCAGGTTCGGCACAAGCGTGCCGATCATCGCGGTCATGTTGTCCGCCGCCTTGGTCACGGTCAGGATGGAGCGCGCGGCCTTCATGTCGGCGTCCGACACGATCGTGTCGTTGTGCTTGCAGATGACCTTGTTGGGGTCTGCGTCTTCCGCGTGTGCAGGCAGCGCCATGAACAGGGCCGCCGCGAAAGCCAGGACGGTCCGATGCAACATGACAGCGTCTCCCATTAGGATTTGAGTTCGATCTCGTATTTTTCGATGACCGTGTTGGCCAGCAGCTTCTCGCACATCGCCTTGAGATCGGATTTGGCCTTCGCCTCGTCCGTTCCGGCGAGTTCGATGTCGATCACCTTGCCCTGACGCACCTCGCCGACGGCGGGAAAGCCCAGACCGTTGAGCGCGTGGCCGATCGCCTTGCCCTGAGGATCGAGGACACCGTTCTTGAGCGTGACGAATACGCGGGCTTTCATTGCCTACCCTTGTTCACTAACGGACCAATTGCGGTCCCTTGTTCTCCGCCTGCACCTGCTCCGGCATGATGCCGAGGCGGCGGGCGACTTCGGAATAGGCTTCGACCACGCCGCCCAGATCGCGGCGGAAGCGGTCCTTGTCCATCTTGTCGTTGGTCGTCACGTCCCACAGGCGGCAGGAATCCGGGCTGATCTCATCGGCCAGCACGATCCGCATATAGTCATTCTCCCACAGCCGGCCAAACTCGATCTTGAAGTCGACCAGCTTGATGCCGACGCCAAGGAAAAGGCCGGAGAGGAAATCGTTGATGCGGATGGTCAGGTTGACGATGTCGTCGAGGTCTTGCGGGCTCGCCCAGCCGAACGCCGTGATGTGCTCCTCGCTCACCAGCGGGTCGTGCAGCGCGTCGTTCTTGTAGCAATACTCGATGATCGAGCGCGGCAGCACGGTGCCTTCCTCGATGCCCAGCCGCTTGGCCATGGAGCCGGCGGCGATGTTCCGCACGATCACCTCGAGCGGGATGATTTCGACTTCCTTGACCAGCTGCTCGCGCATGTTCAGGCGCTTCACAAAGTGCGTCGGCACGCCGATCGCATTCAGCTGGGTCATCAGGTATTCGCTGATGCGGTTGTTCAGGATGCCCTTGCCGTCCAGCACGGCCTTTTTCTGCGCGTCGAACGCGGTCGTGTCGTCCTTGAAATACTGGATCAGGGTGCCGGGCTCGGGACCCTCGTAGAGGATCTTGGCCTTGCCCTCGTAGATCATGCGACGGCGTTTCATTTGGGTGTCCTTCGGGGCCGCCAGAAATGCGAAACGGGGACTCGACTTCGGGCCCCCGTCGAAGCGGCAAATTAGCGATGGGGGGCCTACGCGGCAACGTTGCGAAAGCGCGCATACGCCCCTATCCATGCGCTGTCCACAAGCTTGCGCTATGGTGCGCGCATAGGCGGGCTGCGGGCCGGATTAACGGTTCATTTTCAAGAGGTTAGACATGGGCGGCGGATTCAAGGATCGCGAGAAGGGCTTCGAGAGCAAATTTGCCCATGACGAGGAGATGCGCTTCAAGGTCATGAACCGCCGCAACAAGCTTCTGGGCCTGTGGGCGGCCGGCGAAATGGGCAAGTCCGGCGCCGAGGCCGAGACCTATGCCAAAGCCGTCGTGGCGGCCGATTTCGAGGAAGCCGGCGACAACGACGTCTTTCGCAAGGTCCGCGGCGACCTCGATGCCGCGAAGTATTCGGACGTCGCGATCCGCACGAAGATGGACGAACTGCTTGGCGTCGCCGCCGACCAGATCGAGAAGGACGCGAAGTAGCTAGGCCGCGCGCAACTTCGCCAGTGCTTCCGGATAGCGCCGCGACAGCGGGACGGTGACCTCTCCGAGTTCGACCGTGTAGTCGCCCGAGCCTTCTGGTTTCAGGCCTGTCATCTGCATCGCGTTCACCAGCCAGGAGCGGTGCACGCGCACAAAGCCATGCTGGGCGAGTTCGGTTTCCAGCGCCGACAGCGGCGAGCGCATCAGCGGTTTGCGCCCGTCGCGCAGCACGAACTCGACATAGTTGCCGGCCGAGCTCACCGCCAGGATGTCGTCGAACGGCACACGCAGCAGCCGCGTGCCGTCGCGGATGTCGAAGAGCGTGCGGCCGCCGGATGGCGCGGCGCGGGCCTCGAGACGTTGTCCGGCCATCGAGAAGGCCAGCATCGCCAGACCGTAGGCGATCGCGTCCCGCGGGAATTCGTAGATGTAGTCGCCCGGGAAATCGCCGCCGTAATGCTGCCCGATGGTCCAGTAGATGATCTTCCGCAGCAAGGTGAACCCGGTGACATGGGCGGCCGAGAATATGACCAGCGCCGCGGCATGACCGAGAAGGGTGCGCGGTCGAAGCGGTCCAGGCTGGCGCCAGGCAAACCAGGGGATCCAGAGAAGCGAGAGCAGCATCACCAGGCTGGTGATCTCGCCGATGATCGGGACGATGGGGCGCAGCTCCGGCCGGTCATGCAGGATGGTGAT
>DASZCC010000299.1:0-2748 GCA_035943485.1 Rhizomicrobium sp. | reverse complement strand
GTCTTCGGCAGATCGATGGCGCGGATTGGCGTCACCTCGGCCGGTGGCTTGCGGCTGTGACCGAAGCCGTCGAGCGTCGAGACCGGTGGCAGTGTGGTTGCGCCCTTGAAGTCGCTCGGCCGCGCGCCGGACGACAGCGCCAGCAGACGGCGGATCATGTCGACGTAGAGGCCCGATAGCGGCAGCGTTGACCAGTCCGGTCCTGCGGTAATGTGGAACAGCACGACAAAGCCTTTGCCGCGGCCCTGCGCGGTGACGAGCGGCGTGCCATCCGCCAGCCGCGCCCAGGTGCGATCGGCGAGTTCGACCGACGGCTCGGCCAGGATTTGCCGCGACACGGTGACGTCATTGGACACAGGCAAGCCCGCAAACGGACTGGAGTCCGAGAACGGCGCCAGCTTCTGCGGCACGCCCCAGGCAAGCGAGCCGCCCAGATAGCGTCCACCGATGCGCAGCTTCACGGGCACGAGATCGTCGGAGCCGTTGGTCATGCGGTCGCCGGCAAAGCGGATCAGCACGCCGCCATTGGCGACGAAGCGCGCGACCTTGTCGTAGTCGGCACCGACGATCTTGCCGACGTCGGCGAGGATCAGCACCGACACGTCATGCGTCAGCAGGAACGAGATGTCGCCCTTGCGCACATCGGCATAAGGCGCGAGCGCGCGCTCGAGATAATAGGTATCGGAGAGCAACGGCTGGATCGCTTCATTGCTGCCCGCCGCAACGAGGCCTACCGCGCGGCGCGCACCGCCGCCGCCAAGGAGCTGCACGGCGCCCGCGGATTCCACGCTGGCAATGACGAGGCGCGTGGTTTCGTTGCGCACTTCCAGCGGCAGGCGGATATGCGTCGTTGTCTCGCGCTTGCCGTCGTCGAAGCGGAACGCCGCACTCGCTAGCATCTCGTCATGCGCACCAAGCGCACTCACGAGACCACCACGTGCGCCATCGCCCGAGGCGCGGGTCACCGGAACGGTGAAGCCGGAGCTCTCGTTCTGCGCGGGACGCAATGCGATCACGTCCTTCCCCGGCGCGTCGGCGTAGATGTGCAGAGTGCCGGCCGCCGACAGCGCTACGGAGAGTTCGGCGGCGTGGCCATCCTCCATGCCGTCCGACAGCCAGAGGATATCTGGCTTCGACGCAAAGCGTGCTTTCCTTATGGCCGCCGCGATGCGCGCACGATCCGGAATCCATGAGACGGGTGCAAGCGCCTGCGCCTCGCGCTGCGCCTGTCCCGCATCCATCAGGCTGAGATCGGGAAGCTCCGATGTCGGCACCAGCGCGACGGCGCGTCCGGCACGCTGCGCGGTGCGCAGCACGTCGGCGATCGTCGCCTGGCGTGCATCCCAGTTAGCGGCGGCGCTCCAGCCATTGTCGATCACCAGCACGATTGGCCCGCTGCCCGCGATCGGCTGCGGCCGGCCGAGCAGCGGTTCGGCCAGCGCCACGATTACGCAGGCGGCCGCGATCAGACGAAGCAGCAGCAGCCACCACGGCGTGTGCGCCGGTGTCTCCTCCTTGCCGGACAGGCCGAGCAGGATGCGCAGCGGCGGAAAGATCACGCGGCGCGGCATCGGTGGCGTCACACGCAGCAGCCACCAGATGGCGGGGAGCACGATAAGCGCCAGAAGGATGAGCGGCGCGCCGAAACCTAGTCCGCCAAGCAATCCCATCGTCTCAGGCGCCGCTCATGTCGGCGTAGAGCGCGGTGAGCGCGGTCTGCGGCTGGCGATCGGTGCGATGGACGATATGGCTCCATCCCATCCGCCGCGCCAGCGCACCCACGGTTTCGAGATGCGCCTTGAACCGCGTGCGGTATTCGGCGGCGACCGTCTCGGCGCGCCCGATCGTTTCGGTGAGATCACCCCGCGCCGTCTCGAACCGCGTGCGGCCGGTGAAGGGGAAATCCTCCTCCGCCGGATCGACGATGTGGATCAGCGCGCCCGTCACGGCGGAATGCGACAGCCGGCGCAACGCCGCCTCGATGTCGGCGAGCGGCGAGAGGAAGTCGCTGGCCCACACGAACTCAGCCTTGCTCGTCACCGGCGCGTCGGGGGGCAGTGAACGTGCATCTTCCAGCGAAAGCGTATGCGCGAAGCGGCGGAGCGCGGCGCGCGAGCTGGCCGGAATCGCGTCGGTACCGACAAAAGCGATGCGCTCGCCGCCGCGCACAAGCAGTGACGCCAGCGCCAGCGTCAGCAGCGAAGCGCGCGAGGCCTTCGTCACCTTGTCGGATGTGAACTGCATGCCCGGCGAACGATCGCACCAGAACCACACCGACTGCGCCGCTTCCCACTCGCGCTCGCGCACAAACAGGTGCTGCGTCTTGGCCGATTGCCGCCAGTCGATTGCGGCGGCGGCATCTTCCTGGCGATAACGGCGGAACTGCCAAAAGCTTTCGCCCATGCCCGCCTTGCGCCGGCCATGCACGCCGAGACTGACAGTGCTCGCCAGGCGTTCGGCGTCGATCAGAAGCGGGGGCAGGCCCGCGCCCAATGCCTCCGCTTCATAGGAAAGGCCGAGACTCAAAGAAGGCTCCGGCTCAACCGATCGATGACGGCGGGTACGGGGAGGCCTTCGGCGAGCGCCGGGAAGGTGAGCGCCATGCGATGACGCAGGATCGGTTGCGCCAGCGCGGCGACGTCGTCGGTCGAAGGTGCAAGGCGTCCCTCGAGCAGTGCGCGCGCGCGCACCGCCAGCATGAACGCCTGGCTGGCGCGCGGACCGGGACCCCATGCGATGGAATCCTTC
>DASZCC010000298.1:0-6410 GCA_035943485.1 Rhizomicrobium sp. | reverse complement strand
CACCATCGTGGCCGCCGACAGGCGCGCCGCTGTGCCCGGCCGGCCGGATCCCATCAGCAGGGGATAGATCGTTTGCATCGTCACGCGCAGGAGCGCGGCCGCGGCCAGAATCTTCAGGGGCAGGGCAGCCGCCGCATAGCTGTGGCCCTGCTGGTCGTGCAAAAGCGCCATCAGGGGATCGGCGACGAGTATCAGCCCGACCATGAGTGGCGCGACGAGAAACGCAAGCCGGCGCAGCGACCACGTCAGTGTATCGGCATGTTGCGCCCTGCCGGTTCGGGCAAAGACAGGCATCGCCGTTCGGTTGACCAGCGTACCCGCTGCTGTCGCCGGCTCCATCGCGACATCGAACGCCACGCGATACACGGCAAGCGGTGCCGGTCCGTAGAACCAGCCGACCAGCAGAAAGTCGATGTTGCGAAAGGTCTGCTCGAAGAAATTGGAGGCCGCGGCGCGGATACCGAAGCTGAGAAGTGGCCGGATGGATTCAAGGCGCAATTGAAGTTTCGGCCAAAAGGGTCTGGCGAATTGCACCGCGATAAGCGTGAACAATCCACTGGCGACATAGGCCGCGACAAGCGCCCACGCGCCCGCGCCCCAGACAGCAAGCCCGAGCCGTGTAGCGGCGGCGGCCAGCGTCGCGCATAGATTTACGGCTGCGATGCGTTCGAATTGGAGATCCCTGTTCATGAGCGCGAGCGGAACAAGCGCGGCGCCGACCAGAGGCTGTTTGAGCGCGATCGCCCAGAAATAGGCGGCCATGCCACCGACACCGTAGATTGCGGCGATCCATGGTGCAGCGAACACGGTAAAGCCACCCACCACACACGCCGCCCCGACAACAAACCAGAACAACGTGTCGAGCTGCACGGGGCTTACCGACGGCGACTGTACGAGGGCCTCGCTGGTCCCCCAGCCGTCCAATGCCTCAATCACCATCCCGGCGGAAACGACGAGTGAGCCTATGCCGACCTGCTGCTTTGTCAGGAATGAGAGCACAGCCAGGATGGTTGCAAAGTCGATGATCCTGGCGGCAAGCGTCGCGCCACCCAGCCATGTAAAGCCGCGGGCAAGATCGCGCTGATGGCTGCTCATGCGGTCGACACGGATCTATTCGGATTTGGACGAAGCGGAAAGCACTGCCGGCGGCAACACCCATGAGCGAGTATAGGCCAGATGGATCAGCCAACGTAGGGACTGCTGACGCCACGCGCGGAATTGTGTGCCGGTCCAGGCGCCACGTTCGGCAGCTGCGGAACGCAGGCGATCCAGAACAAGAGCCGCAATAGTGTTCGCGCGCGCCTGCCAGGTGAACTTGCGGCTGGCTTCCTGCGCCCGTTGCCCCAGTTGCCGGGACAACTCTTGATCGTTCGTCAGTGCTGCAATTCCGGCGACTAGGGCGTCCGGATTGTCGGGGCGGCAAAGGAAGGCGGTGTCGCCATGTGTCAGTACCTCACGAACGTCTGGCGTTTCCCCTGCGAGTATCGGGCGGCCCGACGCCATGTAGAGGAACAGTTTCAGCGGCAACACGGTCGATCCGAATTCTGCCAACGGCTGCCACGATGGCGGGATCAGCAGGACGTCAGCGGCATATATATAGTGCCTGAGCGTGTCCGGTGACTGGAACGGGACGATTCGGATGTTCGTCACATGCTTTGCCAACGTCTCGATCGGCCCCGACCCACTGGAGCCAACCAGAACAAACGTGATCTCGGGCAGCCGCTTCGCCGCTTCGACAACGAGAGCCAGTCCCTTCTTGTGATTGATGCGCCCCGTGTAGACGACTGTCTTCTGGTTCGACGGCACGCCGATCCTGGCCTTGGCATCATCGATTGCTATCGCAGGCAGCAGACGTTGCGGCTCAAATCCGTTGTAGACGCAGCAGAGCTTGTGTTCAGGGATGCCGAGTGCGCGGTATTTTTCCTGAGTGTATTGCGAATGGCAGATGTTGAGCAGAAACCGCGGGTGGCACATCAGCCGGTACAGCCAGAACTGCAGCGGCGGAATCTGATCCGGCCACGGCCGATAGTGATCGAACACAACGCGCTGGCCAAACAGGATCGCGAGCCATGCGATCCAGAGATTGCGCGTGTAGACGAGATCAGCCAGCCGGAATTCCCTACTGAAGATCAACGAGAAGCCGCACGCGATGTGCCTCAAAGCCGCCGGCCGCTGAGGCACGCGCGCGGGGATCACCGGCATTCCGGCAAGTGCGCTGATAGTCTCGCGACTGCCGTCGGTCGGCAGCGGCACATGCAGCCAGGATTGGGAAATCAGCGGCGACAGATATCTCGCGGTTGTCACGAAGACTTCGGCGTCTGCCTCGTTGCTCGGCAGGGTGTTTTCGAATGCGAAGAGTATTTTCATTTTTGACCGGATGCGCAGTTGTTCAGGGTATTCGCACGCGCAACAGCGATCAAGCAGCGCGGTATCTGTCCATTAGAGACAATCCCAGCGCCCCGAGCAGGAGAACGCCGGCAATCCATTCACTCGGAGAGATCGTTTCTCCCAGGAGCGTGACCGACGCAATCAGGCCGGCGAATATCGAACCGTACGAGGTCAGGGCGACCACGAACGCGACGGGCAAGTTGCGCAGTGCCGCGGCCTGCAGCAGTTGGGCGACCACGGAGAGAAAGACTACCAGCTCCAGGTCGAACCAAAGCACGGTACGAAAGTCGAAACGGTGCGCAGGAATCAGGATGGCGTCGGCACGACCCATCGCGAATCCCATCAACACCAGCATCAATGCACCGATTGTGCCGAAGACGCCTACGACAAAGAGAGCAGGGTATTTGGCATCGAGTTGACGAATTCCCAGCGTCAAAAGCGCCCAGGTAAAGATGAATCCTGCGATGAGCGCGTCTCCGTACCAGCTGGATCCCCCGGCCGAACGCGACAGCGCCAGAAACAGCGCGCCTGAGACGCCTACAACGACCGAGGCGATGGCTAGACGCGAGAGATTTTCACGCAGAAAGATGCTGGCCAGAAAAGCCGCGAGAGGAGGAAAGAGACTAAGCAGCATCACGGCATGCGCCGCGCTCGTGGAAGCTGCACCCAGGGCGGACAGCGCGATTGAGCCCGGCCCGAACGTCGCACCGCTCATCAGGAAGAGCAGAATGTCGCGCTGGGTGATTGCAGGGATTGGCCGAGGTCTCGCCAGGATCGCGAGTCCCAGAAAGAGAGGAAGCGACCACGCACCGCGCGCGACAAAGAGCGCCGTCGCGTCCATCACAGGCGGCGGCGCGAATAGTTGTTTGGACCCGACAGCGTTCAGCCCGAACAGCACGGCGGACATCAGCGCCGCGATGACGCCAATGGTCTTGTTCGTGGTCTGCGCGGGATCAGTCATTTCGCGGGACGATGCTCAGTCCGCTGCAGCGAAATGCGCCAGCTGGTCCGCATACGCCTTTGTGAATGACGGTCGGGCGGTCGCGCGCGCAACGTAGTCACGGCAGCCCTTAAGTTCGGCCAGCCCGCCGAAACGATCGACGAGTCGCAGCACATCCGACATGAGAATATCGGCCACTGAGAAGGTTCCGGCGAGCCATTCCCGGTCCGTCAGCACCGGCTCCATGTGCTTGAGCCGCATCTGCAGAAAATCTCCGAACTGTTTCGATGTCGGTGTATCCCCTTTGTCACCGGAAAACTTCAACAGGGACCAGGGCAAGCTCGCCATCTCTACGGAATTGAGGGCCGCGAACACCCACTCCAGCGCGTCGGCGCGGCCGCGCGGATCGGAGGGCATCAGCGCGGCGCTGCGTTGGGCCAGATGAAGCAGGATGGCACCACTTTCGAAGATCGAGATATCGCCATCGGTGAGCCATGGCACCTGACCGAATGGCTGATGTGCGAAATGCGCGCCACTGCGATCGCGAAACGGCACGCTCTCGACACGATAGGGCAGCCCGGCTTCTTCCAGTGCCCAGCGGACGCGGAGATCGCGCACAAACCCGCGCGGAATCTCCGGGACCCAGTCGAAGGTGGTGAGAGTGAGGTCACCCATCGGCATCTCCTTCTGTCTTTGAGTGACTATGCCAGCATACGGGACGTAGAGCGATCCGCGCAAAATGAAGTTAACGCGCGTGGCCTTTCTGGGTGCTTCGACTTTGATTTGAATCTGATCTAGTTTCCGGGCGCTGATTTGGGGAATTTGGGGATGTTCAGGAAGATTGTTTCGGCGCTCGCGTTCTGTGCGCTCGCTGTGGCCGCCGCTCCGGCGTCGGCGCAAGATATCAAGTGGCTTGTGACGGGCACGTTCAACGACGGCGGCTCGGTGGACGGCTACTTCAACATCAACCAGTACGGATATCTGGATGGCTATGACCTGACGACGTCAGGTGGCGCGATGCCGGGCCTCGGGTATACGCCGGCGAACAGCTACTTCGCGAACGGAACGTTCTACTTCGACGCGCAGCCTGGTTATCAGGGCGACCTGCACCTCGAATTCCTGGGCGATCTGGGCATCGCCTCGGCGAACAATCAAATGATCGGCGGCAACCCCGGACCATCCTATGAGTGCCAGGGTTCCTACAGCTGCTTTGACCTGCAAGGCGGCACGACACGGTTCATTGCCTCCGGATCAGCGGTCGCCGCGACGCCTGAACCGGCTGTATGGGCGATGCTCTGCCTGGGCTTCCTCGGCCTTGGAACAGCAGTCCGCCTTGGCGCGCGCAAGACGGTCGCGTCTGCGGGCGTCTGACATAAACGTTCATTCTGCAGAAAACGGCGCGTCTGAGATGCGCCGTTTTTGCTTCGCGCGTTCTGGACGCAGTTCGCCGTCCAACGTCGCCATAACGGCAGCCGCCGTGTCATTGGCAATTTGTATGCCGCTTCTGGCTCGTTACGCATGGTTTGCAGCGCCGGCGGTTGGTAGAATTTGGCTGAATTAGCCAGGAATTCGAATTGTTTACAGCTCACGCTCTGACCGCGATCGGTTCCTCCTTTCTCGCCTCCGTGGTCGAGGTTACCGAGGCATACACGATCGTCCTGGCCGTAGGGCTTACCCGTGGCTGGCGACCGGCACTCACGGGCCTCGTCGCAGCCCTCGCACTTCTGGGCCTCGCGGTGCTGCTGCTCGGACCGATGCTGAGCGCTGTACCGCTTGCGACACTGCAATTGCCCATCGGACTTTTGCTTTTGCTGTTCGGGATGGGTTGGTTGCGCAAAGCGGTGTTGCGCGCGGCTGGAATAATCGCGCTGCATGACGAAACCCTGATATTCGAAAAGGAGACCGCGGCGCTCGGACAGGCGCGCGATGGCAGCGCAATGCTGACGGCATTCCAGGGGGTTCTTCTGGAAGGTCTGGAGGTCATCTTCATCGTGATCGCCGTTGGTGGCACCGGCAACCTCCTGGTTCCTGCGTCGATTGGTGCAGCTCTGGCCTGCGCGCTGATACTGTCGGCAGGCGCAGTGCTGCACCGCCCGCTTTCGCGGGTGCCGGAAAACAGCCTCAAGTTTGTCGTGGGCGTCATGCTGACCAGCTTCGGCGTGTTCTGGATTGGCGAAGGCCTTGGTGCGCCATGGCCCGGCTCCGACTTCGCGCTCGCCTATATTGCTGCGGTCTTTCTCGCGGCGGGCCTGATGACCGCCTACTACCTGCGAAGGATGACTCATGAATCTGCTGCGTGACCTTCTGGACGAGATCGTGAGCATGTTCGCGGGCGACATCCTCATGTCGCTCGGCATTGTCGTCGTCGTGGCCGTGGCAGCGGCGATCCGGTACCTCGCGCCGGTCGATCCGAGTTATGCGGCCCTGGAATTGATGTTCGGATCTCTGGCCGTCCTGATCTGGCGTGTCTCGGCTCACGCATCCAGGCGTTCCTGAGTTGCATCAGGCGTGCGACTAGTGTTTTTGAGAACGCATGCGTATTGCCACCTACAACGTCAACGGCGTCAACGGCCGCCTGCCGGTGCTTCTGCGCTGGCTGCGTGAGACAGAGCCTGACATCGTCTGTCTGCAGGAGCTCAAAGCGCCGCAGGAACGCTTTCCCGAGAGTGAGATCAGGAAAGCCGGCTACGGCGCGATCTGGCATGGTCAGAAAAGCTGGAACGGCGTGGCGATACTCGCGCGTGCGGGCATGCCGATTGAGGCGCGCCGCGGACTACCGGGTGACCCGGACGATTTGCAGAGCCGCTACCTCGAAGCCGAAATCGGGGACCTGACGGTTGGCTGTCTCTATCTGCCCAACGGCAATCCGGCGCCTGGTCCGAAGTTTGACTACAAGCTTGCCTGGTTCAAACGGTTGACGAAGCATGCGAGGACGCTGGTAGGCTCGAAAAAGCCTGTTGTGCTGGCCGGCGACTTCAATGTGATGCCGACCGACCTCGACGTCTACAAGCCCGAACGCTGGCGTGACGATGCGCTGTTTCGCCCTGAAGTGCGGCGCGCTTATG
Source organism: Rhizomicrobium sp. (assembly GCA_035943485.1). GTDB lineage: Bacteria > Pseudomonadota > Alphaproteobacteria > Micropepsales > Micropepsaceae > Rhizomicrobium. The sequence goes on along the minus strand of DASZCC010000298.1, from coordinate 17 downwards.
CGCAACTCCTAAAGCAG
>DASZCC010000297.1:0-5130 GCA_035943485.1 Rhizomicrobium sp. | reverse complement strand
CGGCATGCGCTCAAGTTCCGCGAGTGCGCCGATATTCGCCGGCGTTGCACCGACATAGAAGGCGTAATCGCAATGCATGCGATTGGCGGCGCGCGAGAGCTTGTCCTCGATCGCGGCGCGCGTCGTCGTTGGCGGATTGGTGTTCGGCATTTCGAACACCCCGGTCACGCCGCCCAGCACAGCCGCACGGCTGCCGCTTTCCAGATCTTCCTTGTGGGCATTTCCCGGCTCACGGAAATGGCACTGGCTGTCGATCACGCCGGGCAGGACGTGCAGCCCCTTGGCGTCGAAGGTCTCGGCGGCCTTGGCGCCGGAGAGCGATCCGATGGCGGCGATCTTGCCTGCGGTCACACCGATGTCACCCTCGGCGATGCCGTTGGGTGTGGCGACGATTCCACCGCGGATCAGTAGGTCAAAGGTTCCTGACATGGCGGATCAGTAGGACGTGCATCGCGCCTTGGCAACCGCGCGCCGGGGCACTACTTCTAGTGCCATGCCGATAGCCCATCTTGAAGACCGCGCCGTGATTGCCGTCACCGGCGCGGATGCACGCTCGTTCCTCCAGGGTCTCATCACCAACGACGTCGAGCGGCTGGGCGTCGGCAAGGGTATCTACGCCGCGCTGCTGACGCCGCAGGGCAAGATACTGTTCGATTTCTTCCTCGTCGAAGGCGACGGCGCGGTCCTGATCGATTGCGCGGCAGTTTCGCGCGATGCGCTGATCAAGCGCCTGTCGATGTACAAGCTGCGCGCCAAGGTCACGCTTGAACCGCGTGACCAGCTCGCTGTGCTGGCGGAATGGGATGGCGAGCATGCGCGCTACGCGATCGCCTATCACGATCCCCGTCTGGCTGCACTTGGCACTCGCGCGATTATCGCGAAGGGCGAGATGCATAAGGACCTGCCCAGTGCATCGACCTATCACCATCACCGTCTCGCGCTTGGCGTACCCGAAGCTGCTGACTTCGGCTCGGACAGGATGTTCGCGCTGGATGCCGACCTTGACGAACTTCACGCCGTCGACTTCACGAAGGGCTGCTACATCGGTCAGGAACTGACCGCGCGGATGAAGCACCGCGGCACCGCGCGCAAACGCCTTGTAACGGTGGAGACGACCGATGCCCTGCCCGCTGCGGAAACATCGATCAAGGCGCAGGGCCGCGACATCGGGGAGATCGCGTCCGTTTATGGCCATAAGGGATTTGCGCTCATCCGCCTCGACAGGCTTGATGAGGCAGGCACATCACCCCTGACAGCGGGTGACAGCATGCCGGTCAAATTATCCAAACCGTCATGGCTTTCTGCTTGACGTTTTTGGACGTGAGTAGAAGCTCAACGTAATTTCGTCAGGGAGGTGGATCATGTTGCATCATGTGTCAGTCGGCGTGAGCGACGTCTTGCGCGCTGCGAAGTTCTATGACGCCGTTCTGGGTACACTCGGCTACAAACGGGTGATGGAATTCCTGCCGCACGCTGTCGCGTATGGCACCGATCATCCCGAATTCTGGATCCAGCTTCCGGCCGACGGCAGGATGATGACGAACGGCAACGGCGTGCATCTCGGCTTCTCGGCCGGCAGCAAGGCCCAAGTGATGTCGTTCCACGAAGTCGCGCTGAAGGAAGGCGGGAGCAACAACGGCGAGCCCGGCCCGCGTCCTGACTACGGCCCGAACTACTTCGGCGCTTTCATCTTCGACCTCGATGGCAACAAGATCGAGGCGACGCTGCATGCTGCTGCGACGAACAAAACGCAGGCTGCGAAGAAACCGGCCCGGAAGGCCAAGAAGGCCGTCAAGAAGCAGGCACCGAAAAAGGCGAAGAAATCCGCCAAGAAGGCTGTGAAGAAGAAAGCCAAGCGGCGTTGAAGGAAGTCACGCGCTGCCCATGGCCGGGCACTGATCCGCTCTATGTCGCCTATCACGACAAGGATTGGGGCGTGCCGGAATACGATCCGCGCGCGCTCTATGAAAAGCTCGTGCTCGATGGATTCCAGGCGGGTCTCTCCTGGATAACGATCCTGCGCAAGCGCGAGAACTTCCGCACCGCGTTCCACAAATTCGATCCTGAGAGGATCGCCCGCTATGGCGCGCGCGATATCGACCGGCTCTTGAAGAACGAAGGCATCATCCGCTCGCGGGCCAAGATAGAGGCGGCGATCCGTGGCGCGAAGCTCTGGCTGGAGATCGAGGAGAAGGAGCCGGGTGGCTTCACCGTGCTGATCTGGAAGCATGTCGACGGCAAGCCGAAGCAGAACGCGTTTCGCTCCGACAAGCAGGTGCCGGCGAAGACGGCGATGAGCGAAGCGCTGGGAAAAGAGCTGAAACAGCGTGGCTTCAATTTTGTCGGCCCAGTCATCGTCTACGCGTTCGCGCAGGCCGTTGGCATGGTCAACGATCACATGACCACCTGCTTCCGGCATGCGGAATGCGCGAAGCTGGGGAAAAAATCAGCTTACAAGCCGGATGCCAGGAAGGCGTGAAGCTTTCCGGTCAAATGTAAGCGTACTTGAGCATCCCACACGCAAAGCGATGCCCGCGATCAATGCATCACTGAAATCGGCGCCTTGCCGAAAGTGGCCAACCGCAGCGACAACCTGCGGCTCGTGCTCAAATACCAGTTCTTCGACTTGAAGCATGGTTTCGACGGCTTGTGCGATCGCTTCCCCGGTGAAGCCGTAGTGCGCATCGAGAACCCATACAGTTTCAGCAATGGTCACGGTGCTTACGAAACCGGGATTCTGGAGGCTTAGTTCGCGTTCCAAAATGCGGGTCGCCTTCGGCGATTGAATCGCGTCGTCCTGCGTGATGTAGCGGATCAAAATATTGGTATCGAGACCAATCACTTTGCGCTGCGCCGGAAACGGGCGGCAACACCCGATGCAACTGCCTTATGCATCTCGTCGATTGTTGCGTGTTTCCGGGTCTTGAGAATCCCCCGCAGTGCGGTAACCGGCACCGTCGGGAGGAGAAAGACCTTTCCATCGCTGTCGATGAACAGCTTCACCCGATCACCGGATTTGAGATTCAGGTGTTCACGGATGGCTTTGGGCAACGTCATTTGCCCTTTTGAGGTGACTTTGGAATCCATGACCATGCCTTACTTTACTGAAAAAGTAATACCGTAGATTTCGCAACTAGACAACAAACCTTTGCTCGATCCGCGGATTGCCGTGGTCGCTGATGTAGTCCCGCTCGCTGTATTCGCGCGCTTCGACCACGCGCCGCCAGAAGGCGATCGCGCCCTTGCTTGCTCTGTATTCCGAGATGATCCAGTGGCCCTTGTGCCGCGCGATCAGATCGCGCGCGAAGGCCATGCCGATACCTGAGCGGCGATGCGCGGGACGGACATAGAACTCAGCCATCTCCATCGGGCCTTCCTCTGTCCGCCGCAGCAGCGCGAAGCCAGCGTGTTCACCTTGCTCGACAACCCAGAAAGGCCAGCGCGTGGCGTCGCTCCAATAGGCGTCGAGATAGGGATATTCATAGACGCCATCGGCCGCTTCAATTGTCGGATCGAAGGCGGACATCTCGCGGATATAGTCCTGCATCTCGCGCAGAAGCGCAGGCTTCTCGGCTTGCGTGATGGGCACGATCTTCATCCCCTGCCCCGGTACGGCGCTACTCCTGTGTCGGGCAGCCATACATCGGCAGGCACCTTGCCGGTCTGCCAGAACACGTCGATCGGAATGCCACCGCGTGGATACCAGTAGCCGGCGATGCGCAGATAACGCGGCTTGATCGCGGCGGCGACGCGCTTGGCGATGTAGATCGTGCAGTCCTCGTGGAAGGCGGCGTGATTGCGGAAGCTTTGCAGGAACAGCTTCAGCGACTTCGATTCCACAATCGACTTGCCCGGCACGTAATCGATCACGAAATGCGCGAAGTCGGGCTGGCCCGTCACCGGACACAACGACGTGAACTCCGGTGCCGTAAAGCGGACGACGTACGCGGAATCGGTGTGCGGATTGGGTACCGCCTCGAGCTTCGCCTTGTCCGGCGAGGCTGGAACTCCGACGGAACGGCCCAGCTGTGTGAGTTTATTAGCCATGTCCGCATTTGGCAGGCGGGTGAATTTACGTCAAGGAAGCGGACATTGGACCTTTGGGGGCTTGAACGGATGCCGTCCACGCCCGAAGTTCAGATCAGGACTCGGAGCGGACCATGACGGGCGGAAATGCGGCAATAAACGTACTGCGGCGGGTGCTGGGGGTTGAGCCCGGCCAGAGCCTGAAGCGCGCGATCCTGGAGCCGGCCGCGGTCGTCGTGATCACCTTCGCGTCAACCACGGCGCTGGCGCAGCCTTTCTATGTCCCGTCCGGTTCGATGCAACCGACGCTGGCGATCGGCGACGCGTTCATCGCCGCCAAGTATCCCTATGGCTACAGCCGCTACTCGGTGCCGTTCGGCATCGGACCCTCGTCCGAGCAGCGCCTGATGCAGAAGATGCCGAAGCAGGGCGACGTGGTGGTCTTCCGCCTGCCCCGCGATCCCAGCCAGACCTACATCAAGCGCGTCATCGGCCTGCCCGGCGACCGCGTGCAGATGATCGACGGTCATCTCTGGATCAATGGCATGCAGCTCGCGCTCAAGGCCGATGGTGTCGGCAAGGTCGAGGACGAGGACGGCACGCTGCGTGACTCACCGCGCTTTATCGAGACGATGCCAAACGGCGTGCAACATCCGATCTTCAAATGGCAGTGGCAGGGCATCAAGGACAACACCCAGCTGTTCGTCGTGCCCGCCGGTCATGTCTTCATGATGGGCGACAACCGCGACAACTCGCAGGACAGCCGCTGGTCACCTGAAGAAGACGGCGTCGGCTACGTCCCGGTCGAGAACCTCGTCGGCCGCGCCGAATTCGTCGTCGGCTCCTACGACTTCCTCAACGCGCACGCGATCTGGACCTGGCTCGGCGAGATCCGCCTGTCGCGGTTCTTTAACGGCGTGAGCTAACCCGCGATCTTCTTCCTGATCTCCGCGCGCAACGGCGCAAGCGCTTCCGACCAGCGGTGGAGTTCGTTTAGCGTCGCCGCGACGCCTTGCAGGTTGAGTTCGTTGCCTTCGAACTTGCCGTCCTTGATCTGCGCGAAGAAGCTCGGGATCGCGACGCCTTCGGGGATCGGCATCATCT
>DASZCC010000296.1:0-1604 GCA_035943485.1 Rhizomicrobium sp. | reverse complement strand
AAATCTTCATTCTTCGATCGCACGCAGAGTGCCGATCCGGTCGAACTAGCGACAGCGGCCGCCGCAGTCCTGAAGCGCGCCGACTATTTCAACCGCACGATCTTCGTCGGCTTTGACTGGGCCGGACTGATCGCGGCCAAGGAGCTCGCGCCCGCCGCGCAGTGCTGGTTCACGACCATGGAGCTGGATTTTATCCGGCCGCCGGCGAAAGACGGGGACACGCCGCAGACCGCAGCCCTGCGTCACTGGAACGAGGCGGGCACGTCGCCATGGGCGGCTGGGTTCGATCCCAGCAAGCACGACGGCTCCATCCAGAAAGCGATCAAGGCGGCCGGCGGCGACGGCTGGTTTCCCTGGTATCGCGATGCAACTGACGAAGCGGTGCACGAAGCGAAGTCTCTTGGACTGAAAGTGGGCGCTTGGACGGTGAATGATCCGGCAGACATGAAGGCGCTGATCGCCCGCGGACTGGATGGCATCTGTACCGATCGGCCCGATCTCCTGATGAAAGCGTTGAGGACAGCATGACCGACATCACCTACACCGCCGGTGGCAAGACGCTGACTGGCTATCTCGCGGATGGTTCGAAGGGGAAGAAGGCGCCAGGCATCCTGGTCTGCCATCAGGGTGGCGGGCTGCGTGACCATGAGAAGGAACGCGCCCGCAAGCTCGCCGATCTTGGCTATGTCGCCTTCGCGCTCGACATGTACGGCGAAGTCGGCGACACGCGCGAGAAGTCGATGGAGCTGCTGCAGGGTCTCGTCGGCAACCAGAAGCTCTGGGACGAGCGCATGCTTGGCGGCTTGGCGCAGCTCAAGGCGCAGCCGAATGTCGATACGTCGAAACTCGGCGCGATCGGATTTTGCTTCGGCGGCATGACGGTGCTGGAGCTGGTGCGCGCGTCGTCAGAGATGAAATGCGTCGTCGCCTTCCACCCTGGCCTGACCAATTTGCCTGAGAGCGATCCGCGCAAGGTCACTGGCAAGGTGATGGTGTGCGCTGGGCAACTCGACCCGCTGATCCCGCCGGAAGGCCGCGAGCGGTTCCTCAAACTGATGCACGATGCGGGGGCGGACCTGCAGTACATCAACTACGCGAAGGCGGGGCATAGCTTCACCGACAAGTCGGTGGACGCATTCAACATGCCGAATTTCAAATACGAGGCGACGACGGACCGCCGGTCATGGGCAGCAATGCGTGATCTGTTCGACGAGACGTTTATATAGATTGCCATCCCTGGCGAGCCGCGTAGCGGCGAGGGAAGGGGATCCACGACTGGGCACCCGGTCGTGGATCCCCTTCCCCTCGCTGTCGCTCGGCCGGGGATGACAGTTATGTGTTCAGCCCGGCTCGCGCGATTGCGCCAGGCTGGCCGCGCTGGCCGTCCCGATCGGGCCTTCGAGGTCGTAGAGGAAGCACTCCGCGATCGCGACGCCGTCCGTCCCTTGATGGTTCGTCGTCTCGAAACCGATCCACTCGCTCTTCGGAAGCCGGTGCAGGTACACCGTGATGTCCGTGTTGATGTAGCCCAGACCCTGATCTCCGCTGTTAGCGAACGGGCTCGCGAAATCCACTGCAGCCGCGACGCGCGTGAACGGCGTCAG
>DASZCC010000295.1:0-1798 GCA_035943485.1 Rhizomicrobium sp. | reverse complement strand
AAAGCGCTGTGCCTGCTGGTTCTGCACGAGAGTGCGTTCCTAAGGCCGCAGACCTTTCAAGCGCATCACCCGCATCTCGCGGGCGTTCGCGTTTCAGATCAGTCCTGTCACCGGGCTCGACGGATCGGCATACGGCTTCCTCGGCATGCGGCCAGCGAGGAACGCCAGCCTCCCCGCTTCCACCGCCAGCTTCATCGCCGCCGCCATCTTCACAGGATCCCGCGCATGCGCGATGCCCGTATTGCTGATCACCGCGTCGCAGCCGAGCTCCATCGCCACGGCGGCATCCGACGCCGTGCCGATGCCGGCGTCGACAATCACCGGCACCTTCGCACTCTCGATGATCATGCGGATGTTGATCGTGCTCTGGATGCCCATGCCCGAGCCGATCGGCGAGGCCAGCGGCATGATCGCCACCGCGCCCATATCCTCCAGGCGCTGCGCCATCAGCGGATCGTCGCTGCAATAGACCATGACCTTGAAGCCTTCCTTGGTCAGCATCTCGGTGGCGCGCAACGTCTCCAGCATGTCGGGATAGAGCAGCTTCTTCTCGCCCAGCACTTCGAGCTTCACGAGCTCCCAGCCGCCCGCTTCACGCGCCAGCCGCAGCGTGCGCACCGCGTCCTCGCCGGTGAAGCAGCCGGCCGTGTTGGGCAGATAGGTGTATTTCTTCGGGTCGATGAAATCGATCAGCTTGGGCTGGTTCGGATCGGTGAGGTTCACGCGGCGCACCGCGACAGTGACGATCTCAGCGCCGCTCGCTTCCAGCGCCCGCGCATTCTCAGCGTAGTCCTTGTAACGGCCGGTGCCGATGATGAGACGCGACTTGAACGTCTTGCCAGCGATGACGAACGGCTTGTCCGCCTTCACATCGACCGGCGCATTGCCGCCGCCGATGAAGTGGACGATCTCGTACTTGTCGCCATCCGCCACCGTGACGTCCGAATAGGTCGAGCGCGGCACGATCGCAGCATTGCGCTCCACGGCGATCTTCTTCGGGTCCATGCCGAGGCCGACAAGAAGATCCTGCAGCGACACCTCGGCGTTGAGATGACGGACTTCACCATTGATCGTGACATTCAGGGACATCGCCGCGCTTCCTCACTTATGACGGGAGTGGCGGCGGGTTGCGCCGTCCTCTCCCTACGCCGGTATGAGCCGGATCAGGTTCGAAGGGACTCGGCAGAACCGCCGATCTCAGCCTCCGGTGAGGCGCCCCTGGGACGCGAGGACCCTACTCCCGCCCGCGCGTCCGATAAACCCCGCGCCAACCCTGGGTTTCCGTTCCCCCTGCGAACGACTATAAGGGGCGAATCCGCTGCATCCCGGAGACACCGTGGCCAAATCCGGCAAACAAAACAAAGCCTTGCCGATCTATGTCCTGAACGGACCGACCCTCAACCTGCTGGGCACGCGCGAGCCGGAAATCTACGGCCGCACGACGCTGAAGCAGATCGAGCAGATGGTCACGGCGCGGGCGAAGACGCACGGCCTCTCCATCGTGTTCCGCCAGTCCAATCACGAAGGCGAACTCGTCGACTGGATTCAGGAAGCACGGACCAGCGGCGGCGGCGTGATCCTCAACGGCGCGGCTTACACCCACACTTCGATCGCGATCTACGACGCACTCAAGGCGCTCGATCTGCCGATCATCGAGGTGCATCTCTCCAACCCGCATGCGCGGGAACCATTTCGCCATCGCTCCTTTGTCAGCAAGGTGGCTACCGGTGTGATCTGCGGCCTGAAAGAACAGGGCTACATCGCCGCGGTGGACGCGATGGCGGTGCTCATCAAAGGC
>DASZCC010000294.1:0-15300 GCA_035943485.1 Rhizomicrobium sp. | reverse complement strand
ATCGGGCTCGCCTCGCGTATTTCTCCCCTCCGTCGCCGGACCTAATGCGTCCGCACTATGCCAAGGCCGCCGCGCGAGCGTTATGCTGCGGGCCGGTAGGTGGGGAGAATCCGATGCGACTGATGCTGACAGCGGCCGTGGAGTTGCTGGCGTTTGGAACGCCGGCGATCGCGCAGGATCAGGCGGGCTTCAAGATGCCGTCCGGCAACGTGTTCTGTATTATCGAAGCGCCCTATGACGGCCATCCGCAATCCGATCTGCGCTGCGACATCATGCAGATCAACGGTCGATTCCCGCGCCCGCCGGCCGATTGCGATCTGAGCTGGGGCGACGCGTTCTCGATCTCGGAACGGGGCCGGTCCGGCATCCAGGTCTGTCATGGCGACACCGTGCGCAACGACGAGCTGCCGGTGCTCGGCTATGGCGCGACCTGGAACGAAGGCGGCTTCTCATGCATGTCCTCGCCAACCGGCGTGACCTGCACCAATGAAGGCGGGCACGGCTTCTCGCTGTCGCGCGCCGTGCAACGCGTCTTCTGATTCCGGACTAGGCGGTCGCGGCGATACGGCGACGGGCCATCAGACCCATCGTGAGGAAGCCGAGCAGCATCATGGCCCAGGTTGCGGGCTCGGGAACGCCAGCCGTCACATCGACTGCGATGTCGCCGGTGTTGTCGGCCGTGAACGTATCCCAGTTATAGAGCGTGAGCGTGCCAGTGGCCCATGCGGGTCCGTGGAAGTTCGTGCCGAGAACTTCAAACACGCCGCCAATCTCGCCGACCAGCGTTCCGAACGCTGTCGTAAGGCCGCCCGCCGTGAGCGGTCCGAAATCCTGGCCTATCAGTGTGCCGACCGCCTGACCGGAGTCATCGGCGGCTGTTGCGAAACGGTTTGCAGTCAACCCATCCGCATCGGAGAAGCGGGGCAGGGCGCCGAGGCTCCAGAGATCGTTCGTGCTGGATGTGACGCCGAAATTCTCGCCAGCCGTCAGGCTGATCGTTGCCAGGCCCGTTCCCGTCACCGTGGTGCCGGAGATGTTGGCCGAATTCGCCTTGGCATCGACGATGAAGCCTGCTGCGGCTGCCGGCAGTGGCGCCGCTGCCAGGAGTCCGACAGCAAGAATGAGGTGCTTGTTCATGACGAACTCCTTTGGAGGGATCGCTATCAACATACGCCTCACGGCATCCTCCGAAAAGAAGGAACTTCGTGAAGCTTTGCTGACGCTGTGTTCCGCAATTGGAGAGACGGTGATGCACGACGCGATTTCGCACGAAGAAAATCTGTTGGCTGCGGTGACACTTGCGATGGACCGCACAAGCAAGAGCGCTGCGATTGTCCTTGATAACAGAAGCTGCGTGACGAGATGGCGCACGCTAATGGTCGCCAGCGAAGTGTTAACGGCAGCGCGCTGAAAGTGTTAACGCGTGCCGGCGAAGTCTTAACGGCGACGACGATGATGTGTTAACGGCCACGTGATTCGGAGTCGCGCATGAAGTCCTGGCGGAGATTTCGAATGCAGTCGAAACGAGTCGCTTGAGACGCTTGCGTTGACGACGCAGTCCCGGAGAAACGACAAGGCCCGACACCAGAGGTGCCGGGCCAAGGTCGTCCAATACGTCGCGAACACCGGATCAGGAGGCTCGCGGCAAGGAAACACTACCGTACGGTCAAATTCGGGTCGAGTCGGATGGTGCGCGTTGGTTACCCGCACTGGGCGCTGTCGCAGTGGCGGGAACCTCGTTGACAGCGCAGCAAGCCTGCGTTTCAACGGTTTATGGCCATCGACCAGGTTGCTCTCCATATGCGCACCACCCCCTATCTCGAGGGGATCGGCGGCGAAATGCTCGAGATCGGGCCGGAGCGCGCCTTGTCGCGCTTGCCTTATGCCCCGCATCTCGTCGGCGATACCGACACCGGCGTGGTCCATGGCGGTGTCATCACGGGACTGCTGGATCACACAAGCGGCGGCGCGGTGATGGGCGCGCTGCGTGAGCCGATTCCGATTGCCACGCTCGATCTGCGCATCGACTACATGAAACCGGCCACGCCGGGTCTGGCGATCTTCGCGGAGTGCCATTGCGTGAAGGTCACGCACGAGATCGCGTTCGTGCGTGGCTCCGCCTATCACCACGACGCGTCCGATCCGATCGCACTCTGCACAGGCAGCTTCATCCTCATCCGCGGCGGACGGTGACGCGATGGATCTGAGCGCGCGCGATCCTGATGCCTTGCTGGCGCTCATCCCTTACTGCCGTCATCTGGGGATCCGCGCCGAGTTGCGCGACGGCGCACCGGTCCTGCTCATGCCGTTTGAGGATAAGCTGATCGGCAATGTCATGCTGCCCGCGCTGCATGGCGGTGTGATCGGCTCGATGCTGGAGACCGCGGCCATCGTGCAGGTCGCCTGGGAGACGCGCGAAAGTGCACTGCCGAGACCGGTGGACATCACGATCGACTATCTGCGAAGCGCCCGTGGCGTGGCGAGCTTCGCGCGCGCCCGCGTCGCGCGCCTGGGCCGCCGGGTCGTCAATGTGCACGCCGAGATGTGGCAGGACGACGAAAGCAAGCCCGTCGCATCCCTGCGCGGACACTTCCTGATCGGCGTCAGCTGAACCAGCGGCGGCAGGCGCGCGAGAAGCTCGTCGGGTCGCGATAGCCGAGGCGCTCGGCGATCTCGCTGCGGGACAGTCGGTCGGATTGCATGAGGTGTGCCGCGCGGCTCTTGAGTTCGTCGTCCAGCAGATCACGAAATTGCGCCCCGGTTTCCTGCAGGCGGCGTGTCATCGTCCGGCGCGACACGCCAAGTGCGCTGGCAGCATCGGCGGCGCCCAGCCTGCCATCAGGCATCGTCTGGAGAAGACGTGTCACCTGTGCCCGCAGATCGGCCGGATCGTCGAGACGTGCCAGCGCGGCTTCCAGTTCGGTGAGCGCGCTGCGGAAGAGAGCGCTGTCCGCCGCCGTCGACGGAATGGAAAGCCACGCCTTCGGCAGTACGATCTTGTTCGCAGTGGCGCCATAGCGGACATGCTCGCCCAGTGCCGAGCGCACCTGCGCGTCGTAGGCAGGCTTCGGCGCCGCGAAGTGGAATTGCGCATCGGCCGGCGCGCTGCCGAGCGAGGCTTGCACCAATGCGCGCACGCCGACGAAGGCGATCTCCATCATCGGCCGCCATTGCGGTTCATCGAGCGCGACGGTGAGTTCGTACTCCAGCGTCACGGTCTCCCGGCCCGGTCGTATGCGCATCCGGAAGAACGGTGCGCGCACATGGCCGTAGCGCCGGATGGCTTCGATGGAGTCCGCAATGGTCGGCGCCGACAAAGCGGCTGTCGCCAATGCTCCGTGTGCGGATGGACTCCAGAGTTCGGGCTGCGAGAACGCCCAGCCGGGACCATAAAGCGCGCTGACATTCTCGACCTGGCGGACCTGCTGGAACAGGCTGATCCCGGCCGACGGATTGGCGAGGTCGCGCAGGCTGACGCCGGTGCCTTCCAGCAGGGCGGCGCTGTGGGCGCCCGTGCCGAAACACCGGTGTATCAGCCGGAAATAGCCCATTGTCATGGGCAGCCGTTCGAGTGTTGCCTGTCCCATCTGGCTCAAAATGCCACATAATTGGCCGCGCCGGTAGTCGCCATGGCCGCCAGCCGGGCGCACGCTCTCCCCAACAGCAAGAATCATAAATGGAGCAGCCATGACCGCGATGCGCGAACTCTATGCCCTTGGGACGGAAGGCTCGACCTGGTCGGTGCCGCAGAACTTCGACGTCAATTTCAATTGGGATTACGACGACGGCCGCGCCGCGATGATGGGTCTCTATGCCAAAGGCAAGGAGATGCAGTGGGATGCCGCCAACCGCATCGACTGGAACCAGGAGCTCGACGAAGACAATCCCGAGCAGATGCCGGAAGACTCGCTGCCCGTCCATACGGCCGCTTGCTATCTGAAAATGAACGCGAAGGAGAAGGCCACCGTCCGCCGTCACTTCCAGGCGTGGCAGCTCTCGCAGTTCATGCAGGGCGAGCAGGGCGCGCTGATCTGCGCCGCGAAGATCGTGACGCAAGTCCCCGACGCGGACTCGAAGTTCTACGCCGCGACGCAGACGATCGACGAGGCGCGCCATGTCGAGGCCTACAAGCGCCTGCTGACGAAATTCGGCGTCGCCTATCCGATGACCAAGCCGCTCAAGGATCTGATCGACCAGACGCTGCGCGACAGCCGCTGGGACATGACCTATCTCGGCATGCAGGTGGTGATCGAGGGCCTGGCGCTCGCAGCGTTCGGCCAGATCCGCGATTACGCGCAGAACCCGCTTTGCGCCCAGGTCAACGCCTATGTGATGCAGGACGAATCGCGTCATGTCGCGTTCGGCCGGCTTGCGCTGCGCGACTACTATCCGCATCTCACGCAGAAGGAGCGCGACGAGCGCGAGGAGTTTCTGCTCGAAGCGAGCTATCTGATGCGTGACCGCTTCGACGCGGTGGAGCTCTGGAAGAATCTCGGCCTGCCGATCGAGGAATGCGCCGATGCGATGTACAGTTCCGGCTTCATGGACAAATTCCGCACCTCGCTGTTCAGCCGCATCGTGCCGATCGTGAAGGACATCGGCCTGTGGGGTGACACGATCCGCAACGGCTACACTGAGATGGGCGTCATGGACTACGCCAACTCGGACGTGCAGGCCCTGCAGGACGAGGACGAGAACATCGCCAAGCAGTTCGACGCGCGTCAGCGGGACATCCAGCGCGTCATCGCCCGCGCCCAGGCGGCGGAGTAACGCAGACAACCGGGCCCAGCGTCATGCCGGGCCGGTTCTTCGCGGGATCGAAGGCGAGGTGTGCCGTGCAGGCATCCTCGCCATCACCCAGCCGGATGACATTGTCCGAAAGCAGGTCCGTCAGCCAGGCGACGCCGTCATAGCCGACAGCGCCTTCGTCTGCGCCGTTGACCGAAACCGGTGTGTTGAGTGCGGCGTCCGCGCCATCGGGCAGGATGAAATGCACGGCGGCCGTAACACTGGCGCGGATGGGCAGCTTCAGCGCGATGCCGGCATCGCGCGGCGGCCGGATGATCGCGCCAGGCGTCATGATCTCCTGATCAAGCGGCACGCTTCGCGCATCAATTGCGATATGCGCGGGCACATATGGCACGAGTTCGGGCACGAACAACCGCCCATCCTGACCGGTCTCGCCGATGGCGCGGTTTTCCAGCGTGATATGGACGCCCGGCATGCCTGTATCGATTTCGGCGAAGCTCGATGATGTCTGGCGCGCCAGATGCGGCGCACCGCCGGCAAGCCATGCGATCGAGCCGGTCGCATAAGCGCTCGCATTTGTGCCAAAGCGTCCGCCGGAAATCCCCGCGCCCGCTTCGCCAAAAGGCGAGGTGTAGCGCAACATCACCTGTCCGCTGGCAACGGGCGCGCTCTGTGCCTGTGCGCTCCACCCGAAACCCAGGCCATCGTCAGGCCATTGCGATGCGTTGGCAAACGCGCCGGTGTGACCGCCACTCCCGTTCACGCCAGCCTCGACCAGCAAACCATTCGACGGCGACACCGAGAGCCCCACCATGAATCCGGATGCATGCGATCCCGCGCGCCATGCTGTGGCATAGGCGCGCCAGCCGTCGGCGACTGGGCGGCTCCAGCTGGCACTCACAATGCCAAGGCGGTTTGACCGATCGTAATTCACTTCGGTGTAGTTCAAGCCGAAGCTGCCCAGCGCATCGCTGTTGAATCCGGCGCCCGCCTCAATGCTGCGGTCAACATTGCCATCGCCAGCCTCGCTCGCGACATCGCGGAAGCGGCCGAAGCTCTGGGTGATCGCGGCTCGGATGAAGTATCCGCCAGTCTGCCGTTCAAGACTTGCGCGCATCTGTTCGCCTCTGCCGAAACCGGAGTCGTCAAGCGACAGCGCTACAACGGCGATGCTGCCGAGCTTCGCAACGAAACCGGCACCAAACTCCGGTCTGTCGGCTGTCAGCGCGGCACGCCCCTCGATCGTCAGAACATCAGTAAGACCGTGCCGCGCGAGCATCTGCGCGAAGGGCTTGGTGTAACGATCATAGTCCTGTCCGTATCCTTCGCGCAGCCAGCCGGCCTCGAAAGCGCTGGCCGTCAGGCCGGGCGCAAGCAGTTCATCGCTTGCATAGAAGTCGAAGCTCTGCACCGTCTGGCGGCCAAGCGCATCGGTCACGGCGAGTGACACCTGGCCTTCGCCGTTGATGATCGGCGCCTGGTTCACGGTGAACGGACCGGGCGGCACCGGCTGGTTCATCGCGTGTACGCCGTTCAGATAAAGATCGACCGTCGATGGCACCGAGACCGCGCCAGCAAGCCAGGGCATCGGCTGAGTGACGAGTTCGGGACGGATGGCAAAGTTCGTGGCGATGCTCAGGCCCGCTGCCCGCACCGGTCTGCTCCAAGTCATCGAAGATGCAACGAAGTCGCCCGCGGTCCATGTGCGCAGGTCCTCGACGTCATCATGGATCAGAGCCGTATCGAGGCGGCGAAACGACGACGACCTGCCATACCAGCGCGACTCGAACACGCCGGGTGCTGCGAAGGCACGGAATTCGAGATCGCCCGAAATGTCCGTCGCGCCGCGGCTATCCCGTGTGGCCGCGATGCCGTAGTTCACGAGAGCCCCCAGTGAAGCCTCGTCAGGTGGAGCAGAGAGAACGCCCCCGCCCAGGTTGTGCGGTTTGAGGGCGCTGTCGTCGGCGGTGATCGCAATGGTCTGCGTGTCCGCATGAAAGACGAACCTCACGCCGGGAAGTGTGGCGATATCGACGCGTTTGATGTTGGCCGGCCTGATCAGGCCGATGGCGTCAAGCGTCGTGACATCGGCCATGAAGTGATCGCCCTGCTGGTCGAGTTCAAGGACGACGCCCGGCGCGTAGCCGTTCACCGTCGCTGCAGCGAACACAGCTGCGGCATGTGCATTTCCGGTCGCGACGATGGCAAGAATGAGCGCGGCGGCGCCGATGCGCACGCTACGGCGCCGTCAACGGAACGGACTGATGGATCGCGCCCTGCTCGGTCACGGCAGCGATATCGAGCAAAGCGCCGTGGAAGGGAAATATCCAGCTGTGGCTCTCTCCCGGAAGCACGTAGCCGGCAAGTCCGGCCATGATGACGTGAGGCTTGCCGTCATACGTATAGGTGAGGTCGGACAGACGTGCGTGCACCGCGCCCCTGTTGTAGGCCGACAGTGTCACGCGCCTGTGTTCTGCATATGCGCGCCATGTCAGGTGCGGCGCGGCCTTCCTGTCATAGGTGTCGACGAAGACCGGAATGATGAGACGCACCGGGAAAGCCACATGCCGGGCGGTTGGAGCGTCCGGCAATTGATCGATCACTAGCCGGTAAGCCGTCTCGCGTTCGCTGCGTGGCGCGAGCACAACAAAGCGGATGAACTGGCTGGCTTGTGGCGCCAGCGAGAAAAGCGCCGGACTGAATCCGATATCCGTGGTTGGGCTGTAGATGTCGGCCGTGCCGCTGTCATGCCAGCGCAGGATGCGCGCCTGGACACGGATCGGCGCGGCACCGGGGTTCGCGATCGTGATGGCCTGAACGTTATTGCCGGCTTCGAAGTCGAGCCGCGTGTTGCTTGTGACGAGGCTGCTTTCTGCAGCCCGCGTCGACGGAGAAATCAGAACAGTTGCGGCGATAAACAACATGCCATGCGAAATGCTTCGCGGCATTAGCGGGCTTCAGAAGTAAACAGTGATCGTCGCGGTATCGAGATACTGCCCGGCCGGAACAGTGGTGCCAGACATGATCTGTCCAAAGACTGGCACGCCTACGGAGCTGCCTGTGCTGGTGCCTGAAACACGCTGGGACGTGTCGGCATCGCCGAAACGGTCCGATCCGGTCAGGGACTTGTAGAGTTCGTAACTCATGTAATTGCCGTTGTTGACCAAGCGGCGTTGTCCACCCGATACGTTCGAACCATCGCCGATGCCGACCTGATAGTTCACGCCCTTGGTGCAGAGCACGTTGATGGTGGTCTGCGGTCGCTGGGTAGCAGAGACGCCGGCGAAAAGGCGAACGCCTGAAGCCTGGCCGAAGTCGAGCGTGTTTCCAGTGACCGAGCAGCTGGCCATTATTGTGGCTTGAATATTCAGGGTCGCGGTGGCGGTACCGGCCCCCACACTATCGTTTAGCGGGGCTGGATCATCGTCCGCGAACGCCTGCGGGATGGCAAAGGCTGAGAGGACAAAGCAAATGGCAGCGATACGTGCGGGTGCGCGGGTCATGCAATCTCCGGTTGCAATCTGACCGGCTGACATTACTAATCACCCCGCCAGTGAAAATTGGACCAAGGGCCAAGTGTTTGGGCAAATTGTGCAAGTGCAGCAAAGGCCAATTCATGGCCTTCTCTGCGCCTTTCCTTGGCGGTTATCGTAAAGACGGCGTTTCACTTGTATCGGAATAAGTTCAAGCGCAGCATCTTCGGGCGGGACTGCGGGCCGAGAAGCCGCGTTCCACCGCAAGAAAGCCGCCGGGCAGCCGGACAGAGATCAAAGCGGTGAGGGCGTTCCTGCCGGTCGATGGGCCGAAGATGGAGGAGAGCGCCATGCAAGTCAGACATATCCTGGGTGAAAAAGGCCGCGATGTGATCGCGATCTCGAGCGACGCCACGCTGTCAGAAGCAGCGCGCCTTCTCGCGCGCAAACGCATCGGCGCGATCGTGGTGCGGGACGAGGCGGGTAATCTCGCCGGCATCCTGTCGGAGCGCGATGTGGTGCGCGCGGTGGCGGATGCCAGCGTGTCCGCGCTTGCGCGCCCCGTCAGTTCGTACATGACACGCGCGGTGGCGACCTGCTGCGAGCAGGACTCGGTCGAGGAACTGATGGAGATGATGACGGTCGGACGTTTCCGTCATGTCCCGGTGATCGACAACGACAAGCTCACAGGCATCATCTCGATCGGTGACGTCGTGAAGACGCGCATTGCGGAGACGGTGCAGGAAGCCGCGTCGTTGCGGGAATATATCACCGCGGCCTAGTGCGCTTGAACTTCGCCGGTGTCTCACCCGTCTGCGCACGGAACGCAGCAATGAAAGCGCTCGTCGACGCGTAGCCTGCGCCGGTCCCCGCTGCAGTGACGGAAGCTCCGTTCTCCAGCGCGATAATCGCGTGGATCAGGCGCAACCTCTGCCGCCATTCGACAAAGCGCATCCCAGTCTCCTCGAGGAACACGCGCTGCACGGTACGCGCACTCGCGCCGGCAGCTTTGGCCAGCCGCGGGAGTGTGTGCGTCGAGTTCGGCATCATGTGCAGCCGGAATGCGAGGGTCTTCATCCGGGAATCGCGCGGCATCGGCAGGTTCAGCATCAAGCGCGGCGCCGCTGCCAGCCTGTCGAGGAACACGCCGGCAAGACGCTCGTCGACATCGTTGCCGGCCTCGAGCATCTGCCGGTCTTCGACAATGTGCAGGATCAGCGCGCGCAGGAGGTCGTCTGCTTCCATCGCGGTGCAGACGGCGGGCAGGGCGCCTGCTCGCTCGGGCGGGACGTAGACAGTGCGGAGTCCGAGCGCGCCCCGCGCCTCGATCGCATGCGTCACACCAGGCGGCGCCCACAGCGCCCGGCCGGGCGGAACAAGCCACAGCATGTCGGCGGCCTCTACGCGCATGGTCCCGTGGACCGCGAAGATGAGCTGGCCCCAGGGGTGGCTGTGGGCGTGAAGCATGTGACGGTCGGCATAGGTCAGGCCGACACTGCGAAGGGCATATTCCATGCCTGAATTTGTCGCATAACCGACAGTTCTTGTCAGTATGCCTGTATCGCGCCGCATTTTCGGCGGTTTAAGCTCGGCCTGTGCCCTGTTCTGCCGGAGTGATCCCCATGCCCAACCATGTCCGATTCTTCTCGATCATGGCCGACGATGTCGCCCGCGCCCGCAAATTCTACGAGGCGCTGTTCGGCTGGACCTTCGAGGACTGGGGGCCGCCCGGCTTCTATCTGATCCGCGGTGCTGGACTGGAGGGATCCCTCCACGCGCGGCAGGAGAAACTGACCGGGACCGGCTATCGCGCTTTCGAGATCACCGTCGGCGTCGACTCGATTGCCGACATCGAGAAGAAGATCGCACCGGCCGGGGGAACGATTACCATGCCCCGCATGCGGATCGAGACGGTCGGCGAGTTGCTCTATCTCGACGATCCGGAAGGCAATCGCGTCGGCGTGATGCAGTACGACGAGGCCTATGACGCGCAACGTCAGAGGTGATCGGGGTTCCCGGAACATTGGTCTTTGCCCACGCGTTCGGTGAACGACAGGTTCAGGGAGAACACGATGAACAGGCACTTATTGCTTGCCGGCGCGATGGCGCTGACGATCACCGGCGCATTCGCGCAGACGATGCCCAACGCGAACACGACGCCCACGATGCCGATGCCGGCCGGTACCGTGATGCCGAATGCCAATCACACGCCCGAAGGTACCAACGGCACGGCGATGCCGAACGCGAACGGCACAGTTGAACCGGGCGGAACCGTCGCGCCTGCCGGTGCGACCAACCCGATCACGCCGCCGACGCAGTGCACGCCGGGTGCGAGCATGAATTGCTCGCCGACACCGGGATGCCCGGCCACTGTGCCGCCAGGCACGCCGTGTCCGTCACCGACGCTGCCGCCGGCGCATTAGGCGCTTAAAGACTTGCCGCAAACTCCTCGAAGCTCCGGGCGAAATGCTCCGGGTCTTCGAGGAAGGGCGCATGGGCGCCTTCGAAATGGGTGACGCGCGCGTTCCTGAAACGCGGCACCATCGGCGCGACAGCCTTCCAGCGGATGATCGAGTCCTTTTTGGCCCAAGCAAACCACACAGGGCATGCGATCTGCTCAGCAAGCGCGCGGATATCGGCTTCCGGCCGCGCGAAGCTCTCCCAGGCCTGGCGCAGAGGCGCGGCGATCTCATAACCCGAAGCGATGATGCGATCGCGTTGCGGGTACGATGGCGGGGCGGTCAGGACGCGCTTGTAGTAGAAGCGGAACACCGGGCCGAACCAGCGGCGGCCGCGCTCGCCGGCACCGAAGAACGCCGCGAACCGGCGAATGACCGCTGCGCCGATCTTTGGCACCGCGAATAAGCCACCGCTGTCGCATAGAACAAGTCTGCGGACACGTGCCGGATTGTGAGCTGCGAAACGGAGCGCCGTTGCACCGCCGATGGAATTGCCAATGAGAATTGCGGAGTCCAGACCAAGCGCGTCCATCGCCTGTGCCACAAGGGTTTCGTAATGCACGGCGCTTGCGGGCACGCCGTCCGAGGCAGAGCGTCCTTGTCCCGGCCAGTCCAGCGCGATCACCTCAAAGCGTGCGCCGATGCGCTCCGCCAGCAGCTCGAAATCGCGCGCGCCGTGGCCGATGGCGTGAAGGCAAAGCACGGCCGGTCCTTTGCCGCGACGGGTGGCGGCGAGCTGGCCGATCCAGGTGATGGGTTCCTGTGCGCCGACAGCGGCGCGTAGACTTTGCGGCGTGATCTCCATGTTCATGTGAGGCTCACCGCAGCGACGAAGGCGAGTGCGCCGGCCAGCGCGAGATCTTTGCTGAAGGCCGTGCGCTCCGCGCGCACCGCGAAATTGCGATGGAAGACGATCGCGGTCGCCATGCAGAACAGGCTGAGTGCGCCGGCCGCCAGCATAGGCATCCAACCTGCCAGAAGAGCCGCGCCGGCCACGACTTCGAACAACGCGACCGGAATGAGCAGCACGGTCGGCACATGCTCGGCCTGCATATGCTCGCGGAATGGCTTCGGTCCGATGAGCTTCGTCGCGCCTGCCAGAATGAAGAGAAGTGCCAGGATCGCGCGTCCTGCGATCGCTACCCAGTGAGCTGCCATGCGGTCCTCCATTTGTGATAGTATTATCACTAACAGGGTGCACATGACAACGACCTCGAAGTCCGCGTAAGAAAGAGGCCGAAGTGATGGACAAATCACATGCCGCGCGATCCTGACGCCACCCGCGAAAGCCTGCTCTCCGCGGCGCAAAAAGAGTTCAATTCACGAGGTTTTCTCGGCACCGACACCAACCGCATCGCGCGCCGCGCGGGGTTTGCACCACAGACCTTCTACCGGCACTTTGAGGACAAGATCGCGATCTTTCTCGCCATCTACGATGGCTGGTGGACGGCGCAGTCGGAGGCCCTGAACGTGGTGCTCGAGGCGCCACCACAGAAGGGAAAGGCGCTCGCCGCGGCCCGGATCGTGCTCGACTTCCACGTGCGTTTCCGCGTGTTTCGATGTTCGCTGCGTTATCTGACGGTGGAGGAACCGCGCGTACGGAAAGCACGTGCGGCAGCGCGCAAGGCGCAGATCGCGCGGCTTGCGGGCGGACGCCCCGTCTCCGAAGTGGTCGTGTCACTGCTCACCGCTGAGCGGCTTTGCGATGCCTATGCCGATGAAGAGCTTGCCGATCTTGGCGTTAACGACAAAACAGCGGTTGCCATGGTTGCCGATGTAATGCGCGCGCTGACCGGCTGACCGGAACGGTCCTATCACTCGCACGTTTCCTCGCCAGCAGATGGAGGATGACATGAACATCAAAGGCAGAATGATGGCAGGCGCCGCTTTGGCGGCAGGCTTGCTGATGACGGCGCCTGCGATGGCGCAGTCAGATCGCTATTACAATACCAATCCGACACCGGATGAGCAGGCACAGACAAACCAGCTCAACGACAAAGCGGCTGCACAGGCCAATCAGGATGCGGATGCAAACGATGCCGCGCATGCCGATTACGATGCCAAGAGCGCGGCGTATCAGCAGCAACTCGATCGCTATCGCGCACAGCAGGAGGACTACAACCGTGCCCGTGCGCACTATGATCACGAGCGCGACATGCACGACAATCACGGTCGCACCTGGAATGCCTTCTACGGTCACGACAATTTCCAGGACGTCGCGCTCATGCACGGCGATGATCTGATCGGTAAGGCCGTTGTTGATGTGGAAGGCCGTGAAGTCGGCCGCATCCGCGATATCGATCGTGTCGATGGCGTCATGCGCGTGGGCATCCGGGTCGACGATCGCGAAGTTGCGTGGATTCGTGCTGATCACGTCCGCTTTGATCCGGACGCCGGCGTAGCGGTGACGGACTTCACGCCAAGCGAAGTTCGCAACGCGGCCGTGCTGTCTCACCCGCGCTTCTGATTGAGCCCAACTTAAGTGAAACGGCGCCGGAAACTTCCGGCGCCGTTTTTCATGCCGCGAGTATGTCCGTCAACGCCGCCGTCCAGGGCAGCCAGCGCGGATCAGGTTTGATCGAATCCCAGACCATGTTGTTGCAGACATATCCGACAGCGATGCCACTATCCGGATGCGCATAGCCGAGTCGGCCGCCTGCGCCGGAGTGACCAAAGGAACCCTCGCCAAGCTTCGGCGCAACCGGGTTCGCCAGTTCATAGCCCAACGCCAGGCGCAACGGATCGCGGGCCGGGAGTTTCGCGTAGTCGCCCGGCGCGCCAAGGCCCTGCGTCTGCCAGACACGCGCCTTCTCCATTGTCGCTTTCGAATAGAGCCGCACGCCGTCGACCTCGCCCATCGTCGCCGCATACATCTTCGCGAGCGCGCGCGCATTGCCGATGCCGCCGCCGGCGGGAATCTCCGCAGCATGCGCCGCCCGCGTGTTCAGCACATCGAAGTCTGTGAAGGTGCGCATCGTCTGCCCGGACATGGCACGTGCCAGACGCGTGTTCATGTCGACGCCAAGCGCCGCCTGGCGCGCCACCAGCATCGCGGGATCAAAATGCTTCGGTGGATAGAAATGCTTCGCGACGCGATGCTCTTCGCGTTCGGGCAGGCCGAACCAGATATCCACGCCGAGGGGGCCTGCGATCTCGTCCTGCAGCACCTGGCCGATACGTTTGCCGGTGATGCGGCGGATCACTTCGCCGAGCAGAAATCCATAGGTGAGCGCGTGATAGGCATAGGCCGTGCCCGGCTCCCACAACGGCGCCATTGCTGCGAGCAGGCCGGTGCAGCGATCCCAGTCCACCATCTCCTCGACGCGGAAGCCGGTCTCAGGATCGAAACTCGCCAAGCCGGCCTTATGCGAGAGCAATTGCGCCGTGGTGATCGCGCCTTTGCCGCTCTGTGCGAACTCTGGCCAGTATTTCGCGACCGGCGCATCGAGATCGAGCTGCCCGCGATCAACAAGGATGTGCGCCAGCGTCGCCGTCACGCCCTTGCTGCACGACATCAGGATCGCAAGCGTGTCCTCTGTGTACGGACGGTCGCCATTGTGGCCGCCCCACAGATCCACGACCTTCTCGCCGTTCCGGTAGACGCAAAGCTGCGCGCCGCCGGCGTCGCGCGCCTGTCCCTGTTCGAAGGCCTGGCGCACGCCTTCGAAGCCTTTGGCCACCTCGCCGTGGATCACTGTCACCAGCGCCTCCCGTCTTGTTCTTTTCTTGCGGTATTTGGCGGGATTCCTGACACAAGTGCCAGCCAGCCGTTCTTGATATCGACGATGGCAGGGCCATCTACATGTTGTGGTGACAGCGGAGGCCGACGCCGTAAGGCGATATGGTTTCCGCCTGTCCACAGGCGGCCAGAAATTTCTGCATTTTCAGCCGCTTTAGGGTTTGACAGCCAAACTTCGCCCACCTATACACCGCGCCCACGCCGAACGCGGGTGCGAACACCGGTTCGGCGTTGTTTCTGAGTGGGAACGGTTTTCCGGGTTCATTCAGGCTCTTTGACATTGTGATTACAGGAAGGGGAACGTGGGCGGCGGCTCGATCGCCACGTCTGAAGCCTTGTGCTTTGGACGCTAAAGAATCGAGCTCATGCTGATGCTCGCGTTCTCTTTGCAAGACGAAAAAACATGATTGATCGGCTCGGACCTGTGACGGGCTCGAGACGATCAAACCCTTGTCAAATTGTCATGCGAACAAACGCAAAATTTGTCAGCGTGAGTTCAGGATCATAACTTGAGAGTTTGATCCTGGCTCAGAACGAACGCTGGCGGCAGGCCTCAAACATGCAAGTCTAGGGGATGTAGCAATACATCACCGGCGGACGGGTGCGTAACACGTGGGAATATACCTTTCGGTACGGAACAACTGCGGGAAACTGCAGCTAATACCGTATACGTCCTTACGGAGAAAGATTTATCGCCGAAGGATTAGCCCGCGTTCGATTAGCTAGTTGGTGAGGTAACGGCTCACCAAGGCGACGATCGATAGCTGTTCTGAGAGGAAGATCAGCCACACTGGGACTGAGACACGGCCCAGACTCCTACGGGAGGCAGCAGTTGGGAATCTTGGACAATGGGGGAAACCCTGATCCAGCCATGCCGCGT
>DASZCC010000293.1:0-3033 GCA_035943485.1 Rhizomicrobium sp. | reverse complement strand
CGCACGAAGTTGGTTGCGGCTTAGTGGAATTGTCATCCCGGAAGGCTCGCGCAGCGAGACTATCCGGGACCCATTTCAAACGCGTCGAGACGGGTCCCGGCTCTCGCTGCGCTCGGCCGGGATGACAATTTAGTTCTCACTTCACCTCCACCGCTGTCTCCGATCGCGGCGTGCCCGCCGGCACCCATTCATAGGGCACCGGCTGGGCGCGATAGACCCAGTTGGTCAGCACGGGCGTCGTCGACGTGGCGCCCACGGGTGATGTCGCGAAGTATGGGCTGACATACTCCCATACGATCTTGCCCGCCGGCGTCGCCTGGAAGAAACGGCCGTTCATGCCTTCGTCGATCAGCGTGTTGCCATTGGGCAGTCGCCGTGCGCTGGAGATGAACGAGCTGTAGAACGTCCAGCCCGGCCGGCCGCTGTTCTCGGCGGTGTATTGCCAGACAATCTGCTTCTTCACCGGATCGATCTCCAGAATGCGCGAACCGGAGTTCACGCCCAGCGGCGCCGGCGGATAGCCGCCTTCGCCCTGGTTGTCGAACACGATGAGGTTGCCGGCGCCGGGCAGGCCGGGCTCGATCAGGTGCGCGTCGTGCTGGCCGCTGATCTGATCCACCGCATGGGGCAGCGGCGTTCCCGGCGGTACATGCGGGTAATCGGGACCGAGCTGCCAGATGATCTTGCCGGTCTTGCGGTCGATGATCGCGATGAAGTTCGCGTTGCGCGAATCCACCAGGATATTTTCCGGATCGAAGCGCTTGTCGCCGGCATCGAACCACTTGTTCGGACCAAGCGGCGTCATGTCGTTGAAGTGCAGATAGTCGGGCGAGGCCGGATTGTGCACCAGCGCGAGCTCGTCCTTGGTAAAAATCTCTGCGATGTGGTCTGACGCAGCCCATTGCCAGGCGATCTCGCCGTCCGGCGTCACCTCATAGATCACATCGTCGAGGATCTTCGGCAGCTTGAACCCGTCGATCGGATGCAGGGCGTTCGCGAGGATCAGCGTGTTGCCGTTGGCGAGACGATACCAGTCGTGATGCTGACGCGCCGCGCCGCCGGGCGCCTGTTCGCCCCATTCCCAGACGGTCTTGCCGTCCCAGTCCAGCTCGCCGATCGTGCGATTGCGGAACTCGGCCGGCATGTTCGGCACGACGCCTGCGCCGGCGCGCTCGTCGGTCGACAGCTGCACCAGCACATGGCCAAGCTTGCCGCCTGTTACCGCGGGGTCAAGCAGCTCGCTCGGGAAGCCGGCGAACTCCCAACGGTGCACTTCATGCCCGTTCATGTCGATGAGATGCGTCTTGTGGTCAGTGCCGCCGAACACAACGTAGCTGTTATACGCGAGCGCCGGATCATAGATCGTGACGCCGGTCGGATAGACGCTGGGAACAGCCTGCGCGGCAACGGGCAGAACGGCAGCAAGCGCCGCTAAAGCGAGACGTTTCATGGATGTGATCCTCAATAGCTGACGCGGAGCGTGACGCCGACGGTGCGCGGATCGCCGAGCAGGCCGCTGAGCGCACCGGAGTTGAACGTGACCTTGCCGATGGTCTGGTAGTAGTGCGTGTCGAAGGCGTTCAGCGCCCAGACGCTCGCATCCCAGTGGCCGTCTTCCGTTCGCACGCCAAGCCGGAAGTTCGTGACCGCAGCGCCCGGTACACGGCCGTAGATCGAGTCATCCGCCGAACTGAAATAGCTCGAGTGATAACTCACATCGGCGCCGACATAACCCTCGAAGCCGGGAATGCCGACGTCGCTGAGCGCATGGTCATACTCGCTGCCGGCCGACAAAGCCCATTTCGATACGGCGGGAAGCGCCTTGCCGCTCAGATTGCAGATCGTCTGGACGAGCTTGCCGGCCGGACTGACCGTGTAGTCCTCGATCGGGCAGGGCGCGCCGGGATACTTGTCGTAGATCGCGTCGGTGTAGGCGCCCGACAGATAGGTCGACAGCCCGTCGATCGGCTCAGCACGCAGATCCGCCTCGAAGCCGCGCGATCGCACGCTCGGGATATTGGCGATGTAGTTCACGATGCCGGTCGAGGAATTGACGATCGTTGCCTGGTAGTTCGTGTCGTTGTCCCAGAACGCGTCGGCGTTCAGCACCAGACGATGGTCGAACCACACCGACTTGAGGCCGATCTCGTAGTTGTCTTCGTATTCCGGCTCGACAGTTTTGGGGATCGAAGGCGGAATATTGGTGAGATTGAGACCGCCCGACTTCGCGCCATGGCTGAAGGTGGCATAGCCGCTCAGCGCGTCATCGAACTTGTAGACCGCGGTCACGAGACCCGACGGCTCGCCCTTGTTCTCGGTGGCGCGATAAGGCGTGATGGGGACAAGGCCTACAGCTGCGCGCGTCGCCTGGATGACGGCGACTTGCGCAGGTGGAAGCGTCGACAGGTCCGGACCGCCGCGCACGATCTGGCTGAACGTGCCGCTCTTCTCCTCATAGGTGTAGCGAACGCCGCCGATGAGATCGAGATCTGGCGTGATGTGCCATGTCGCCTGGCCGTATGCCGCGAAGGAATTTATACGCGGATCGGAGCGCGACACGATCGAGACGCCGTTCAGCGCGAGCTGGTTGGTCGGATTGTTGGCGCCCAGGATCCAGATCGGCGCATCCTGGCCATAGCTCTGCAGTCCGAAGCCCTTGTCGTCTTCCCAGAAGTAATAGAGCCCGGCGCTGTACTCGAACGTCGAGTCCGTCGGAGAGGCGATGCGCAGTTCCTGACTGAAGGAGCTCTCCTGATCGGCCTGGCGTGCGCGTGTCAGCACCGAGAGCGCCGTGCTGTCGCCGTCATTGTCCGGATTCCAGTTCCAGAAGCGCCAGGCGGTGATCGAGGTCAGCGAATAGCCGCCGCTGAACTGCCAGTCGGCCTGCGCCGAGATGCCGCCCTGTTCCATGATCTCGTGATATTCTGAGTTCGCATCCGTCACGCGCGCGAAGGGATCGATCGGCACCGGCGTGTAACCGGCCGCAGCCGAGCGCTGATAGAAATTGCGCGGCAGCGGCTGACCGTTCGCCAG
>DASZCC010000292.1:0-3727 GCA_035943485.1 Rhizomicrobium sp. | reverse complement strand
CCCGGCTGATGCCGGGCACCTCAGCATGACGCGAGCGGTGCAATGACAAGTCTCGTCATGCTGAGGTGCTCCGCGAAGCGGAGCCACGCAGCACGCACGATTCCCAGTTCAAGCCCGCCGAAACATCCGCGAGAACAGCCTGCCCATTGTCGGTGGCTTCTCGGTCGACAGTACGTGCTTGGCGAACACCCGGCCGGTCCACATGATCAGGACCGTCGCCGTCACGAGCGTCAGTATCGCGGTCCCGATCACCTGCCATAGCGGCGGATGGTACGAGAGCCGCAGCATCATGAAGAACGGCGTGTAGATCGGTATCCATGAGAACACGGTCGCCAGTGTCCCGTTGGGTGCGCGCAGGACGCCGGCCATCATCAGGTTCGGGAACATCAGGATGAGCATGGTGGGGCCGAGCAGGGACTGCGCGTCGGCTAGCGAGTTGGCCATGCTGCCGATCGCCAGGAAGATGGAGCCGAAGATCAAAAGACCGCACAGGAAGTAGAGCAGCATGAGGGGCAGGTTGCCGCCCTCCGCCACGCTGCCCAGTGCCGAGAAGACGAGGCCGACTGTGCCGTGACCGGCCAACGAAGTCATCGCCAGCAGGATCGCACCCCACAGGAACACCGTGACGAGAGCGACTGCGATCACGCCCAGCAGCTTGCCGGTGGTGATCTCGCGCGGCGTGGCGCAGGAGAGCAGCACCTCGATCATGCGGGTGGATTTTTCCTCGATCACGCCCTGCAGCAGGGTACTCGAATTCATCACCGAGACGATGAAGAGGAGGAAGGCGAGCGCCACCGGAATGTAGGAGGCAAAGTCGTTGCCATCATCGGTTGCCGCAACCTTGCGGTGGGCGACGGAGGCGGCCACCGTGAGTTCCGGCGAGCCAGCGAGCGACGGGGCCATCTTCCTGACGGCATTCAGTCTCAACACCTCGGTCAGGGCGGCGTTGACCCGGTCCGAGAAGGCGTTGCTGTCGAGGCTGTGCGCAAAGATCTGGGCGGTCATGTGGCCCGGCTGGCCGAAATCCTTCGGCACGAGCACGACGGCATCGAATTGCGGCGGATTGCCGGACAGATAGGGCCGCAAGACCTTGGCGAGATGATCCGCATCGACGATCGCCTTGGGCGGCGGGACATAGATAAATTGCACCGGGGCGCCGTCATTCGCGCGCATCACAGCCTCGCGGATTGCGGTCGTATAGCCGCCGGCACGGTCGATCACTGTGAACGCGCTCGGGCCGCTTGCACCGCCGGCGGTCAGCACCGGCACGACCGCGATGAGCGCCAGCCAGACCGGAAACAGGAAGATCGAGATCCAGAAGCCGCGGCGCGTGATGTATTTGACGAATTCCTGCCGCGCGATGAGGAGCGTCCGTCTCATGCCGCACCTCCGACCAGCGAGACGAACACGTCATGCAGGCTGGGCGGCGACAGGTCGAAATGCGTGAGCGCCACGCCCTTCTGGAAAGCGGCGGCGAGCAGGGCGCCGCCATCGGCGCCTTCCTTCAGGTCGAGCGTCCACAACGTCTCGCCGTCTTTGGGCGGTATTGCACGGGTGACACCAGGCACAGCGGCAAGGAAGCCCAGATTGGCTTCTGCGGCGAGGCGTGCGCGCCGGGGCATCAGGCCGCGCGCACCTTCGAGCGTTCCGTCGAACAGCTTGCGGCCCTTGGCCACGATGACCAGCTGATCGCAGAGACGTTCAGCGTGCTGCATCGTATGGGTGGAAAACAGGATCGTCTTGCCCTCTGCCGCAAGCTTGCGCACGAAGACCTCAAGATCGCTCTGGTTCACCGGATCAAGGCCGGAGAACGGTTCATCGAGGATGACGAATTCAGGATCATGCGCGACGGCGGCGAGCAACTGGACCTTCTGCGCCATGCCCTTCGACAAGCCTTCGATTCGCACGCGCGCGAAAGCACCGAGGCCGAAATCGTTGAGCAGCTTGCGCGCGCGGGCGAGCGCGTCGGCGCTGCGAAGGCCCTTCAGCGTCGCGATATAAGCGATGGCGGCGTCGGCGCGCATCCGGCGATAGAGCCCGCGTTCCTCCGGCAGATAGCCGATGCGGGCGCGCACCTGACCGATGCGCTGCCCCAGCACGAGGATCGAACCGGTGTCGGGCGGCAGGATGCCCAGCAGCATGCGCAGCGTCGTCGTCTTGCCGGCGCCATTGGGGCCGAGGAAGCCGAGGATGCTGCCGCGCGGCAGCGAGAGCGACAGGTCGTTCACAGCGGTGAACTCGCCGAAGCGCTTGGTCACGTTCGACAGTTCGAGGACAGGCTCAGACACTAGGGGACCGCAACTGGGGTTCAGGCGAACCTAGAGCATGACCCGATTTTGTAAATTGTTCGTGCCTAGGCTGGGGTTACGCGGTAGGCGCAGCGCGAGGCGCCGGCCAGGATGTGGCTCAGGCGCTCCACCTTGATGTCCCTGCCCAAGACACGGTGAAACAGGGCCAGTTCCTCGCGGCACAGCCCCGTGCAGAGACGGGCGGCGGAACAGATGGGGCAGTGGTTCTCGACGAACAGCCAATGGCCTGTCTCCGGCTCGCGTTTCACCTCGGCCATATAGCCTTCGGCGCTGCGGATCTTCGCCAGCGCGTCCAGCTTGGCCTTGAGGGTTGCGGCCTTGTCGGTCTTGGCGCGATAGGCCTTCTCAAGATCGGCGTTGCGAAGTTTAAGCAGTCTGTCGAGACCTTCTTCACCAAACGCCTTCTTCATCTGGCCGATCAGATCGGTGGCCAGCGATGCGTGGCTGTCGGCGAAATGCGCGTCCGCCGCGCTGGTCACCTGCCATTTGCTGACAGGACGGCCGCGGCCGTTGTGAACCGGAGCGTGCGTGACAAGCTGCTCGTCTTCCAGTGCGGCCAGATGATGCCGCACCGCCATGGTCGTGACATCGAGCCGTGCGGCGACGTCGTCCGCCGAGATCGGCCCGTCACGCTTCAGGATTTCAAGAACGGCGGCGCGGCCCGTCGCTTCCGGCATGGCGGTCATGCTCTAATTTCTAAAGTAAAGACTTGAGTAAATCAAGGGTGGGTATATTCTCAAGTCGAACCTTTAGAAAGGGTGCGTCATGGCGGATTATTCGGTGATGGATACGGCGCTGGACAGGCTCTCGGCCTTTGCGCCCGATCTGAGCAACAGCTTCACCAATCACGCGCCGATGGCGATCGAGGCGATGTGCGCGCTGGGCCGGAGCGACGCGGCGCTGCCCTGGCTTGAGAAGAACTGGCAGTACCGCGGCGCGCTTCTGCCGCGGCAACGTCCGTCACATCCCTTCGATGACTGGAAGGCGGCGCTCGGCAATGAACACAGCGAGGACTGGGCGGTCGCGCTCGACGCTGATTTCGCCGCCGGTCACTGGCGCGACGGCGTGACGGCGTGGACGAAGCGGCTGGCGCCGGGCGTGTCGGCGGCGGCCTTGCACGGCGTCATCCGTGTCGGTCATGCGGCGCGCAGCCTGCTCGATGCGGAGACGCCGCAGCGCCGGCATGAGCTGCGCGACGCCTTCGCCTATTGGGCCGCGCACTACAGCGCGGTCCCCGAAGCCGCAGGCAAAGTCGCTCCTATGCCGGTGGCGGCAGCGCTCGCGCGTGTTGCGCGCGTGCCGCTGGAACGCCAGCGCCGGGCGGGTGCCATCACCAGTGCGCTCCACGTCCTTGATGCCGGCTTCGCGCCCGTGATCGATCTGCTCGACGTCAGCGGCCGTCCCGCCGATGTGCTGAG
>DASZCC010000291.1:0-2162 GCA_035943485.1 Rhizomicrobium sp. | reverse complement strand
TCGCTTGGCGATGTCGACGACAGCACCCACGATGCCGGCAATCGCCAGCGGGTGTTTTGCCTTCAGGCCAAATGCCTTCGCGAGCTTTGCCCCGCCTTCCTGACTGGCCGCGCGCATTGCCGGGCCGTGGTCATCGAGATCAACGAGGAAGACGCGCGCCAGTCCGGGATTCGCATAGATCGCGGAGTAGAAGCCAGTAAGCGCGGCTTTCGCCGGGTCCCTGCCCCCTTTCTCCTCCTCCATCCGGCCCAGCAACAATTCCTGCGCCATCCGATAGGCGTCCACGAAGATCGCCTCGCGGCTCGGATAGGACTCATAGAAGTAGCGCGCCGTAAGGCCGGCCTCCGCGCAGATGGCGGCGACTGAAGTGCCTTCCAGGCCGAAGCGGCCCGCCACCGCAAGAGCGGCTTGCACTAGGCGGGCCTGACGGTCCCCCTGACGATCGGCAAAACTTTGGCCGGAATAGCGCCGTTTTTCTAATTTCATGCGCCCATTTTCTCTGCACCGCTTGACAAAGTCTATACATCTGACAATCTGACAATCTAGATTATCAGATAGGTGCGCGATGACCTCTTCGGCAGCTCTCAGCAGCAACAGGAAAGATTGGAAAGGCGCGTTTCGCGCGACCCGTGCCCTTCTCAACGATCCAAACGACACGGCGCAGGTCTTCCGCATCATGGCGGCGCTGAACACCGGGACGTCCGCGCGCAACTACCACCGCCTGCTCCAGACGCCGGAGGGCGGCCGCATCGCCTTCAAGCGCGTCGAGCTGGTGGAGAAGCTGACCGATCAGGCGTTCCTCGCGCAGTTTGCGCCGGGCACCGTTGGTGCAGCGTACCGCGACTTCCTCGCGCGCACCGGCTACTCCGCGGATGGCCTCGCCGCCGTGAGCCGTGAGGTCGAACACGAGGGCGACAGCGAACACCCGCATGTGTGGTTCGGTCGTCGGGAACGCGACCTGCATGACATCTGGCACGTCCTGACAGGCTACAAGGCGGACGACCCGCTGGGCGAACTGTGCCTCGTCGCGTTCTCCTACGCGCAGAGTAAAGGTCTGGGCTGGGCCTTCATCGCAGTATCCGGCGCGCTCAAGAGCCTGACTGAGCCGCACAGCCGTTCTGTCACACGCGCAATCTGGGAAGGCTATCGCCACGGCCGCAAGGCGTCGTGGCTGCATAAGGAAGACATCGAGGTGCTGTTCGCCGAGCCGCTCGACGCCGCACGCGCCCGGCTGAACATCCAGCGCCCGGTTGCTTACGAGCAGGCGCAGCAGAAGATCGGCGCACCGGTTAGTGGCGCGTGGCTCGCGCAGCAGATGTGAAATAAGCCGGCGCGCCTAAAGCGGCGCGCCGGTTCTTCACGTCAGTGAATCCGCTCGATGATGATCGCAGGCGCCATGCCACCACCGGCGCACATGGTGATCAGGCCGCGATGCAGGTCGCGGCGCTCCAGCTCATCCAGCATCGTTCCGATCAGCATCGAACCCGTCGCGCCGATCGGATGGCCCAGCGCCATCGCGCCGCCGTTCACATTCACCTTGTCGCGGTCGAGCTTGAGGTCGCGAATGAACTTCTCGGCCACCACTGCGAACGCCTCGTTGATCTCGAAAAGATCGATATCGTCCAGCGTGAGACCCGCGCGCGCCAGAACGCGGCGCGCCGCCGGCACCGGAGCATTGAGCATCAGCGTCGGACAATCGCCCTGGTTGGCTGTCGCCACGACGCGGGCCCGCGGCTTCATGTCGTGGGCCTTGGCGTAGCTGGGCGAGGCCAGCAGCAACGCCGCCGAGCCGTCCACGACGCCTGATGAATTGCCGGCGTGATGGATGTGCTTGATCTTCAGGTCCGGATATTTCTGCAGGATCAGCGAGCGGAAGGTCAGCCCTTGATCGTTGAGCGGCACATCGGCGAGCTGCTCGAATGACGGCTTCAATCCATTGAGGCCTTCGAGCGTGGTGTTGGGCCGCGGGAATTCCTCGTGGTCGAGTGCGACCGATCCGTCGTCGTTGTAGACCGTCACCAGGCTCTTGTTGAAATAACCGCCCGCGATAGCGGCGGCGGCGCGGCGTTGGCTCTCCAGCGCAAGCTGGTCCACGTCTTCGCGCGTGATCCCTTCCAGAGTTGCGATGGCGTCGGCGCAGACGCCCTGGTTGGTCTGCGGAT
>DASZCC010000290.1:0-11237 GCA_035943485.1 Rhizomicrobium sp. | reverse complement strand
CCAGAGCCGGCGGTATTCCTCGAGCCAGTCATCGACGGTCTTCAGCGCAGAGGGTTCGATCCGGCAGGGCCGCCACTGCGCTTCGCGCCCCCGCGTAATCAGTCCGGCGTGCTCGAGGACTTTCAGATGCTTAGAGATGCCGGGCAGGCTCATGTCGAACGGTTCGGCGAGTTCCGTGACCGAGGTCTCACCCAGCGCAAGCCGTGCAAGGATGGCGCGCCTGGTGGGGTCAGCCAGAGCCGAAAACTTGAGACTGAGAGCGTCTTGCTGCATGCGTATATAACCGACTGGCTAAGTAACTAGATGGCTAAGTACGCTTGGATTTGGGTCGCGTCAAGGGTGGCAAAAAAGAAAACGGCCGCCCCGCGAGGAACGGCCGTTTTGTCTTTTGGAGTTCGCGACTAGAGGACCGACAGCATTCCAGCAACGAGCGGATGTCGCACAATATCTGCGTCGCCGAGACGGACAACGGAGATTTCCGGAACTCGTTCGAGACGATCAGCAATATCTCCAAGGCCTGACATGCCCTTTAGCAGATCGGTCTGATCCGGATCGCCGGTCAAGACCATCGTCGACCGCCAGCCCAATCGCGTAAGAAGCATCTTCAGCTGGGTGTAGGTGCAGTTCTGCGCCTCATCGATCACGACATAGCAATCGCTGAGCGTTCGGCCGCGCATGTACGCCACTGGCGCGATTTCAATCACGCCGTCGGCGACGAGCGCCTTCAGCCGTTTGGTACCAAGCCGTTCCGTAAGCGCGTCATAGAGTGGGCGAAGATATGGCGCGAGCTTTTCCTGCAGATCGCCAGGAAGGAAACCGAGGCTTTCACCCGCTTCCACGGCCGGCCGCGAAAGCACGATGCGACCGCAACGTCCGGCCTCGAGGGCTTCTACGGCTTTGGCGATGGCGAGATAGGTTTTGCCTGTGCCGGCAGGTCCGAGCGCAACGACAACCGAACGTGCTTCGATGGCGTCCAGCAATGTTTGTTGCGCCGGGCTCATCGCCCGGATGTTTTTCACATATTTTCGATCGCGCGCGTCTTCGTCGCCATGCGGATTCCAGCCGCCACGGGACGGAAAGAGAGGGTGAACGTTCTCGGATTCATGAAAACCACTTTCACGCGTCTTGTGACGCGCGGAACGCTTGGCCATGGATGCTCCCTGGTCAGGTACAGTGCGATGGATGGGACGGTGTGACGGGCGTGTGTGCGAGGGCGGACGGTGTTGCCCGGATTTTCGAGGCTTGGCGCTATGCAATGCCGCACTAAATCAGCCCCCGCTGATGTCGAATCACGTTCCGACAAGAAAAGCGTAGCAGTGTTTGTGTGACGGCGATGCGAATTCTGTGGACGGTTCAGCCCGCGCGCATGTGTTGTGCAACAGAAACGAGAGCGTCGACGAGATCGATGAGTCGCGCTGCATATTGTTCCGGCACACGCAGCCTGGCATCGCCTCCCAGGAAGGCGTCTTCCAGTGCATCCAGAAGCGCGATCAGCCGATGATGATGCAGGCCCAGCGCGGCCTGTGCGGGATCAGTGATGACGCCGGCAAACGCTGCGCCGGCTGCACTCGCAGCAAGGACACCGCCCGCTACCGTGAAAGCCGCGACGCCACCGATCTTCGCACCCAGCGCTTGTGCAAGGGCAGGTCCCAAAGTCAGGAACCCAGGCGTTACCTGATGGAGCATCGCGCCGCCGGCGGCCATCGTCACCGCGGCGCTTACCACCTCGCCTGCCGCACCGCGCGCATTGAGATAAATCGCGAGTTGTTGCGCCAGACGCTGATCCATCTTGAGGCGCTGGTTTTCGCCCCAGGGACCATTGAGCACGCCGATCGCGCCATCGAGACGCCGGTCGCCGAGGATTTCGACAGCAAGCGCGTCGTGAAAGGACGGTTCGCCATGACCTGTGTAAGGGAGTTCGAGCAAATCGACGATCAGGCGGCGCTCGATCTCTCGCGCAACCGTTGTGCGGAAGAACAGCTCGCGCGAACGAAGTCGCCGCGCGGTTTCCTTGCGGCCCATCAAGCCGAGCGCGCCGGCAGCCACGTTCAGCCCGATCTGTGGTCCCGCGAGTGCAGCGTTCAATGGCGCACGCCACAGATCGTGCCCCAGGGCGTGACGATGGGTCTCCAGTGCGCCCGTGAGCGAGAATGTCCGGTCGACGAAAGCTGGCACGCGAGATCGCCGCTTGCGGAAATAGTTTCGGATCGCGTCCTCGACGATGACATGCGCAAGGGCGTGATCGAGGGCGGGGAGTCGCGAAGCAGAGCTCATGGCTGCATTATGCAGGCTCATGTGTCCCGCGCGAAGCCTCGCCATCGGGAATTTTGGCTGTCACAATGATGCCGCATTATGGAGTTCCGTCATGCCGGTCTTTGCCCTTGAAGACGTGTGTCCCGAATTGCCCGCAGAAGGTGACTACTGGATTGCGCCCACTGCGGTTGTGATCGGCAAGGTCCGGCTTCTCAAGGGCGCCAGCATCTGGTGGGGCGCAGTGCTGCGCGGCGACAATGACTGGATCACAATAGGCGAGAACTCCAACATCCAGGACCTGTCGGTCATTCATGTGGATCCAGGTCAACCCGTCACCGTTGGAGCGAATTGCACTGTCGGCCATCGCGTGATCCTGCATTCGACGATGATTGGCAGTGGATCACTCATCGGCATGGGTTCGACACTTCTCAATCGCAGCAGGATAGGTGCGAACTGTCTGGTCGGCGCCAATTCGCTGATCACGGAAGGCAAGGAATTTCCAGATGGCTCCATGGTGATGGGTTCACCGGCGCGCGTTGCGCGGCCTTTGAACGAATTGGAGCTGGCCGGATTGAAGATGTCGGCTGCGGGCTATGTCCACAACCACAAGCGCTTTGCGGAGAAGCTGAAGCGGCTTGATTAGCCGGCGCGGCGGTGGACGGGTGCGTCGGGCTGCGCCGTCCAAACCCGTCGAATGCGGCTGTCCGACTCCGGCCCGAAATTGAACCAGGCTGCCTTGTTGTGTGTCGCGTCGACGATGAAAATGGTGTCCATCTTGCCGAGCTTCTGCACAAGCTCATTACGGATGACATTGATCGACTGATCACTGATGAGCAGCCACGCCTGGTGCATCAGCGGGTAGGCCGGTCCCATATTGCAGATTGTCTCTTCGAGGCCTGAGATCGAGCGCGATTTCATGTCGGCGACGATGAGGAACCGTCCGCGCTCCGTCGTGCGCGGCTCGTCATTGCTGCGTCCGAAGGTCGGCGAGATGGTATCTTCTTCGAGTCCATCGCCGGCTGCGGTCAGGAAGCGACCGGAAGCGGAAGGCATGGGACCTGTGGGAATACGCGGAGCGGACGACGGCTGTGCCGCAACGGCAGGTTCGGGCTCTGCAGGTGCGAACAGCGATGCAAGTTCCGGATAATCGCGTGCCGGCTTCGGCTGCCCTCCGCCTTCAGGCGCGACGAGGGAGTGGCCCGCCAGCCGGCCTTCGCCGACGAACGCGTCCATTTGCTCAGTCGTGTAAGGGCCGTAGCTGCGCCCTTGGACGCTTATGGTCCAGCTGTTTGACATGACCGGCTTCCGTAACCAGCCAACAAACTAGGATTAAATAGTTACCCAAGCCTTGCCGCGGACTGCCATGAGCGGGAGAATTTGCCGGAAAAACAACGGGAACGCCCATGACATACGAGTTCTGCAAGGTTGAGAGAGACGGCAGGCTAACGATCGTTACGCTGAATCGGCCGGAAGTGATGAATGCACTCCATGCACCGGCGCATGCAGAATTGGCCGAGGTGTTCGACGCCTTTGCAGCCGATCCGGAGCAATGGGTTGCGATCGTGACGGGTGCGGGTGAACGGGCGTTCAGCGCCGGAAACGATCTGAAGGTGACGGCAGCCGGCGGGGGTAGCGCCGGGACCGTGCTGCCGCGCCACCCGAGCGGATTTGGTGGGATCGTCAGCCGGTTCGATCTGGATAAACCACTGATCGCGGCAGTTAATGGGATTGCAATGGGCGGCGGCTTCGAGATCGCACTCGCATGCGACATCATCCTGGCAGCTGACAGCGCTGTGTTTGCACTGCCGGAGCCGCGTGTCGGATTGGCGGCACTGGCCGGTGGGCTCCATCGTCTGCCGCGTGAGATAGGCGCAAAACGCGCGTTAGGCATGATCCTTACGGGGCGGCGTGTCGATGCGGCCGAAGGCAAGTCGCTTGGCTTTGTGAACGAAGTCGTACCTGCCGCACAGCTGATGGCGCGCGCAAAGGAGCTGGCCACACAGATCATGGATCTCAGTCCGATGTCCGTACGCGCCTCCAAGCAGGCGGTTTATCGTGGGCTGAATGAGGACTCAATTGCAGCTGCGTTGGAGAACCAGAACAGATATCCGGCGGTCGCAGCTATGTTCAGGAGTGATGATCTGAAAGAGGGGCCACGCGCGTTTGCAGAGAAGCGCAAACCGCAATGGAAGGGCCGATAAGAAAAACCCCGCGCCATCGTTGGCGCGGGGTCCTTTCAACGTCGAAGTCAAATCAGACGAAATTCCACTCGCCGTGCCGGCGGCAAGCCGTGGCATCTCGCGTAAAGCGATCGCCGTGACGCCAGACCACCGCCGTCACGTCGCGGCAACGCCGTCCGTCCATGCGATATTCGCGCGTGGCGATCACATAGCCGTGACCACGGCCCGTCCATTCATAACGCTGGCCGATGTAACCATCGAGGGCCTGCTCATACGCATCGGCCGCGTAGCCGCGATCTTCGCAGTCGATATCGCCCGCGATCGCATTGCCGCCAAGTCCGCCAAGAAGAGCGCCACCGACGACAGCGCCGCCATTGCCGTGACTTACAGCGCCGCCAATGACACCGCCGGCGATAGCACCGAGAATTGTACCCGCTGCGCGGTTGTTGCCGCGGCAGTCGTCAGCCGAGGCAGAACTTGTGGCGGCAGCGACCGCCATAACTGCTGCACCGGCTATCAAGCCCAATTTCTTCAACATAAATTCTCCTATCAATTTCCCTGGCCGGGCCCGGTTGGACCGCTCCGTAGTTATGACAGCCTGCATGAATCTGCATGAACCACGCCTGAACGGAATGGGGCAGAATCAGGCAACCATAGTAACCCTAGGACGGGAACTGCGACAGAACGTGTTGCTTGGCATGAGACGCGGATCGCGTAAGGTTCGCGCGGACAAAAAGGCTTTATCCATGCGGCGCTTGGCCGGATTCTTTCTTGTTTGCGCTGCACTATGGGTTTCCGGTTGCAATGAAGACGCGCCCAAAGTGCACGCGGCTCGCCGCGTTGCTCTCCTTGGAGACGAGCGCATACCGCTTGGTCGTCTTCCGCAGGTGGCAATTCCGGTTCACTACACAATCGCGTTGAAGGTGGATCCAACATCGGATCACTTCACCGGCCACACTGAGATCGAGGTCGATTTTAAACAACCGAGACGCGCGCTGTTTCTGCACGGCAATGGGCTGAACGTGTCGGGCGTGAGCGTAAAGCTGGCCTCTGGCCAATCATTTGCCGCGCACTACGATCAAGTCGACGCGTCCGGTGTGGCGAGGCTGATCTTTGTCGATCGCGTGCCAAAAGGCAGGGCAACCCTGATCTTCGATTACGACGCGCCCTACGGGCCGGCGCTGCATGGCCTCTACAAAGTCGTTGCCGACGGAGTGCCTTATGTCTTCACCCAGTTCGAAGAGACCTATGCGCGCCTTGCGTTCCCGTCTTTCGACGAACCCGGCTTCAAAACGCCGTTTGACATCACGGTCATAGCACCAGCAGCTGATAAGGTGGTCGGAAACACCGCGATAGTCTCGGCATCGCGAACGCACAAAGGATTGCGCGAGTATCAACTGGAAACGACGAAACCGCTGCCGACCTATCTCGTTGCGTTGGCCGTCGGGCCTTTGGATATCGTGAATGGGAGTACGCTCCCGTCCAATCAATTCCGCAATCATCCCTTGTCATTTCGCGCGGTAACCTCGCGCGGTAACGGCCGGCGCGTTGGCTATGCGCTGTCACAGGCACCACGCGTGATTGCAGCGTTAGAGAACTATTTCGGCATCGGCTATCCCTACCCGAAGCTCGACATCATCGCCGTGCCCGATTTTGAGGCTGGTGCCATGGAGAATGCGGGCGCCGTAACGTTTCGCGAACGCCTGCTGCTGTTGGACCAGGACGCCTCAATTGATCAGAAGCGCGCGTCAGTCGGTACCGAGGCGCACGAGTTTGCGCATCAGTGGTTTGGCGATCTTGTGACGCCGGTGTGGTGGAACGATATCTGGCTGAATGAATCCTTCGCGAACTGGATGGGCGACAAGGTATCCAACGCGGTTGCGCCTGAACTAAGCTTTGAGACGGACGGGGTGCGTAGCGGTTTCGAGGTCATGGACCTCGATACTTTGCCATCGGCGCGCGTGATACGGCAGCCGGTGAACAACACAGACGATCTCGGGAACGCGTTCGACGAAATCACATACGATAAGGGTGAGGCGGTCCTGCGCATGCTCGAATCCTACGCAGGCACAGAGGCCTGGCAGCAAGGTGTGCACGCGTACCTGACCAAGTTCGCTTACGGTAATGCGACGGCCCAGGATTTCATCGGCACGATCGCGCAGGAAACCGGTCATCCTGAACTTGTCAGCGCATTCACGGACTTCATCACACAATCCAATGTGCCAAACATTCAGGTTGGCGGTTACTGCGAGGCCGATGCGCTTGATCTGTCTCAGGCGCCCTATGCGGCGTTTGGCGCTACGCCCGCTCGAACATCGTGGCACTTACCTGTCTGCACATCGCAAAATGGTCAGCAGTCTTGCCGTCTCATGACGTCGGCGAAAATGTCGGTACCTGCTTCAAAAGACTGTCACGAGCCGTTGTTGATCAACCCATCCGGCGTGGGCTATTTCCGCTACTCGCTGGACGAGCCTGGCTGGCAGACGCAGATTGCATCTTTGCCTGCGCTGGCGCCGGCCGATCAGATAGCCGTGTTGGACAATATTGACGCTGCAATGCGATCCGGCGGTGCCAGTCCTGCGGACCTCCTGGCTGTGGTCAAGACGCTTGCTTCAACGGCGCGATGGGACGTGCTCGAAAGCATACGAACTGCCATGCATGATCTGCGTATGGGGCTGTCTCCATCCGATCTCGTTGCCTATCGCGCGTTCATCTCGCACAATTTCGCCGCCCGGCTGAGCGCGGCGGGGTTGGTGGGCATCAAGGATGAGGCACCCGATGCTGCGCAAGCCAGGGAAGGCGTCGCCAGGCTTCTTGTGAGCGAGGCGCACGATGCCTACGCGATCGCCGAGCTTTCCGCCGCTGTTCGGCAGAACAAGCCCTTGGCGCCGGAACTACGCCAAGAAGCCTACAGGGCCGCGCTGCTTGCTGATCCTGCCTATGGCGGCGAACTGATGACCATGTTCAAGGCGCCGGATTCATCGGAACAATTGCGGCATCAGATTGTCTACGCGTTTGCCGGGCAGGGCGATCCTAAAGTATCGGAGACGCTACTGAAGCTGGCACTGACGCCCACCATGCGGGCAGGAGAGATTCGATATCTCTACAGCGACTATGGTGCAGACACTTCAGCCAGAACTGTCCTGTGGCCATGGCTGGAGACGAATTTCCGTGTTCTTGAAAACCGTCAGACACTCGCGACGATGCAGGGTGCTACGACGATCATGGAAAATGCGTGCGACGCCGGACTGCGCACACGGATGGACAAGTTCTTGGCGCCATATATCGCTCAGATTGAAGGCGGCGCTCGCAGACTTGCCGAGACCGACGAGAAAATCGACCGTTGCGTGGCGTTTCGTGCGGCTAAAGGCGCCGATGTGTCGGCCGCCTTGGCCGCAGCGGCAGCCCGCTAATTTCTACCGAACGTGCCAGGTGCCGTCACGCTGATAACAAGCTGTCCCGTTGTGGTCGTATTCCTCTCCGTGACGGAATGTGACCGACGTGAAATCACGGCAGCGTAGCCCATCGTCGTAGTACTCACGCGTCGGAGTGAAGTAGCCATGTGAGTCGCCGTGGCTCCAGTCGTAGCGCCGACCGACATCGCCGTTCAGACCCGTCGCGTA
Source organism: Rhizomicrobium sp. (assembly GCA_035943485.1). Lineage (GTDB taxonomy): Bacteria > Pseudomonadota > Alphaproteobacteria > Micropepsales > Micropepsaceae > Rhizomicrobium. Next base: position 3,181 of record DASZCC010000290.1, on the reverse strand, counting down.
CGTGTCAAAAGCGTACCGCTGGTCGTCGCAGTCGATATCGCGCGAGATTGCGTTGCCGAACAGCCCGCCCAACAGCACGCCGCCGACTATCGCGGCCGGGTTGCCATGACTGGCGACGCCGCCGATCAAGCCGCCACCGGCAGCACCAAACACCGTGCCGGCCGCTGCGTTGCCGCGATGACAGTCGCGTTCGTAATCGCCTTCGCGATAGTAGCCTGGTGGAGGGCCGTCATCCTGATTGTCGCGGGCGTCAGGAGGCGGTCGCCGGTCATCGGGCGGCGGCGACCGATCGTTACTGTCCATGTCGCCTGGCCAGGGATGCTGGGAATCGAACTGATGATAGCGACCGTTGTGGTCGTAAAAGCCGGTGTGGTCGGTCTGGCTGTAATAGGCGTCCGGATCAGGCCAATCAGGCTGGGCGAACGCGGCGCCGGCCCCAATCGCGATTGCAGTTGCGCATGCTCCAAGGAAAATCGTCGATCTCTTCACGGCATGCTCCACGCTTAGCCGGAACATAACGTTCCAGACGCGAGCATGTTCCGTTAAGAGAAGGCAATTCCGGCGCTAGTAAACGCGCGCTTTCGGCGGGATGTATTCGACTTCGTTGGTCAGCGTATAGGTATGGACCGGACGGTAGTCGAGGCGCGCGAAGCCTGTGACCGGATCGAGCCAGGACAACGTGTGCTTCATCCACTCCTGGTCGTCGCGATTGGGGAAGTCCTCGCGCGCATGGGCGCCGCGGCTCTCATGGCGCACGACAGCGCCTTCGACGGTGACGATCGCCTGCTGGATGAGATTCTCGAACTCCAGCGTTTCGACAAGATCGGAATTCCAGATCATCGAGCGGTCGCTGACCTTGATATCCTTGATACGACCATAAAGTTCGTCGACAGACTTTTGACCGTTCTTGAGCGTGTCGCCAGTCCGGAACACGGCAGCATCCGTCTGCATAGCCTTCTGCAGCGCGGCCCGCAGTTCGGCTGTGGACGTGCCTCCATTTGCATGGCGAAATTTATCGAGCCGGGCGAGCGCTTCCTCGCCTGCGCCCTTCGGCAGATCATGATGCCCGGTGATGCCCTTGAGGGACTCCGCGGCATGCGCGCCGGCGGCCTTGCCGAACACAACAAGGTCAATGAGCGAATTCGAACCGAGCCGGTTTGCGCCATGCACAGATACGCAGGCCGCCTCGCCTACCGCCATCAAACCGGGGATCGGCGTGTCGGGATTGCCATCCTTTAACGTCAGTGCCTGTCCGGTATAGGCGCAAGGAATGCCGCCCATGTTGTAGTGGACAGTCGGCAGGACAGGGATCGGCTCCTTGGTGACGTCGACACCTGCGAAGATGCGCGCGCTTTCCGAGATGCCCGGCAGACGCTCGTGGATGATCTTGGGATCGAGATGCGACAGATGGAGGAAGATGTGGTCCTTGTTCGGTCCGACGCCGCGTCCTTCGCGAATTTCGATCGTCATGGCGCGTGAGACGACATCGCGCGAAGCGAGATCCTTGGCATGAGGCGCATAGCGCTCCATGAAACGCTCGCCTTCGGAATTGGTGAGATAGCCGCCTTCGCCGCGCACGCCCTCGGTGATGAGAACGCCCGCACCGAAAATGCCGGTCGGATGGAACTGGACGAACTCCATGTCCTGAAGCGGAAGGCCGGCACGCAATACCATCGCATTGCCGTCGCCGGTCTGCGTATGCGCGCCCGTGCACGACTGATAGATGCGGCCGTAACCGCCAGTGGCGATGATGACCTTGTGGCAGCGGAACCGATGGATCGTGCCATCGTCGAGGTTCCACGCCATCACGCCGCGAACGGCGCCGTCCTCCATGATGAGGTCAAGCGCGAAATACTCGATGAAGAAGTTGACCTCATGCTTGACGCATTGGCCGTAGAGCGTGTGGAGCAGGGCGTGTCCGGTACGGTCGGCAGCAGCGCAAGTGCGCTGTGCGATGCCCTGGCCGTAGTTGGACGTCATGCCGCCGAAGGCGCGCTGATAGATCTTGCCGTCCTCGGTGCGTGAGAACGGGACGCCGAAGTGTTCGAGCTCATAAACCGCTTCCGGCGCGTTGCGGCAGAGATATTCGATGGCGTCCTGATCACCCAGCCAGTCCGACCCCTTCACGGTGTCGTACATGTGCCAGCGCCAGTCATCCTCGCCCATGTTGCCCAGAGCGGCAGCGACGCCGCCCTGTGCGGCAACGGTGTGCGACCGAGTGGGGAATACCTTTGTGATGCACGCCGTCTTCAGTCCCTGGCGCGCGCTCTCGAGTGTCGCACGAAGTCCGGCGCCGCCCGCGCCGACAACGACGACGTCGAATGTGTGATCGATGATGTTGTAAGCGGCCATCAGATGACTCTTGCAATCTCAAGTAGGGCGAAAAGGGAAAAGGCGCCGACGGCGATAGCAAAGGCGCGCATCAGCAGCATAAGTGCGAGCTTCTGCCCATCATTGTGGACGTAGTCATCAATTACGACCTGAAGGCCCAGCGCCATGTGGTAGAGCGCGATGATGATGAACGACGCCATCAGGATGGCGTTCACCGGCCGCGATAAGAAGCTGAGTGTTGCGGCTTCGTGCGCTCCAACCAGTCCGAACCACGAAAACGCGAACCAGGTGCCGAGGATGATCAAGGCAGCGGCCGTAACGCGCTGGCGCCAGAAATGCGTCACGCCGGAGTGCGCGGACCCCAGCCCTTCGACGCGATGCAGCGGCGTTTCGAGGCTCATTGGTAGAACCCTCCGAAACCAGCATAGGCAAGGGCAAACAGCGCCGCGGGAATGAGCAACGAAAGGGTCACGATCGCGACGCTCCACTGATTGGCGACCTTAGGCGGAAAGCCATAGCCCACATCCCAGAACAGATGACGGATGCCATTCAAGAGATGGAAGGCCAGTGCCCAGGCGAAGCCGAACAGGATGATCTGACCCAGAACAGAAGATGCGAGCCCTGTGAACCCGTTGAACATCTCTGGCCCACTCGCCGCCGCCATGAGCCAACAGGCGATCGCGGCCATGCCGCCGGCCAGTCCGATACCGGTGACGCGATGGGTGATCGAGGTCGCCATGGTCGGCGTCCAGCGGTAGACCGTCAGAAAGGGTGAGAGCGGGCGCGGGCGGTGCGCCGCTTGCGGGGTTTCCGCCATGAATGTCCTCGGGAAAATCGCGATACGAACCGG
>DASZCC010000289.1:0-2154 GCA_035943485.1 Rhizomicrobium sp. | reverse complement strand
TTCTTCGGCGTACTGAATGGCGTCGCGAAAGTCGCCGTCTTTGTCGTTCTTCTGATAGCTGTGCTGCTGATCATCGGCCTGTTCCAGGGCGATGGCTTGCCCAAGACGATGGTCCTTGCACTCGATCTCCGCAACACGATCGCGGACTCCGCGAGCACCAACTATGCCTTCGGCGCAGCGCCCGTAACCGTGCTGGATACGGTGCTGGCCCTGGATGGAGCGGAGCGCGACGCGCGCGTGAAGGGCGTGTTCCTGAAGATTGGCAGCGGCGAACTGTCGATTGCGCAAGCCGAGGAACTTGGCGCGGCGCTCAAGAAATTCCGCAAGTCGGGCAAGTTCGTGGTCGCTGATGCAATCGGATTTGAATCCGCCAGCCTGGGCGACTACCTGACCGCGGCATCGGCCGATCAGATCTGGATGCAGCCGCGCGCGCCCTTCATGGCCGCAGGCTTCGCGGGCGGCGAGATATTCCTGCGCGGCCTGTTCGACAAGATTCAGGCCAATCCGCAGATCGTGAAGCGCGCCGACTACAAGAGCGCCGCCGACATGTACATGGAAAAGGAGATGACGCCGTCGGATCACGAGCAGCTAACCCGCCTGATGCAGGCCTGGTACGACAACGCCACGCAGGGTGCGGCGGCTGACCGCCATATCGACAGCAAGGCGATGATTGCTGCGTTCGAGGCAAGCCCGCAACTTTCCGAGGATGTTCTGGCGAAACGCCTGATCGATCGCATCGGCTATGACGACGAAGCCCAGGGCGCAGCTCTGGGACGGGCAGGGGACGGCGCGAAATTTGTCGCCATGAGCCGTTATATCGGCGTGCGCAAACAGACCGCTGAGATGGGCACCGGAGCCCGCATCGCAGTCATCCCGGCGGCGGGCGAGATCAAGGACGGCACGTCATCCGGCGGCGGCGTCTTCGGCGGCGACAGCGGCATCGCTGGCGACGATCTTGCGCGCGCCATCCGCCAGGCGGCGGCAGACAGCTCGATCAAGGCGATCATTCTGCGCGTCGATTCACCTGGAGGCTCCGTCACCGCATCCGACCAGATCCTGCATGCCGTGAAGATGGCACAGGCCGGCGGCAAACCGGTCGTTGTCAGCATGGGCAGCCTCGCAGCGTCCGGCGGCTATTACATCTCACTCTCGGCCAATCGCATCGTGGCTGAACCGGGCACGATCACTGGTTCGATCGGCGTTCTGACCGGCAAGGTCTCGTTCGACCGCACAGCGGCGCTGGCCGGTATCGGCACCGGCCTTGTCGGCGTGGGACGTGGCGCGACCTTCAACACGCCGTTTCAGCCCTACACACCTGATCAGCTGGCCGCGCTCAACCATCAAGCCGACGTGATCTATGCCGACTTCACGCAGAAAGTGGCGGCGGGGCGGCATCTGCCTTTGGCGCAGGTGCAGGACATCGCCAAGGGCCGCGTCTGGTCAGGGGCAGACGCGCAGACGCACGGCCTTGTCGACCAGCTCGGCGGTTTCTGGACGGCGACTGACATTGCCCGGAAGCTGGCCGGCATCGATGCGAGCACGCCGCTGGTCTTCAAGATGTTCCCGCATCAGAAGAACCTCTACGAGGCGGTGAGTGCTCTGTTCGGCAATTCCGACCAGAGCGTCAGCGCGGTTCGGGCTTTCGTGACCCTGATGAATGCGGCGCCGGTCAAGGCGGTGGTGCAGACGGTGGCCGACCTGCCCAAGGGCGGTATCGAACTCAGAGCCACCAACCTGCCGCGCTGAGACGCAAGGACATAAAAAAACGGCGGGCCGAGGCCCGCCGTTTTCATTTGTTCGGTTACCCGAAGGAGCGTCGACTAGTAGTCGAACTTCACGCCGACCTTCAGGAAGCGGCCGAGGATGTCGTCCCCGCCCTGCACCGGGTTGTAGTTGATGGCGCCGTAAGTGACGTTGTCGATCGGCGGCATCGTGTCGAACAGGTTCAGCACGGTGAAGTAGAGAACCGTGTCCGGACGGACATGAGCCTGCAGGTTGATGTCGTAGGTGATGTTGTCACCGACGCGGCAAGCCTGGTTGCCGCCATCAAGACCGCAATCTCCGTAGCCAGTACCCTGGTCCTGGGCCGACAAGTTGTAACCGGAGAAGAAGTTCAGTGTTCCGGTGAACTCGTAGATGCCGCTTGTCAGAGTG
>DASZCC010000288.1:0-7895 GCA_035943485.1 Rhizomicrobium sp. | reverse complement strand
AGCTGGGTGAGATCGCCCCATTCTGCGGCGAAGATCACCAGGAACGCGACGAGCCATATCGGACGCTTTGATTTGCCTGGCGCGGCGGGATCCTCGGTCGGCACTTTTTCGTCTTCCTTGCGGCGAAGTGCCAGGACGGCGAAGACGAGAAAGCCGAGACCCGACGCGATCTGGATAGGCTTGACCGGAAGCAGCGTCAGCACGCTGCCCGCTGCAACAGCAACGATGGTCTGAACCACGAAGGCAAGTCCGGCACCGATAATGACATCGCGGGCTCGGTATTTGGTCGAGAGAAGCAGAGCGGCCAGCGCCGTCTTGTCCGGGAGTTCTGCGATGAAGACGACGGCGAACGTCGACAGCATCAACGGTATGGAAAAGTCCATTCGATAATCCGGCAGACTGAGGTGGAAATAAGCTGGCAATCCTGCTCGTGACCGTACCATGCTTGCCGGCGTGATCCGGCAATAGCGGCAACGTCCGGGCGGCACAAGGCGGGGGCAGATGAAGACGTCGGGGCAATGGCTGGCGGGGCTTATCCGCAAATGCAGTGCGATGTGTGTCGCATTGCTGCTTGTCGGATGCATATCGCAGCAGGACGCGCCCTTCCGCCTGCGGCCGGGCGACGTGAACGTGGCGCTCCAGCCGGGCGGCACCACGAAGGTCAAGCCGCCTTACTCGCTGGAGTATCTCAGAGATGATACGTCGCCGGACTATCTCGTGATCCTGTCGTTCTCGGGCGGCGGCAAGCGCTCCGCAGCATTTGGATATGGCGCACTGCAGGCGGCGCACGAGATCATGATGCCGACAGGCAAGCCGTTGAGCGCAGAGATCGACGTGGTCTCCGGCGTTTCGGGTGGAAGCTTCACGGCGTCGGCGTTCGCACTCAATCGCGAGAACCTGTTTCACGAGGCAGAGAACGGGCGCACCAATTACATGGACTTCCTCGAGTCCGATCTGTGGTCGGAGATCGCCGGCATCTATCTGCTGCCCTGGAAGTGGCAATGGATGTTCTATTCCGACGTCGGCACCAATGACGAGATGGAGCTGACCTACGATCACTACCTGCTGAAGGAGAACAGGTTTTCCGCGCTGGCGCAGGCCGGCAGGCCGTATCTTATCGTGCAGGCGACCGACCTTGATGCGCGCCAACCCTTTACCTTCACGCAGTCAGATTTCGATCTCATTTGCTCGGACATTTCCGACACTTATATCTCGCGCGCAGTCGCGGCCTCCAATGGCTTCCCGGTGCTGTTTTCGCCAATCGGCATACAGATGTATTCGCGGCCGCGTGCCGATGCCCCGAACACGTTGGTGTCGAATTGCCCCGATCTGGCGTGGCGGGCGCGAGAGTATCCGCGTTACAGCAGCAAGTGGATCATGGCGAAGCAGGCTGAGAGCTATGACATTCCGGCGGACGCTGCGCTCCGCAAGCCCAAAGCACGCTTCTATGTGCACCTGGCGGATGGCGGCCTCGCGGACAACCTGTCGTTGCGTGGGCCGCTGGCGCTGTGGCGCCGGATCGACGCCGAGCTTGGTGATGCGGATCTGACGAACTGCACGATGGCGCCCGCATCGGCCCCGGGCGAAACGCCATCGCCGCCGTCGGACTCATGCGATATCGTGCGAAACCTCAGGCTCCGCGAGATCAAGCACATCCTCGTCGTCAGCGTCGACGGACAGTCGGAGCCGGATCGCAGCGAGCAGATCAACCTGCCGATCGCCGGCGGCATCGCGCGTGCGCTCGGCAACGTGACGAACGCGGTCATCGACTCCAGCAATCTCGACACGCTGCCAACGGCGCGCGACGCGACCAACAATCTGGCCCGATCGATCGCGCGCATGAAGTGCGAGGCAGACACGCACAGCGTCGACGCGTGCAAGGACGCGGCGCAGATCGAGCGGTACAGGCCCACTGCAACATTCTCTCATGTGGCGCTGGGCGACTGGGCGCGGGTCGATCCTGTCACACGCAACAAGATCGCGAACACCGGAACGAGCCTGGGACTGTCGGCGCAGCAGGCGCGCGACCTGATCGCCGCCGGGCACGATCAGATGCTATGCGATCCAGACGTGCAGGATTTCCTGAAGGCCACAGGTGGCAGCGCTGCGACGCCTTCTTCGACTTGTCCCGTCTCGCCCTAAGCAAACAGAAAGTGCTTCGGCAGTTCGCCGCGGATTGCCTTCATGTGCTCGAAGTACTGCTGGAAGCCGCCATTGTAGTTGCCGTCCTGGCGGCGATTGAACTCGCCTTCGAAGTTGTAATAGCCGGGCGTGCAATCGGTGTTGCGGCTGGTCTTGCCGCGATGCGCGATGACTTCCTGCACCCACCACTCCTCGGTCTCGGGTGAGACATCGATCTCGCGATGGCCGCCGTCGCGGGTGAGCTTGATGCACTCGGCGATGTGATCGCCCTGCGTCTGCAGCATGAACGTCAGGTTGAACTGGAACGATGCCTGGTATCCGCCCATGACGAACAGATTGGGGAAGCCATGCGTGTGCACGCCGAACAGCGTGCGCATGCCGTCCTTGTAGACCTCGTTGATCTCGCGCCCGTCGCGCCCGCGGATCTCGTTGTAGATGCCGGTCTTCTGGACTTCGAAACCGGTCGCGTAGATCAGCACGTCCAGCGGATAGGTCTTGCCCTCAAACACCGGGCCCTGCGCGTTGATCTCGGTGATGCCCTTACCCTTGGTGTCGACGAGATGGACGTTGGGGCGGTTGTAGGCTGGCAGATATTCGTCGTCGAAGCAGGGCCGCTTGCACATGAACATGTACCAGGGCTTGAGCGCTTCCGCCGTCTCCTTGTCCTCGACAACTTCCTCGATGCGTTTGTGGATGCGCATCATCATGTCGATATTCGCGTTCTCCTGCCGCCGGATCTTCTCTTCGCGCGAAAGTGCGGCGATCTCCGCTTTCTTCTCGGGATCGCCTTCGCGGATGCGCATCGCCTTCATGCGGCGCGCTTCCTGCCAGCCGGGCCGGCGGCTTGACGCCCAGTCCGGATCGGTCGGGCGGTCATTGCGGAAGTCGATGCCCGACGGCGTGCGCTGGAAGACATAAAGCGCCTTGGCGGTCTTCGCGAGGCGCGGGATCGCCTGCACTGCCGATGCTCCAGTTCCGATGATGCCAACGACCTTGTCAGACAGCTTTGAAAGGTCCTCGCCGGTGTAGGCGTAGTCCCATCGCGACGTATGGAAAGAATGCCCCTTGAAGGTCTCCATGCCCTTGATCTTCGACAGCTTGGGCTTGGACAGCGTGCCGTTGGCGCAGATCACGAACTTGGCCTTCATCGTGTCGCCGCGGTCCGTGCCGATATGCCAGAGCTTGTCCTTGTCGTTCCACACCGTCGACGTGACTGTGGTGCGGAACACGGCGAGATCATAAAGGTCGTAGCGCTTCGCGATCGCCTGGCAATGCGCGAAAATTTCCGGGCCCTTCGCGTAGAGTCGCGACGGCATGTATTTCATCTCGTCGAGCAACGGCAGGTAATCGTAGGACGGCACATCGCACGCCGCGCCCGGATAGCGGTTCCAGTACCAGGTGCCACCGACATCGGCGCCACGCTCGACGATACGGATGCTTTCGACACCCCGCTCGCGCAGACGCGCCGCAGTCAGAAGCGCGGAGAATCCACCACCGATGAACAGCACCTCGACCGTGTCGTTGATGGGCGCACGCGGCGCGTCGTCATGGGAATAGGGATCGATCGCGTACTTCGCCAGCGCACCGTCGAGATCGGACGTGTACTGCGCCGTGCCCTCCGGACGGTAGCCAAGGCGCAGATCGCGTTCCTCGGCGAACTTGTCCTTGATGCGGTCGTAGTACTCCTGCGGCGGCCTGGCCTGCTCGTCCATCTGCGTTTCCCCGTCGTTATTTTTGGGAATTGTGAGGGGGCTGACGAGGCTGCGCAAGACCGCCATTCCCACGTCCTTACCGGCCGCACGCAACCACGCGGGCGCTCGGGCATTGTGTCTGGGAACTCAAGCGGGTGGATCATGCGTTCTGGTTGTCTCTGGCTGATCGGCGTGCCGATCCCCATCATCATCATCTTGTGGCTCATCACGGGTCACGCGTGATCGCGGCCAAGCCGTAGCCCATGGCAAGCCGGTCCGCGCACTCGGCCACCGCCGAGCGCAATCTGCGTAGCGGCATCTCGGTCTGGCAGGACAGCACCAATGCGCACGTCGCGGCACGACCGCTGACGCGATCGCTCAAGGCGGACGTCGTGATCGTAGGCGCCGGCATCAGCGGCGCCTTCATGGCGCATGCGCTGGCCGGGCGATTCGAGAATGTTGTTGTCGTGGATCGCCGTCCACCGCTGCATGGAAGCACGATGGCCAGCACGGCGATGCTGCAATTCGAGATCGACGTGCCGCTTACCAAGCTGGCCGAACAGATCGGCTGGGCGAAATCAGCGCGCGCCTGGCGGCGATCGTGGAATGCGACGCGCGAACTGAAGCGCCTGATCGTGGAGGAGGGCATACACTGCGGATATCAGCCGCGCGGTGCGCTCTATCTGAGCGGGGACGACCTTGGCCACCGTGCGCTCATCAAGGAGCAGAAGGCGCGCAAGCGTGCGGGAATCGATGGCCGCTACCTGGATGCGGCGGCGTTGAAGGAGAAGTTCGGCATTGACCGCGAAGGTGCGATTGAGAGTGCGAACAGCGCGTCCGCCAATCCGGTGCAGCTCGCGGCCGGGCTTCTGCGCCGGTCAGGTGCGGCGGTTTACTCACCGGTGGAGATCAGAGATTACCTGGCGACGCCGCATGGCGTGGTGCTGGACACGGGTGAGCACTTCATCGAGGCACGCCACTGCGTATTCTGCACCGGGTACGAGCTTCTCAAGGGTATCCCGCGCAAGGGCGTGAAGATCACGTCGAGCTGGGCGATCGCCTCGCGTCCGAACGCGCACTATCCGGCGTGGCTGAACGACATGCTGATCTGGGAAGCGTCCGACCCTTATCTCTATCTACGAACTACACCGGATCGTCGGCTGATCATCGGTGGCGAGGACGAGGAAGTCGATGTGCCCTCACACCGCGCCCGCGTCATCCCTCGAAAGACCACCGCGCTCGAGCGCAAGCTGCGAAGGCTGCTGCCAGATGTGGATTTCACGCTGGGCAAGGAATGGGCGGGCGCTTTCGGTGAGAGCGTCGACGGGCTCCCGATCATAGACGCGGTGCCCGACATGCCGAACTGCCACACCGTCATGGGTATCGGCGGCAACGGCACGATCTACAGCTTCATCGCCGCGCAGATCCTGTCGCGCCGCCTGAAAGGCAGGCAGGACAAGGATTCCGATCTCTATCGCTTCCGCTAGCCGGAACCGAAGGAACCCGCCGCCGTTTCCGCAACGATCCCACAAAGGCATGCACCATGGCCAAGTCCACTTCAGACCTCGACGACCTGAAATCCGATGCGAACGACCTTGCGGTCGAAGCGCGCGACGTTGCGCTCAACGTGATCCAGGAACAGCCGATCACATCAATCCTGATCGCGGTGCTATTCGGCATCGTCATCGGCAAGCTGGTTCTCTGATCCGATGAAGCGCCCGCACGACAAGCCGGCGATGCAGCCCAAGAGCGATGCGCATCCCGGGCTCGAGCAGGATTCCAAAGGCCGGCCGATCCCGATCAAGGATCGCCTGCCGGAGGATCGCGCGAAGGTGAAACGTGCGAGCAAGAAAAAGCGCGACTAGTCCAGTGCGCGTGCCAGGAGGCGCTGGCGCGTGGCTTCGCGCTTCGCGGCCAGCAGATGCTCCCTCTTCACTTCCCGAAGCACCGCCTTGTAGACGCTGTGCGGCTGGCCACCCCAGAGCAGGTGGACGAGAATGCGTGTCGGATCGCGCTCCTTGGCGACAAGCGGCTCGCCCTTGATGCGAGCCTGCGCGATGCGGCGCTCCCAGGCATCGATATCCGCCCATTGCTCGGGCGAAAGCGTGCCCACGCGAAAACGCCGTCCGCCGATGGAGATAGAGTCCAGGGGTTTTTCGTCGGTGAGCTCAGCGAGTTCTTTGAGGGTCATGTCCAAAATGGGCACTCACTTGCAATCAATCAGATAACAGTGATCGAAGTAGATGGTTGCCGATAGTGTGAACGGGGAGGTCGGTCGATGAAATTGCTGGTTTCAAGTGTGGGCGCCATCATCGCGTTCTCGACGATCCTGTGGTGGCATTTCGAGGTGGTCGGAAGGCTCGGCGCGACGCCGTTCTCAGAGACGGTCAAGTGCCTGGCCAAGATCGGCACCGGTGACTGCGGCGGGCTGTGGCTGGCCGGGTTGCATCAGGAGAACCAGATCGCGGGCGCGATCTTCTATATCGGGATCGCCACGGCATTTGTCGGACTGCTGTTGCCGGCCGGCAGGCGCACCGGGTCGTGAAGCACGAGGTTTCCCCAAGCCACTGTTGCAGCTAACGTCTGCACCGATTGACGGGGGATTTGATGGCCAGCTTTGTGGATACCTTGCTGCTGGTCTTTGCGGCGCTGATGCCGGTCGTCAATCCGGTCGGCAGCGCGCCGATCTTTCTGGCCCTGACCGAAGGCGCCAGCAAGGCCGAGCGCGACAGGCTGTCCTTCTGGGTCTCGTTCAACAGTTTCATCCTTCTTTTCGGCTCCGCCTTCATCGGTTCGGACGTGCTGGAGTTCTTCGGCATAAGCCTGCCGATCGTCCGTATCGCCGGCGGCCTGTTGCTTACCGGGCTCGGCTGGAAGCTGCTCAATGCTGATCCTGATCCGGACCACGCGGCCGCCAAGAACAGTCCGATTGCGCCGGAGAGTTTCTATCCGCTCACCATGCCGCTGACCGTCGGACCGGGCTGCATGGCGATCGCGATCACGCTCGGCACGCAGCGCGCGAAGTTCGACGTGGAACGGCTGCTCCTGTTTCGCGGCGCGCTGACCACGGGACTGCTTCTGATCGCGCTGTCGATCTATCTCTGCTACCGGTTCGCCGATCGCCTTGTGGCGATCCTCGGACATGGCGGCACGACGGTCGTCATCCGGCTGTCAGCGTTTATCCTCGTCTGCATCGGACTGCAGATCCTGTGGAGCGGCTGGAGCGAGCTCAACCACCTCGTGCACTAGTGATGGTAATGCGTTGCGCGCGCCTTTGAACGCCGGACCGGATTGTCCTGCAGGTGCTCCAGGGCGCGCTTGATATCCTCGACCAGCAGCGATGCCATGTCGCCCGTCACGCCATGCCGGACAAGGATGCGCTGCACGACGGTCTTCTCGCGGTTCGCCGGCAGCGGATAGGACGCGATCTGCCAGCCGCGCATGCGCACGCGCTCCGACAGATCATACATCGTGAAACCGGCAGCCTCCGGATCCTTCAGCTTGTAGCAAACCGCGGGCAGGCCGCCCTTGCCGTCATAGAGCATCTCGATCGGCTCGAGCGCGCTCAGCTCCTGGGCGAGATAGGCGGCCGTGTCGGCGCAGCCCTGGTGGATGCGGCGATAGCCGTCGCGGCCGAGGCGCAGGAAGTTATAGTACTGCGCGATGATCTCGCCGCCCGGCCGGCTGAAGTTCAGCGCAAAGGTCGGCATGTTGCCGCCGAGATAGTTGACGTTGAAGATCAACTCTTCCGGCAGGTCGTCGATCTCGCGCCAGATGATCCAACCGACGCCGAGCGGCGACAGGCCGTATTTGTGGCCCGAGGTGTTGATCGACTTCACGCGCTTCAGGCGGAAATCCCATTCGACGTCTTCATGCAGGAACGGCGCGACGAAGCCGCCGCTCGCGCCATCGACATGCAGCGGAATGTCGAGGCCGGTCTCTTCCTGCAGCTTGTCGAGAGCGGCGGCGAATTCCTTCACCGGCTCATAGACGCAGGTGAACGTCACGCCGAGCGTGGCGACGACACCGATCGTGTTCTCGTCGCAATATTCGGCCAGCTGA
>DASZCC010000287.1:0-8105 GCA_035943485.1 Rhizomicrobium sp. | reverse complement strand
GATCGCAACATCGGGGTCGGAGATGGGGCGGCGCCGCAGAGCCCGGACGCCCATAAGCCAACGGGAGCGATCGCTCCATCGACTGATGTGACGCCGAACGATCACGGCGTTCACGGCAGGGATCATCGAGATCATCATGGTGAGCCGCCGGTCATCGCGCCGAACGGACAGACGCCCTCACCCGATGTCGTCCCGCCCCGGGGTCTGCCGCCAGCGGTCGATCGCACGCGAGACCATGGGCAGCCCGCACCTGGTGTGGTCCCTCCCGGCGACAATCTCGCGCCGCGTGGCCGCGAACCGGGACGTGGCAGTGATCATGTCGCGCCACCATCAGCGGTCGAGCCGGTCATCCCGCCTCCGGAGCGCCGGACCCGACACAACGAGACCGGAACGGTTCCTGGCAGTGCGCCAACCGAACAACCTCTTGCCCATCCGCTACAGGCGCCGGCAAATTCTTTGCCGCGACAGCTCCACAACGGCGCACCGCCGATTCCGCATGATCAACCTGTGCCGCCAGAGCGGCATCATGATGAAGCGCCACCGCCGGCCCCGACGCCAAACAACACCGACGCGCATGACCAGAAGGGTGGTCATGACGACAAAGGCGATCACAGAAAGCCAAAGGACGGCGATCAGGGCCAGTAATTGGGAAGTGATCGAGCGTGTCGGCGCGCCCTGGGCAGCTGCGCAGCACAGGGGCTGCCACGCCGCGACGGCGGGTTGGTGAATGGCTTGCGCGGGTTCGGCTCGGACTCGCGCCGTGCCAACGAACTCGCCAGCTGTTTTGACTTGACTACGTCTACCGATAGTCTCGGCGTGCTCAGGTGCAAGGCGGGGTTGCTTGAATTCTGAACATTTCACCAGGGTTTTTGACGCTGGTGCGGCCGGCTTCAAGGACTGGGGCTTCGCCGCGTTTGGCCTGATCTTTGTCGCAATCGGTCTGATCGTTTTCTTTTTCCCTCGACTTATCCGCGCGACTGGAATCCCGTTCCTGGATTTTGGGTCGTGGAGGCTAAAATTCTTCCGCTACTTTTTTTTGGGCTTTGCATTGCTTTGGACTGCTGTTTCGTTTGCAGCAACGTTCGGCAGCTATTGGCACCATCAATCATTGCTGCGCGAAAACCGCTGCGACGTCGTGGAGGGACCTGTCACGAATTTTGTGCCCATGCCGTTGGCCGGGCACGCAGAGGAATCATTTTCCGTGGCAGGAGTCGGGTTCTCCTATTCCGACTACATCGTGACCGACGCCTTCAACAACTCCGCCTCACATGGCGGTCCAATACGGGCGGGACAGATTGTTCGCATTTGCTACGACCCATCCAGTCACGAGATTCTGCGCCTCGACATCAAAGATTTTCGCGGAAACATACCCGATGACGGGATCTCAACAGGGCTTTCATCATCACAGCTGCAACCCCCACCGGCAGTTCTCACTCCATGGTATGGGAGCCTGTTCGTTTATCTCTACATATTGGACTATGCCGGTCTGCTAAGCTTGTATCGCCCCTATCTGCGGACGTTCTTCACACTGAGAAAGGGAACGGCGACAGCGGCGGTTAATCCTCAGCGCCTGGGTAAGCAGGGTATGATGAGGCTGCTCAACACGCTTATCCGCGCAGATGACGGCGGCGAAGCCATCTGGCTTCGACCGCGGGGTTTCAACGTGTTTCAAATGCCGTTGCTTGTTGCAAAGCTCAATATCGATTTGCCGACATCGTCAGTCACTTCATTCGAGATTCGCTTTTCTTCACTTTTTCCCCTGACGATGATTACATTTTTTAGTGGCGCCTATTTGATGCTCACCCGAAGCATGCCCGCGAACGCACCTCCTGTAGGAGTGCTCTTGGGGATTTTCGCACTGTTGGTTCTCGGTGCTTTCGCGTTCCGAATGAGGATGTTCCTAAAACGGATGGAAGTGCTCGTTGTTAACGCGCTCCCCGAATTGAAGGACGCTCCTTAGCCAGGGGCTTCAAGCGCGTTCCGAGGAAGGAATGACAATGGTACGGCGTCGCTCGCCAGAGAGCAGCATCGCAAAGCTGTCCAAATGTTCATCTCCCCGACATCTGATTGACCACCGAAGCAAACAATTTGGCGGAACTTTTTAAATCGCGTGTATCTACTGACCGATAGCCTCGCGCGGTTCCTGCTCGAATCGTCGCGAATGGCGATGGCTGGAATTTTCGGCGAGAGCTTCTGTCGGAGACAAACATGAGCAATATATTCGCACGATTCATTGATGATGATTCCGGCGCTACTGCGATTGAATACGGATTGATAGCGGCCCTGATTTCCGTAGCGATCATCGTGGCGATCACC
This sequence comes from Rhizomicrobium sp., assembly GCA_035943485.1. GTDB lineage: Bacteria > Pseudomonadota > Alphaproteobacteria > Micropepsales > Micropepsaceae > Rhizomicrobium. The sequence goes on along the minus strand of DASZCC010000287.1, from coordinate 5,789 downwards.
GCGCTGGGTACACAGTTGAGCGCGGTATTCAGCAACATCACATCGCAGCTTGCTGCGGGCGCCTGACGATCATGAATGGCACATAAGCCGGTCAAGCTCTCTACAAGCAGGCCGGTTTATGTCGCTTCCATCCTGCACTGCGTCGATCAGCGAACCTTCGCCGCCTGCTGCATCCAGCTGAGATGCGGATAGTCGCGTTTCAGTGTGCGGTTTCGCCAGGTCAGGTATTCCTCGGCGGACAGGTCGTACCACGCGCACGCTTCCGCCAGTGTGATCAGTCCGCCTTCAACGCCGGCGACGACGCGCGCTTTCATGCGCAGACCCCAGCGGCGCGTGCCGGGCGCGGGCATATCGTTTCGTGTAAGGGTGTCGCCATCCGGGCCTGGCACCCAGTTCGTACGCTGCCGAATTTGCACGCTGAAACCCGCTCGATGTCATGCATTCGGAAGCGAACGCGGCGTGACACTGATGGTTGCGGCTGCAACGAGCGCTGAATGGCCCGTTCATTCCCGGTTCAGGCGGCTCAGTTCCTGTCGAGCGGCGCCATGATGATGAGATTGAGGCGGCGAAAGCGGATCGGGAGACCTGCATCGGCAGGCAGCTTGCCTGACTGAACCTGCTCATACAGATGCGCCAACCAGGTCGCGCCTTCGAGCAGGCCGAGCACGATCAGGATGTCGAACGCGACGAACGCCGGCAGGGCCTGATCATCGGGCAGCTGATTGAGCCATCCGCGCAACGCGCCCAGCGCGAAGCAGAGGGCTACGAGCGCGACAGCGGCCGCGATGCCGGGGATACGCACAGTCGTTTCGCCACTCGTCGATTTCTTGCTGTCCACCACAACGCCACATGTTTGTTCAACGCGGCGATCTTCGCGAAAATTGGTTTGCCCTTCGTGAATCGCGCACCTTTGTGCAATCGGGATTGCGTACGTCGTTATGGATGTGTTTGCGGCGCCGGAATCGTTGCGCGAAGTTCCTTCACGGAACATTAAGCATAAACACTTTCTTAACCCTTTCCTTGGCCTATGGCCGGCTTGGTTGCAGCCGCGAAGACGGCCGCAGGACCAAACGGGATCTGGCCCTTTTGCTCACTCTTGGGGAACTTTCTGCGATGAAAATTCTAGCCACTGCTGCATTCGCAACCGCTCTTGCCTTCGCTGGCACGGCGGCCAACGCTGCCGATATCGTCGGGCTTTATAATACGGGCGTCGACAATGGTGGCACGCAGCTCGCCGAAGGCGCTTCCGACACGCACTATGTGGTCAACGGCACGGGCACGCCGGTCGTCTATACGAACGCGCTCTATGTCTCCGACCCAAGCGCCAAGTTCATCGCCGTTGCGCCCGGCGGCGGCTACACCAACCCGGTGAACACCTACACGCTGGACTTCGACCTGTCGGGTTACGACATCGCGACGGCTTCACTCAGTGGCCAGTTCGCGGCCGACAATTTCGGCACGGTCGAACTCAATGGCCACCTGCTCACCTCGCTGAGCGGCACGTTGTTTGAGAACTTCGAGCAGTTGCATCCGTTCAGCGCCACGGCCGCCGACTTCGTCGCGGGCATGAACACGCTGACCTTCACGATCACCGACACCGGTCCGCCGTCCGCCTTCATGGTGGCGGATCTTGTCGGCACCGCCGACGTCCTCGGCGCGGTTCCGGAGCCCGCCACCTGGGCGATGTTCCTGCTTGGCTTCTTCGGTCTGGGCATGATGGCCCGCGCCCGCCAGGACCGCGTCGCCAGCGCCGCCTGAAACATCATCGGATCAGAAATGGAAACGGCGCCTTCGGGCGCCGTTTCTGTTTCAGCCGACGTGGTAGGCGCAGAGCTTGTTGCCGTCGAGATCGCGGAAATACGAGAAGAAGTATTTCGGCCCGCGTTCGCCCGGCGGGCCTTCGTCCTTGCCGCCCAGCGCCAAGGCTTTCGCATGGAATGCTTCGACCTCGGCGTTTGAATCAAATCCGAAAGCGATCATGGTGCCGTTGCCGATCGTCGCTTTCTGTCCGTCGTATGGTCCCAGCACGGCGAAGCACAGCGCGCCGTCCTTGGCATAGACCCGCCCCCCTGAGGGATGCTCGAACAGACGCTTGATGCCGGCTGAAGCCAGGAGCGCGTCATAAAACGCCTTGGCTTTTTCCAGGTCGTTCGAACCGACCGATGCGTAGCTTACTGTTGCCATTTCTCTCCCCTTGTCGCGGCCCTCATAAGGCGCGTAACGCAGGTTAAGCAGGCATTCCGGCGATTTCCACTTGTGCGTCGGGCGTCACGGCCATGAACCATGACGCCCTGCCGCATAGTGCTAGGCGAGAGCGGCCGCACGTGTTGTACGGCGGCGAAGAGCCAGGCCCAGTCCACCGAAGCCAGCCATCATCAGGATCCAGGCGGTCGGTTCTGGCACTCCGGCAACATTGAACTGGCCGACACCGAAGCCAAGCGTGCTGAACTGGCCGTAGTTGTTGCCCGGCGCCACGTCGGTTGAGCCCGGTGCATAGAAGCCCCAGATGGAAACCTGATCGCCGAGCGCGTCGCCAAGACCAAAGCCAGTGCCGTCCAGGAACGACGAACTCGTCGGGAAGATGAGATTGTCGTTGTTGTGATACGCGCCAACCGCGAGCAGCGAGACCGCGTTGCCGTTGAGCTCGCCGGTGACGGACTGGATGACGTCCTTGCCGGCAATCTCGGTGTAGGTCAGCGTGCCGCTGCCGGTAAAATTCGCGCCGCCGAGGCTCGGTGATGGCGCGCTGTAGGTCCAGTCCAATGTCGCCGCACTCGATGCGCCGGCGACGAGGGTGAAGCACGCCCCCATCAGAAGGGCGGACAGTCTTGTCTTCAAAGTCATGAGAACCCCGTTCTTGCTATGAATTGGGCCTCCAGACGGCCCAGCGAAAACGGTAGGGGCGCTCCTTACAGGTTTAGCGACACTGTACAAACCGATACAAAAAACTGCGCGCGCACGTGTGATGACAGCGAAAATATTGATCAGCGATTGCAATGTCTGGTTCTCGCTGGCCTGATGCAATCAGGCTGCTAAGGTTCCCTTCGATGACTGATCTTCCTCCGCTTCCGCCGCAGCCTGCTGGCACGCCCTGGCCCACCAAAGCGTGGCCGCTCGGTGACGCACCGAAATCCGCGAAGCTCGCCGCACTGCTGGATCACGCATTCTCCGATCCCGATGAACTCGAGGAAACGCATGCGGTCGTGATCGTGCAGGGCGGCAGACTGCTGCTCGAGCGCTACGGCAAGGGCATGAGCGCGGCCGACACGTTTCCGTCCTGGTCGATGGCCAAGAGTATCACGCAGGCGCTGGTCGGGCTTCTGGTGAAGGACGGCAAGCTCGACATCCATGCGCCTGCTGCTGTTCCGGAATGGCAGCAGGCCGGCGATCCGCGTCAGGCGATCACGCTCGATCTTCTGCTGCGCATGTCGAGCGGTCTCGCCTTCATGGAGGAGTATGTCGCCGACAATCCGTCCGATGTGATCCCAATGCTGTTCGGTACGGGCAAGGACGATGTGGCGCATTATGCGGCGGACAAGCCGCTGGCGCATGCGCCGGGTGCGTTCTGGTCCTATTCCAGCGGCACGTCGAACATCGTCGCGCGCATCGCGGGGCGCGCGGCCGGTGGCGATTTCGAGACCTTCATGCGCACGCGGCTGTTCGAGCCGCTTGGCATGTTGTCACCGCAGCCGAAATTCGACACAGCCGGCACGTTCATCGGTTCGTCGTTCTGCTTCTGCACGGCGCAGGATTTCGCGCGGTTCGGACTTCTTTACATGCGTGGCGGCCAATGGGACGGGCGCGAGATATTGCCCGCATCCTGGGTCGACTATGCGCGCACACCGACCTGGCAGCAGCCGACCGATTCCCTCCGCTACGGGGCGCATTGGTGGATCGACATGGTGGGACCGGGAACGTTCTCGGCAAACGGCTATGAAGGTCAGTTCACGATCCTTGTGCCCGAGCTCGATCTCATCCTCGTCCGCCACGGAAGCACACCGGCGACAAAGACGGAGAATCTCCGGCACTGGCTGACCGCGGTGGTGGATAGTTTTCGGGACTGACTAACCTCTCCCGCTCTCGCGGGAGAGGTTAAGTTCACTTCAAACGAACTGCCGCAGGATGAAGTACAGACCACCGGCGAGCGCCATGGCCGCCGGAAGCGTCAGCACCCACGCCATGATGATCGAACGCACCGTTGCCCATTGCAGTCCCGATCCATTCGCCGCCATCGTGCCGGCGACGCCGCTCGACAGGATGTGCGTCGTCGACACCGGCAGGCCGTAGACCTCCGCCGCACCGATCGTCAGCGCGGCCACCGTTTCAGCCGAAGCGCCCTGTGCGTAGGTCAGGTGCGTCTTGCCGATGCGTTCGCCGACTGTCACGACGATGCGCTTCCAGCCGACCATGGTGCCGAGACCCAGCGCGATGGCGACGCACACCTTCACCCAGAGGGGGATGAAGCGCGTGCCCTTCTGCAGTCCGTCGGTATAGGTCTTCAGCGTGGTCGCCTCAGCGCCGACGAACGCCTTGCTGCTCTTCGTCAGAAGACGGATCGCGTCGCCTGTCAGGTACATGTCGTTGCGCAGATTTGGCGTTGCCGCTGCCGGCACATGCGAGAGCGAGCCATAGCTCTTCACATTGTTGGCGATCTCACCGGAGATGATCGACAGCGCGGAGAATACGGCGGGGCTCTCCACCTTCTTGTCGCGCAGCGCGTCACCGACGATGCGGCGCGCTTCGGCGACCGGCACGGGTGCCGTTCCACCAGCATGCTTGGCGAACACGCCTTGCGCCGCCACGGTCGATTGCACGAAGGCAGGTGTCGCCTCGGCCGGCATGGTGCGGTTCAGCGCATAGGCGGTGGGTGCCGCGCCGATCAGGATAAGCATGATGAGGCCCATGCCTTTTTGTCCGTCATTGCCGCCATGGGCGAAGGACACGCCGGTGCAGGTCAGGATCAGGATGCCGCGGATCCACCACGGCGGCGGCTGGTCGGACTTGGGCTCTTCATAGAGCTTCGGCGCGCGCACCAGGAATTTCATCACGATCAGAAGCAGGGCCGAGAACACAAAGCCCATCAGCGGGCTGATCAGCAGCGCCTGAAAGACGTTGAACGCCTGGCCCCAGTCGACGCCCGATGTCGCCTGTCCGGCCGGCGCCATCAGCTGGTTGGCAAGGCCGACGCCCATGATCGAACCGATCAACGCGTGGCTGGATGAGTTGGGAATGCCCATCGCCCATGTCGCAAGGTTCCAGGCGATGGCGGCGATCAGCAGGGCGAAGATCATCGCGTAGCCCGCGCCGCTGCCGACCTGAAGGATCAGCTCAACGGGTAGCAGGGTGATGATGCCGTAGGCGACCGCGCCGGTGGACAGCATCACGCCAAAGAAATTCCAGAAGCCCGACCACACCACGGCCACCACGGGCGGCAGCGAGTGGGTATAGATGACTGTGGCGACGGCGTTGGCGGTGTCGTGGAAGCCGTTGACGAACTCGAAGCCCAGCGCGATCAGAAGCGCGATGCCGAGCAGGCCGAACACGCCGAGTGCGATCGGCTCTTTCACGCTGGCGATGTCGTCCAGCAAGCCGTGGATGCCGTAGCCGAGACCGGCCGCCAGCAGCGCGATGAATATGATGACCGTCACCGGTCCGGTTTTCTGGTTGAGCTTTGGCGCCCCCGCGCCGTGATACGGCTCTGTCGAAGCTGCGATATCGGTCATTGTTCTTCGTCCCCACGGTGTGGCCGGAATTAAGCGTGTTGTGGGCGACAGTTTTGTGAATGCCGC
>DASZCC010000286.1:0-3889 GCA_035943485.1 Rhizomicrobium sp. | reverse complement strand
GGCACGCGCTGCGAGATCAAGAACGTGAATTCCATGCGCTTCGTGCAGCAGGCGGTGGAGTATGAGGCGCGCCGCCAGATCGACATCATCGAGGACGGCGGCACGATCAAGCAGGAGACCCGCCTCTACGACAACAAGGCCGGCGAGACGCGCTCCATGCGTTCCAAGGAGGAAGCGCACGACTATCGCTACTTCCCAGATCCCGATCTGCTGCCGCTCGTGCTGGAGAAAGCGTGGGTCGACGAGATCGCGAGCACGCTGCCGGAACTTCCGGACGACAAGAAGGCGCGCTTCATCAAGAGCGGCCTTTCCGCTTACGACGCATCGGTCCTCACCGCCGAGAAAGAGAGCGCGGACTACTTCGAGGCAATGGTTTCTGCCGGGTGTGACGCAAAAGCCGCAGCGAACTGGCTGAACAACGAGTACTTCGGCCGTCTCAACAAGGCCGGACTCGAGATCGCTGACGGTCCGGTGAGCGCGGCAGCGAACGCGGCGATCGTGAAGATGGTCGCGGCGAACACGATCTCCGGAAAAATCGCCAAGGATCTGCTCGACATCGTGTGGAATGAAGGCGGCGATCCGGAAAAGATCGTCGAAGCGCGCGGACTGAAGCAGGTGACCGACACGTCAGCGATCGAGAAGGCGGTCGATGCCGTCATCGCCGCCAATCCCGACAAGGTCGAGGAAGTGAAAGCGAAACCAAAACTCGCGGCGTGGTTTGTCGGTCAGGTGATGAAGCAGACGGGTGGAAAAGCTTCTCCGGTTGCCGTGAATGCCATCCTGAAATCGCGACTCAATCTCCCCGAGGAGGGGTGATTCGTACAAAAAGTTAAAATCGGACTCGCGGCTGACATTTTCGGCACAATTCAGTCCGTACACAGAATGATGCATTTAACCCGCATGAATACTGGGTTTTATTGCACTTCTGCAAAAACGCGATTTTCCGAAAACCGCATGGATATTGCATTTGAAAATGCAACCCACTCATAGTGTTCATGTTTTGGGGGGCGCACGATTCGCTGGACCCCGGACAAAACCAAACGGAGTTGTCATGCCAATGGCTGCGAAGAAGAAAGCGAAGAAGAAAGTCGCCAAGAAGAAGACGAAGAAGGCGAAAAAGAAGAAATAAGGAACGTTGATCATCTCAACGTTGTCGCTCGCGGCGGACAGGGCCCCTTAACTGAGGCCAGCCGGCGCCGGCGAAGGCAAGGGCCGCGGTTGGAATCGTCAAAACGATTCATCAGCCGCGGCCGAGCCCACCAAGAACTTTGTGGCAAACCGCGCTTCGGCGCGGTTCTTTTTTGCCCGCGCAATCAATGCGCTGCGTGCTGAATCCGGCTGCTAAAATCGCGCCGGCCCGGTGCACCAAATCTAAACAATGTATGAAAATCAGGGTTAACGGCCTTAACTCTGCCTTCACTTGTCCGCCCCCACGATCTCACCAGCGCAGGAAGCGCAATTGAGGGGATTGTCATGGCGTGCATCGATATGGATGCCCTGGCGCAGTTTGAGACGGAAGCCAACAATGGCCGTCCCGATGCGCTTTACAATCTGGGGCTTGCTTATTCTACCGGTCAGGGCGTCGGCGTGGACTACATCGCCGCCCATAAATGGTTCAACCTGGCTGCCTTGCGCGGCATCGACGAGGCGAAATCCTGGCGGGCGCAGATCTCCCGCGAGATGAACCCCTCCCAGATCGCCGAAGCACTCCGCCAGGCCCGCGAGTGGCTGGGCGTCGCCCGCTGATCGCCGGTACTACCTTGGATACGCCGACACCGTCTTCACCGGCGGCGCCAGTGGTGCATAGAGGTCGGGAAGTATCCGCAAGGGCTGATCGCGGCCGGCCAGACGGTTGCGATAGATTTGCGTGTTCTCCAGGACGCGCTGCACGTAGTTCCTGGTCTCGCTGAACGGGATCATCTCCATCCAGTCGATCGGGTCGGTGCCCGCCACACGCGGGTCGCCGTAGGTCGCGATCCACTTGCGCACGTTGCCCGCGCCGGCGTTGTAGGACGCCATCGAAAGGATCAGCGAGCCGCCATAGTTGTTCACATAGGTCGAGAATTCCATCATCCCGAGCTGGACGTTGTAGCTGGGATCGGCAGTGAGATCGTTCGGCCGGTACAACAGGCCCGCCCGCGCAGCGTCGGTCTGCGCCGATGAAGGCATCAGCTGCATAAGACCGCGCGCGCCGGCCCTGCTCACCGCGTCGGGATCGAATTCGGTTTCCTGGCGGATCAGGCCCAGCACCATCGCCGGATCAGGTGCTGTGAATGGTCCGGCATAGGGGGGTATCGGGATCACCGGATAGCTGTATTGCAGCATCGTCATCCCGCCATAGCCAGCGGTTTTCGCCACGCGCACGGCGATCTCGCGGAAGCCGAGGTCGACCAGCGCCTGGGCCAGCACGGTCACACGCTTCGCGTCCGGATGGAGTTCCTGCTCGCGCAGCGCGAACACACGGAGCAGCGTCTCCTGACCGAGATCCGCGAGCACCCGGATGGCGCGCGTCAGGTCGTCCGCCTCGAAATCGGCGCGAACCGATGACCCGTCCACGATCGTGTCATTCAGATGCAGCACAGGCGTCGGGTCGATGCGCGCGAGCGACACCTGTCCATAAAAGGTGTCAGGCGCGGTCGCTGCCAGCCGGTAGGCGCTTGCGGCGTTCGCCGGGTCGCCCATCGCCTCATACGTCCGCGCTTCCCAATAGCGGGCGCGCGCCAGGCTGATCGGCCGCGAGACACCGGCCTCCAGCTTCTTGAAGTGGGGCAGGGCGCGTGACGGCGATTTCAGGAAGCGCAGCGCGATCCAGCCGGCCATGAACTCGCTCTCGGCGAACTCGGTGCCCGACGAGAGCCCCGTATCGGAGACCAGCGCATAGGCGCTGCGATTGTCGCCGCTCTGGAGCAGGCCGCGGGCAGTGAGGTTCACCTCGGGCCACCATTTGTCCGGATGGGCGCGGGTGAAGTCCTTGAGCGCCACACCTTCCAGCAACTGGGCGGCGCTCGCATAGTCATTGGCGCGCCTTGCCGCCCGCGCGCGGTCAAACAGGAGTTCCGGATCGCTAGCAACAGAACCGGGCAGGCGAGCGGCCAGTGCTTCGCCCTGGGCGCGGCTGCTGCGCAAGGCCATACGCGCGATTCCGAGCTTGGCGACATCCTCGCTCACACGGGACATCTCGCGCTTTGCGCCGGCGAGATCGTCGCGCGAGATAAGGTTGCTCAGCCGGGCGCGATCGACGTCAGGCGTGAGGATGCCGCCGTCCTTCTGGACGATGGATAGTTCCTGGTCCGGCCGGAAATTTCCGCCGATCCAGCCACGTTGAACGAGCGCGCGTCCGTCCGAGACGCGGCCGGTCGCAATCAAGGCGTCGCCAAGGCGGACCATACCGATGCCGCTGACCGGCGTGCGCGTGCCAAACCACGCGACGATGGCGGCCGGCGCCATCGCCGGGTCAATCGCGGCCTCGGCGCGCGCGAACAGACCGTCGCGCAGCGGCCAGTCCGGATTGGCACGCAGGAAGGCGTCGATCTCGCCAAATGATGCACCGCTATTCCGGTCCAGGACGTAACGCCACTGCACCAGGCGCGCCGCGACGGGATCGTGGCCTTGAGCCGCCAGCCCCTTGGCGCCGATCCAGTCACCACGGTCGCCGGCATCGAGCGCGCGGGAGAAGATGTCGTGGTCCGACGCGCTCAGCACCCGCACGGTGCTCGGCCGGCGCTCGCTCGACGGCGTATAGCCGCTATCGGTCGAGCCGTCGGCCACCGGCTGCATCATGATGACGCCGCCGGACTGCGTAATGCCGGGCGGCAGGGTGGACTGTGCGTAAGCCATGACCGCGACGCTTGCGCCGGTCAGAAGCAGGATGGCGGCGCGTACGCTCATG
>DASZCC010000285.1:0-2570 GCA_035943485.1 Rhizomicrobium sp. | reverse complement strand
CGAGGATATCGGCAAGTGGATCGACCCGTTCCTGAAGTCGATCGACGACCTCGATCGTCTGCTGACAGGGAACCGCATCTTCAAGCAGCGCAATGTCGATATCGGCGTGGTGACGCTCAAGCAGGCGTGGGAATGGGGCTTCTCCGGCGTGATGGTGCGCGGCTCGGGCGCGGCATGGGACCTGCGCAAGTCGCAGCCCTACGAATGCTATTCGGAAATGGATTTCGACATTCCGATCGGCAAGAACGGCGACTGCTACGACCGTTATCTCGTGCGCATGGAAGAAATGCGCCAGTCGGCGCGGATCATGCGCCAGTGCATCGATCTGCTGCTCGGCAAGGAAAGCACCGGCCCGGTGTCGAACCTCGACGGCAAGATCGTGCCGCCCAAGCGCCAGGCGATGAAGCGCTCGATGGAAGCGCTGATCCATCACTTCAAGCTCTACACCGAGGGCTATCACGTGCCCGAAGGCGAGTCCTATGCCGCGATCGAGGCGCCCAAGGGCGAGTTCGGCGTCTATCTGGTGTCGGACGGATCGAACAAGCCGTATCGCTGCAAGATCCGCGCGCCATCCTATGTGCATCTCCAGGCAATGGATTACATGAACCGCGGACATATGCTCGCCGACGTTTCTGCCGTGCTGGGCTCACTCGACATCGTGTTCGGGGAGGTCGACCGGTGAGCGTTGTCAATTGCACCACGCATGGTTCGCAGAAGCGCACCCGCGTATGCACCCATATTGTCGACACGCTCGTCGATCGAAAGCCGCGTGGCATGTATTGGACAAGTGACGATGCCGATGAGCCGAACGCTTGGTGTTCGGATTGCAATGCTTCGTACGAGGCAAGTGGCGAAGACGATTGGTCCGATGAGCTGATGGCCAAGGTTGATCCGCAAATCCTCTGTTTTGCCTGCTTCAAGCTGGCGCAACGGATCAATGGCTTCGGAGTGATGAACTGATGTCATTCCGCCGTCTAGCACCGCCCGAGATTCAGCCGCCGTCCTTCGCCTTCACGCCGGAGAACATGGCCAAGCTCGATCACGAGATCAGCAAGTATCCGCCGGGCCGTCAGGCGAGCGCGGTGATCTCCGCGTTGTGGATCGGCCAGATCCAGCAGGGCGGCTGGGTCACGCATCCGATGATCGAGGTCGTGGCGAAGAAACTCGACATGGCGTTCATCCGCGTGCTCGAGGTCGCGACCTTCTACACGATGTTCAATCTCGCGCCGGTCGGTAAGTACCACCTGCAGGTTTGCACCACGCCGCCCTGCATGCTGCGCAACTCGGACGATGTCGTGGCGATGTGCATCAAGCATATCGGTCCCGACCAGATGACGCCGACGGCCGATGGCATGCTCTCGTGGACCGAAGTCGAATGTCTTGGCGCCTGCACCAATGCGCCGGTGTTCCAGATCGGTCCCGATTTCTACGAAGACCTCGATGCCGAGAGCACGGTGAAGCTGATCGAGTCCTTCCGGAAGGATCAGCCGCTCAAGCCTGGTTCGCAGACCGGCCGCGCTTCGTCCGAGCCCGCCGGCGGCCAGAACACGCTACTCGATGCCGCGATCTATGCGCGCAAGCCGAATGGCGGATCGAGCGGCTCCGCGCTGACCGACACTGACGCCAAGAAACCGACCGAGGCTGCTTCCGATCGTGAAGCGCCCATGCAGAAGCCACCGGGAGCCGCCACCTGATGCTCGCCGACAAGGATCGCATCTTCACCAACATCTACGGCTTCCAGGACAAGAGCCTCGCCGGCGCGAAGGCGCGCGGGTTGTGGGACGGCACCAAGAAGATGCTGGAGATGGGGCCGGAGGCGATCTGCGACCTCGTCAAGAAGTCGGGCCTGCGCGGCCGCGGCGGCGCAGGCTTCGCGACTGGCCTGAAGTGGACCTTCATGCCCAAAGAGATAAAGGACCGTCCGCATTACCTGATGGTCAACGCCGACGAGTCCGAGCCGGGTACCTGCAAGGACCGCGAGATCATGCGCCATGATCCGCATCACCTGATCGAGGGTTGCCTGATCGCGTCCTTCGCGATGCGCGCGCACACGGCCTACATCTATATCCGCGGCGAGTTCGTGCGCGAGCGCGAGGCGCTGCAGGCCGCGATCGACGAGTGCTATGCCGAGAAGCTGATCGGCAAGAACAACATCCATGGCTGGGATTTCGACCTGTTCCTGCATCACGGCGCCGGCGCCTATATCTGCGGCGAAGAAACCGCCTTGCTCGAGAGCTTCGAGGGCAAGAAGGGCATGCCGCGCATGAAGCCGCCGTTCCCGGCGAACATGGGCATCTATGGCTGCCCGACGACCGTGAACAACGTCGAGTCCATCGCCGTCGTCCCGACGATCATGCGCCGTGGCGCTGACTGGTTCGCCGGCATCGGCCGCGCCAACAACACCGGCACCAAGCTGTTCCAGATCTCCGGCCATGTGAACACACCCTGCGTCGTCGAAGAGGCGCTCGGCGTTCCGATGCGCGAGCTGATCGAGAAATATGCCGGTGGCGTGCGTGGCGGCTGGGACAATCTCCAGGCTGTCATCCCCGGCGGCGCATCCTGTCCGATGA
>DASZCC010000284.1:0-2708 GCA_035943485.1 Rhizomicrobium sp. | reverse complement strand
GGCGCGACGTGATCAACGAGTCCGTGGTCAAGCACAACCACACGCCGGTCGTGAAGCTGCATCTGCGCTACGGCATGCTGCTGTTCATCGCGTCGGAAGTGATGTTCTTCGTCGCGTGGTTCTGGGCCTATTTCAACTCGGCGATCTTCTTCAACGACGTCTCGATCGGTTCGTGGCCGCCGAGCGGCATCGTCACGCTCGATCCGTGGCACTTCCCGCTGCTCAACACGCTGATCCTGCTGACCTCGGGCACGACGGTGACCTGGGCGCATCACGCGATCCAGCATGGCGACCGCAAGGGCGCGGTGCAGGGCCTGATCCTGACCGTGCTTCTCGGCGCATCGTTCACCTGCGTGCAGGCTTATGAGTACCTGCATGCGCCGTTCACCTTCGGGTTCAATCACCTTGCGCTGGTGCCGTTCACCGATCCGGCGCACGCGAACCTGACGGCCGGCGTCGGCAATTTCGATGCGATCTACGGGTCGACCTTCTTCATGGCGACGGGCTTCCACGGCCTGCACGTGATCATCGGCACGATCTTCCTGGCGGTGTGCCTGTTCCGCGCTATCGCCGGCCAGTTCACGCCGACACGCCATTTCGGCTTCGAGGCGGCGGCCTGGTACTGGCACTTCGTCGACGTGGTGTGGTTGTTCCTCTTCATCTGCATCTATGTGTGGGGCCAGGGTCCGGTCGTCGCTGGCTGACATGGACAACGGCCCGACCGTCGCGCACGCGGCGTTAGGCGGGCTCTGCCCTTGCTGCGGCAAGGCGCCGATGTTCAAGGGCTACCTGGACATCGCGCCGGCTTGTACTGCCTGCGGTCTGGACTATGCGCAGTTCGATGTTGGCGACGGCGCAACGGTGTTCGTCATCCTGATCGCCGGCGCGCTGATCTGCGCCGCGGCGTTGATCGTGGAAGTGAAATTCTCGCCGCCTTACTGGGTGCATGCCGTGCTGTGGCTGCCGGCAATCGCGATCGTCGTGTTCGGTGGCCTGCGGCTGGTAAAGGCGACGCTGATGGCGCTCCAGTACAAGCACCAGGCGCGCGAAGGAAAGATCGAGCTGTGAGCAGCATGCTCTCTTTGACCTCCCCCTCGTGGGGAGGTCGAAATTTGCACAGCAAATTTCGGGTGGGGGGACTCTCCACGCCTGGCACACCCCCCACCCGAAAAATCTCTGCGAGATTTTTTGACCTCCCCACGAGGGGGAGGTCAAGGGCGCGCGCATGACCTTCCGCCCGTATCCCGCGCTCACCGCCGTATGTGCTGTGCTGCTCGCCTTCCTGATCGGTCTTGGCGTCTGGCAGCTACAGCGCCTGCAGTGGAAGCTTGGGCTGATCGCCGAGGTCACGCGCAATATGGCGGCGCCGCCGATCTCGCTCGACGCGGCACTCGCGCTTGGTCACGCCGCCGAGTACCGCCATGTCGCTCTGACTGGCCGCTTCGACAACGCCCGCGAGAGCTACGCCTACGGTATCGATCGCGATGCGGTGCCCGACTACCACGTCATCGTGCCCTTCATGACGGATGATCACCGCACGCTGATGGTCGATCGGGGCATCGTGCCGGTCGGCAAGCGCGATCCCGCCACGCGATCCGAAGGTCAGATCGAGGGCGAGACGCGCGTCACCGGGGTGTGGCGCACGCCAGATGCGCCGGGCGCGTTCACGCCGGCGCGCGATCCGGCGCATCGCATCTGGTACACGCGCGACGCGACCCTCATCGCTGCTAGCGATCACATTTCGCTCGCCAGTCCCGTCCTCATCGAAGCCGACGCCACGCCGAATCCCGGCGGTCTGCCAAAAGGGGGTCAGACACAGGTGGAATTCCGCAACGAGCACCTGCAATACGCGATCACCTGGTTCCTGATGGCGGCAGGGCTGTTTGGCGTTTATCTCGCCTATCATGTCTCCAAGGGCCGGCTGGCCTTGACAATGAAGGACTGAATTCCTACATCCGGTCTGAAGTTGGATTTGAGGGCGAAGTGCGAATTGAACGTACATTTTTGAGCACGCGGGGAGAGGCCCCGGAAGCGGGATTCTCCGAAATCCTGCTCAGCGCGCTCGCGCCCGATGGCGGACTTTATCAGCCGCGCGACTGGCCGGCACTGACCAGCGACGATCTCAGTGCCTTTCGGCGCGCTTCGTATGTCGACGTGGCGCGAAAGGTCCTGTCCGGCTTCGCAACGACGAGCTTCATCGCCGAAGAGATCACCGCCGATGTGACGGCGGCCTATGCGACGTTCAACACGTCAGCCGTCGCGCCGCTGGTCGAGGTCGGCCGCGGCCTGTTCATCATGGAGCTGTTTCACGGTCCCACGCTCGCGTTCAAGGACGTGGCGCTGCAGGTGCTGGGCCGTCTGTTCGCCCGCGCGCTCGCCAAGAAGGGCGGCCGCGCGACGGTCGTGGTGGCGACGTCAGGCGACACCGGCTCGGCCGCGATCGCGGCACTTGGCGGCCTGAAGAATATCGACGTTTTCGTGCTGCATCCTCATAACCGGGTCAGCGAGGTGCAGCGGCGTCAGATGACGACGTCGACCCACGCCAACGTCCACAACATCGCAATCCATGGCACGTTCGACGACGCACAGGCGCTGGTGAAGGCGCTGTTCGCCGACACGGCATTCGCGAAGGCCGTGAGCCTCACGGCCGTCAACTCGATCAACTTCGCGCGCATCGCGGCGCAGGCGGTCTATTACATCACCGGCTC
>DASZCC010000283.1:0-15640 GCA_035943485.1 Rhizomicrobium sp. | reverse complement strand
TCAGAAGGGTCATTGAAATCCCCGGTTTGTCTGGGGGTGTTAATGCGTCCCTTGGCAAAGAGTTCCGTCAGGCAAAAGCCTGCGCCAGACGAAGCGCATCTTCTTCGTAGTGATAAATGCCGAACCCGATGCGAAGCGACTCGCCGCGATGATCAGCGATGATGTTTTGCGCCGCGAGTCTCGCCACGATTGAACCTGCATCCGGCGTGCGGAATGTCAGAAAGCGGCCGCGCATTGCTTCATCGGGCAGCAATAGCATTCCCGGTGCAGCGCCCGATGCCAGAAGAGCGCGTTCAACAGTGCGGACATGCTCAAGCATCTTTTCGACGGTCCAGCCTTCTTCGCGCAGCCAGTGCTGCACGGCGTTGAAGCGGTACAGCGCGCTCACATCGAAGGTCGCGCCGAGGAAGCGGCTGCCGTCGGCTGCGTATGGCACCTCTGTCGTGCCGCTCTCCAGCGCACCGAAGCCGGCAAACCATCCGGTGTCACGCGGGCGAGGGCCGTAGCCCGGCGGGCAATGCAGGAAGCAGGCGCCTTCGCCCGCCATCGCATATTTGTAACCGCCAGCCAGATAGAAGGCGCGCTGTGCGATCGCGCCGAAATCGGTCGGCACCGCCATGAAGCCGTGATAGCCGTCGATCACGACGAAGGTCTCACGATCCGGAACGGCGGCCACGATCGCCTTCAGATCGCGCACGCGAAAGCTGGAGTCGAAGAAGACATGGCTGAAGAAGACCAGATCGTGTCCACCCTTCGCAGCTTCATCGACAAGGCGCTGTTCGAATGTCGCGAAAGGCTGGACTGGAATACGGGTGACGTGAACCAGGCCGTCTTCCTCCAGCCGTGCGAGCTGGCGTGAGAAGCTCATGAACTCGCTGTCCGTCGTCAGTACGCGCGCGGGACGTGTCGGCAGGCACGACAGGACGCGCTGCACGAAGCCGTGCGTGTTCGGTCCGAAAGCGATCGTATTGGGATCAGGCAGCGAGAGCTGGCGCGCGATGTGCCGTTGCGCTGCTGGAAACACGCTGGCGTAGATGTGGTCCCACTTCCGGTCCAGCAAACGCGCGGCATCGTTCCATGCGACAAGCTGGGCATCGTACGATACGTCGTGCCATGGGTGATGACTGTGGGCCGCCACATGAAGCGGCGCGCCAGGTCGTCCAAAGGTGCGCGTGAAGCCGGTCATTGCGGCGAAACAGGTCCGGCCTTGATGTCGGGATCGTTCAGATGCTCCGCCTTCCACCGCATCATCTCCCAGACGCGCGTACGCCCGGAGGGATGGTCATAGAAGATCGCCTCTTCCCACGGACCGGGTTCGAGCTTGCGGTAGTTGCTGAGCTTGAGCACGACGGTCGCAAAGGCATCGGGCTTGCGCACGGCATTGATGCCAAACATGTCAGCCTGGATTTCCGCTGTTCGGATGATGGTGTTGGTCACGGGAGTCATCACGAAGAGGAACACGGTCGCCAGCGCGACGAGCACCGGAAGGCCGGCCGGATCGTCGATCGCACGCACGCCCCAGCTTCCGCCGAACAGGTTCGTGAGAATGCGATAGCCCCACGACGCGAACGCGAAGCCGACGAGGATGACGATGCCGAATTCGATCAGGCTGACAATGATGTGGTCCAGAACATAGTGGCCCATCTCATGGCCCAATACTGCCAGGACTTCATCATGCGTGCCTTTGTGCAGCAGATTGTCGTTCAGCGTGATGCGCGTTGTATTGAACAGGCCTGAAACATTGGCCGAGATACGGTCCGATTGCTTGGATGCATCGTCGACATACACATTGGTCGCTGGAATACCGTTGGCGCGCGCGACCGAAAGGATGTCCGACTTCAGCTTGCTCTCCGGCAACGCCGTGTAGGTGTTGTAGAGCGGCGCTATGAAGACGGGCTCGATGAGCGCGGCGAATGCTGCGAACGCGATGGTGATCGCCGCGCCCCATATCCACCATGTGCGTGGCACGCGTCGAATAGCGACATAAAGGAGGGTCAGCAGAACCATCCCCGCAAGGAGCGTCAGCCCGAAGCTGATCACGAACTGGCCGAACCAGCCGGCGAAGCTCATGTTCATCAGGCCGTACGACTTCTCCCGGAAATAACTCTCATAGATCGTCAGCGGCAGCGTCAGCACCGTCGTCACGACAATGTAGGCGCCGGCATAGATGGGCACTTGCCAGAAACGGGACCGCGTGCGCGCGGCGGCGAAGTCACGAATGCCGGCGGACAGTTTGCTCCACAACAGGATTGCGGACACCACGAGTGCGTAGAGCGCATCCACGACAAGCAGGACGTAGCCGCCTTCGAAATAGGAATCGGAGTTGGCGCGCGCCGTGCCCCGCACCTGCGCGAGATAGGCGTTGGTCGCCTTCACCGGATCGAATGCGACAGGTTTCGTGGTCCCACCCACCGGCGGCAAGGTGTGGACATCGACACTGGACGTGGGCGCGGCAGACGGACCACCCTGCGCCAGGACGGGCGTGGTCAGAAGACAGAGAAGCGCAAGCAGTCCGAAAATCCGTGTCATGAATATCCTCCGGGCGGCGCGAGACTAGCAGATGAAGTCGCTGCCGCCAGATTGTTGCCGGTATCGCTATGGGGTAATCGTGGTCCATGGGCCCATCACAATCCGGCGAACTGGTGCGCGACGATGGCAACCGCGTTGCTTATCGCAAGCGCGAAGGTCGCGGGCCGACGTTGGTCTGGTTCGGTGGCTTCAAGTCGGAAATGACTTCCACGAAACCCGAAGCACTGGATGCGTGGGCCGCACGCGAGGGTAGGGCACTCCTGCGCTTCGATTATTTCGGCCACGGTGTGTCATCGGGCAATTTTCGGGATGGCACCGTCACGCGCTGGCGAGAGGACGCATTATCGGTCATCGACACGTTGTCCGATGGTCCGTTGATCCTTGTCGGCTCGAGCATGGGGGCATGGCTCGCCGTGCTCTCCACGCTGGCGCGGCCGCAAAGGGTTGCGGGATTGTTGTTGATCGCGCCGGCCACAGACTTCACGTCGTATCCGACCGGGGTACGCGAGACCATCATGCGCGACGGTGTCTGGCTCTGGCCATCGGCCTATGACGACCAGCCCTATCCCATCACACGCAATCTGATTGAGGACGGGCGCAAGCATCTTTTGCTTCAGGCTCCGATCCCTGTCACATGCCCGGTGCGCATCGTGCAGGGCATGGCCGATCCGGACGTGCCGTGGGAACATGCGATGCGGCTTGTCGGCAGGCTGGGCGAAGACGTCGAAGTGACGTTGGTGAAGGCGGGAGACCACCGCCTCTCAAAACCACATGAAATCGCACTCATCCTGCGCGAGCTTGCAGCGCTTGCCGACAAGGTGAGTTAAAAGGCGCCATGAAAAAACTTCTGCCTTCGCTTTTTGCTTTGCTCACCACAATTGCACCTGCCGTCGCTCAGCAGTCGCGGGCGCAATACGACATGTGTCTTGCCCGCGTGCAGACCGATCCGCAGGCAGCGCTGCTGCTCGCGACGGGCTGGGCCAAGCAGGGTGGCGCAGGCCCGGCCGATCATTGCGCCGCTTTGGCGCTGGTGAGCCTGCATCGCTACAAGGAAGCGGCGACGAAGCTCGACGAGCTAGCGCACAGCAGTTTTGCTTCGGATGTTGCCCTGCGTACGGAGCTTGCGGATCAGGCCGGCAATTCATGGATGCTGGCCGGCCAGCCCGACGACGCAATCACGTCATTCACAACGGCGCTGCGCGGCGACCCGGCCAACTCCGATCTCCTGACGGATCGCGCACGCGCCTATGCGCTGCAGCAGAACTGGGCGAAAGCAGAGTCCGATCTCGGTGCGGCCCTGATGGTAGAGCCGGATCGCGCCGACCTCCTTATCCTGCGCGGGAGTGCACGCCATGCGATGGGTCACAAGGCGGATGCCCGCGCGGACTTCGAACGGGCACTTCAGCTGCGGCCGGGCAATGCCGATGCGCTGGTGGAACGCGGCGTGATGAAGCTTGAGGCTGGTGACAATGCCGGCGCCCGTTCGGACTGGCAGGCGACTATCGCCTCCGCACCGGCAAGCGCTGCGGCAGAACGTGCGCGGCAGTATCTTGCGAATGGTGGTTAGGCCGCCGCTTCAGCGCGCACGTCGCCTTCAGGATCGGTCAGCGCAGCACTGACGTCAGCGCCAAGCCTACGCAGCGCCCAGACCGCCATCGCACGCACGAGGGGCGACGCATCGGACATGAGTCGCCGCGCGTCCGGCACGAGGAATACATCGCCAGAGTTACCGATTGCGATCAGCACATTGCGCACGAAGCGGTCGCGGCCGATGCGCTTGACCGGTGATTTGCTGAACAGCGCACGGAACGCAGCGTCATCGAGCCGTGCCAGCTCCGCCAGTTGCGGCGAGACGAGTGCTTCGCGCGGCTGAAATGCCATTTCATGCGAGGCCTGCGCGAACTTGTTCCAGGGACATACGGCGAGGCAGTCGTCGCAACCGTAGATGCGGTTGCCGATCGCCTCGCGGAATTCGCGTGGGATGTGTCCCTTGTGCTCGATCGTGAGATAGGAAATGCAACGCCGCGCATCGAGCTGATACGGCGCCGGGAATGCGCTCGTCGGGCAGATGTCCAGACAGCGCTGGCATTGACCGCAATGATCGTCCTCCGCTTCATCCGGCGCGATCTCCAAAGTCGTGAAGATCGAAGCGAGAAAGAGCCATGAGCCGAATTCCCGGCTGACGAGATTGGTGTGCTTGCCCTGCCAACCGGCGCCGGCGCTCTGCGCGATCGGTTTTTCCATGACGGGTGCGGTGTCGACGAACACCTTCACCTCGCAGCCATGCTTCGCGGCTATGTCTCCCGCGAGCCGTTTCAGCTTCGCCTTGATGACGTCGTGATAATCGGCGTTCTGCGCGTAGACCGAGATCGTGCCGCGGTCCTTCCGCTCAAGCGCTCGCAGCGGATCATGGGCCGGGCCATAGTTCACGCCCAGCACAATCACGCTCCTGGCATCGGGCCATAGAGTTCGCGGATCGGCGCGCCGGTCGGCATTGCGCGCCATCCAGTCCATCGTCCCGTGACGGCCGTCCGCGAGATAGAACTCCAGTCGTTCGCCTGCGAGCGGCGGCGCATCGGCGCCGGCGAAGCGCACGAGATCGAAGCCTTCGGCGGCAGCGCGTGCGCGGATCTCTGCCTTCAGGTCAGAAGTCGAGTTCGGCATAGGTCGGCGTGGGAGGCTGACCCGGCACGCGATCAGTCAGCAGCGACCGGAAAGCTGGACGTGATTTCAGCCGCAGATACCATTCCGCCGTATGCGGAAATTCCGCCCACGGAATTTCTCCGAAATAGTCTAGCGCGGACAGGTGAGCTGCTACAGCAAGGTCGGCAATCGTGCACTCGCGCGCCGCCAGGTTGCCGTTCGCCTCGGCGGCGTCCCCCAGGCTCTTGAGCGCGGCGCGCAGCGCGTCGCGGCCCTGACGGATGACGTTCATGTCCGGCGCCGAACGCTGCGCGGCACCTGTGAAGCGCTGGGCGCCCTTCTGGAAGACGATGCGCCGCGTCACCTGATCGTGGAGCGGTCCCATCGCCCAGTCGAGCCACGCCAACGCGATGGCGCGTTGTGCGGGATCTTCGGGTGTCAACGGGTGGTCGGGATAGTTGCCCTCGAGATGATCGACCAACGCCCAGAGGCCGGTGATCGTCGTTCCGTCGAGGTCGATGAAAACGGGCAGATGTGCCTCGGCGTCTTCGGCCGCTGCGGGATCGCAAGCGAGGCGCTTCTCGCCGAGCATCAGGCGGGCGAGACGGGACGTCGGCGAGAGGGTCAGGTGAATCAGTTTACGCATGGAAACGCACTCTAGAGCTACCGCACGCACCAATCGAGAGCGTCGGCCTTCACCTGACGCTGACGGGCGGCGAGCGTTCCGGCCCGCTTGCGGACATAGTGGCCGGGGTTGGCCGCCTTCCACTTGTCGGGGTTTGGCAGGATGGCTGCAAGTCTGGCCGCCTCGGCCGGGGTGAGGTTCGCGGCGGAAGTTCCAAAATAGCTCTGCGCCGCCGCCTCGGCGCCGTAATTGCCATGGCCCCAATCCACAACATTCAGATAGACGGTCAGGATACGTTCCTTGGGCCACAGCGCCTCCATCAGCACGGTGAGCCACGCCTCGGCGCCCTTGCGGATAACGCTCCGCCACGACGTCAGGAACAGCTCGCGCGCCGCCTGCTGACTGATGGTGCTCGCGCCGCGGAGCGGCTTGTGGTGTAGCTCGTGGTCCTTCCAGGCCTTGTCGATGGCTTTGAAGTCGAAGCCGTGATGGGTGCAGAAATTGTCATCCTCGGCTCCGATCACAGCGCGGCCCAGTGTGGGCGTGATCTGGTCTGCCGACCGCCAGGAATAGTGAACCGGCTGAAGGGTTACGAGGTCGATCAGCATGGACGGTGTGCCGGGCACAGGGACAAAGCGGAATATCAACAAGAGGAGAACGGGCAGAGGCAGGGCGAAGAAGAAGATCACGAGCACAATGCGCCGGAGCCACGGTGTGCGACCCGTGCGGCCGTACCACATCCGGTAAAGGAAGCCGCCGGCCGGCCGTTCGATTCCATTACGCCCCAT
Organism: Rhizomicrobium sp.; assembly: GCA_035943485.1. Taxonomy (GTDB): domain Bacteria; phylum Pseudomonadota; class Alphaproteobacteria; order Micropepsales; family Micropepsaceae; genus Rhizomicrobium. The sequence goes on along the minus strand of DASZCC010000283.1, from coordinate 9,055 downwards.
ACATGCAGCATAGCAAAACGACGTTGCCGCGATTCAATAATTGTACGACGCGCGCGGCATTCCGGCGGCGATTGCCTCATGCAAGAGTGCCGCCTGTACGATTCGAGGACACCCCATGACTGACTCCCTGAACGCGATCCTCCTTGGGATCGTGGAAGGCCTGACGGAATTTCTGCCGGTCTCCTCGACGGCGCATCTGCTTGTATCGGAGCACTTCCTGGGTCTGAGCAACGACGCATGGGAGGCCTTCACCGTGGTCATCCAGTTTGGCGCCGTGCTGTCGGTGGTGGCGGTCTATTGGCGGAAGATCTGGGATGTGATCTCGGGCCTGTTCTCCGATCCAAAGGCGCGGCATTTCTCGCTGGCGGTGATCGTTGCCTTCCTGCCTTCAGCGATCCTCGGCGTCGCGGTCATCAAGCTCATCAACACGTACCTGCTCGATCCGGCCCGCGCTCTCCCCGTGATTGCAGTCATGTGGATCCTGGGCGGCATCATCATCCTGATCTTCGAGCGCATCGCACCGCCGCCGCGCTATACCGATCCGGATACGTTGCCGCTGTCGAAGGCGTTTCAAATCGGGCTTTGCCAGTGCCTCGCGCTTGTACCCGGCGTGTCACGCTCCGGCGCCACGATCCTGGGCGGCGAGATGCTGGGCGTGGAGCGCAAGGCCGGCGCTGCGTTCACATTTTATCTCGCCGTGCCGACGATGCTCGGCGCGTCGGTGTTCGAGCTTTACAAGAAGCACGACGCACTGACCGCCGCTAATCTCTGGATCATCGCGATCGGCTTCGTGGTGTCGTTCCTCGTCGCCTATGTCGTCGTGAAGACGTTCATTGGTTTCATAGGCCGTTATGGCCTGAAACCGTTCGGCTGGTACCGCATCGCAGCCGGTATCGCTCTTATTGCTGTTGTGCTTATGCGCTAGGGCGCCGAGCGCATTTCCGTCAGCTTGTCGCGCACACTCTCGTCGTACTGACCCTTGGGACGGTAGCGCCAGAGATAGGAGGGCACCTCTGCTTCCACCGACGTAGGCGAAATGCCGAGAGAGGCGAGGGTCTCGCTTCCGGTCACGATATTGTCGGTCTTCAGCCGAGTCACATGTTCGGGCGTCAGCATCGGCTTGGGCGCGAATTGCAGGAACATCGCCTGTACGGATGCCAGGAAGAAGGGGACGGGAACAAGGATGGGATTGCGCGCTGTCTCCCGCTTCACGACCTCCATCAATTCCTTGAAGGTGTAGACGACCGGTCCGCCGATCTCGAAGGTGCGGCCGCGCGTGGCCTGATCTTCAACACAGCGGATTACCGCATCGGCCAGATCGCCGACGAACACGGGCTGGAAACGCGTCTTGCCGCCGCCGATCAGTGGCAGGAATGGTAGGAAGCGCGACATCGCCGCAAACCGGTTGAAGAAGTCATCCTCAGGTCCGAAGACGAGAGAAGGGCGCAGGATTGCGGCGTCGGCATATTCCTCACGCACCGCCAGCTCGCCTTCTCCCTTGCTGGCGGAATAAGCGCTGTCGGCATTGCGATCGGCGCCGATAGCGGAGACGTGGACAAGCGCTTTAGCGCCTGCTGCCTTCGCCGCCTGCGCGATCGTCCGCGCGCCCTGGATGTGAACGGCTTCAAAGGTCTGCTCACCGCGCTCGTAGTTGATGCCGGTGAGGTTGATGACGGCTGCCGCGCCCGTCACTGCGCTCGCGACCTGGTCAGGATCGTCGACGTTGCATTTGACGGTCACGATCTGGCCGACCTGACCCATCGACGCCAGGAAGAACCCCTCATGCGGATACCGCGCGGCGACACGGATGCGATAGCCCGCCCGTGCAAGCGCGCGAACCGTGTGGCGCCCGACAAAGCCTGTCCCGCCGAATACGGTGACAAGGACGTTGCGTGGAACGGGAACGGCGGACATATGGGAATCCCCGAATAATGAGTGGGCTACATAGCCAACGCCGGGCACCAGGAAAAGGCGGCCAATCGCCTACTCCTGGATATAGGCCCGTTCGCCGGTTTTTGGCTCGATATAGACCGTGACGGGCTTTCCTGTCCGGTCGTCGATGAAGCGCTCGGTTGTCCGTTCCCAGCCAGGCCCAGGGCGGGCGGCAAGGACGTGCTTGTAGATGACGCGTTCGAATACAGTCCCCAGCACGATCACGACGCCCCACAGGGTGAAGACGACAGCTGGTGGAAATGTGCCGGTCACCAGCGCAACGAGACCGCCCAGAAGGCAGAGGCACCCAACGACGATGACAGCGTAGCGAAGCATCACTCCGGCTCCAGCACCACGGCCGTTCCATACGCGACGATCTCGCTCATGGTTTGGCCGATCTCGGACGAGTCAAATCGCATCATAACCACGGCATTGGCGCCCATCGTGGTCGCGTTGGCCACCATGCGGTCGATCGCCTGGCGCCGGGTCTCCTCCAGCAGCTGGGTATATTCGTGGATCTCACCGCCCACGATGGAGCGCAGCCCGGCCACGATGTTGCCGCCCAGGCCGCGCGAGCGCACAACCACGCCGAACACTTGGCCAAGCACGCGGACAGCCTTCTGGCCCCTGACATTTTCGGTGGTCGTGACGATCATGCTATTGCCCTCCAGCCGGGTCCCAGACTAGCAAAAACGGCGGGGAACGGCCATTCGTTGACAGGAGGGACCTGTCCCCCTAAACATCGCCGCCCGTGCCCAGATGGCGGAATTGGTAGACGCACTAGTTTCAGGTACTAGCGCTTCACGGCGTGGAGGTTCGAGTCCTCTTCTGGGCACCATTTCTCTGTTCAGCGTCACTCGCCACCGCCCGCTGAAGCCGACAAATCTCACAAATTATGGGTCCACCAGGTACGGCGGTGCGGTGGTTCGCTCGACAACTCACCCGCAGTCATTCGCAGACGGTGGATCAATTCGTTCCCGTTCCTGGGGTATCCGTCTTCGTAGACTTGGCAAGCATGTCGTGAATTTCGTGCGTCAGTTCTGTGTTCAGTTTGACGAGGCGGTGCACGTCGTCTTGGATCTTGATGAGAGCTTCGGCGTCCTGATACGTCTGCAGGGCCTGCTTGTCTGATGCGGCCGCTGCCACCTTTTGGCCGACCATGATTACCGAGAGAAGAACCAGCTGCAGAAACGTTTGGGCAATCCAGGCGACAAGCGGTGCAGTGCCGCCTCGGATGGCCTCGGGAAGACTGACAAGCGCAAGGGCAGCAAAAACATAGGCGCACCACATCGTGCCGACTGAATTCGTGATGAGGATCGCAAGTCTTCCATTAAAGCCCACGTGCTCATCTTCTATGAGCTTGGGACCGTCTTTTTGACGCTCATCGATTCTTGGATGCGGAATGTGCGGAAATTTCATAGTCGCCCCCCGGTTCGTGACTTTGATCGATAGTTGCCCTGCCAAGAACGCAATGCAATCGGACGTCTCAACGGGTTGAACGGACAAACACGAGCCGCGTTATTATGAAAATCTGTTAATGCGCGAGATCACCAATATGTCGGACTACAAGCTGTACTACTGGTCTGTACCGTTCCGCGGGCAGTTCGTGCGCGCCGTCCTTGCCTATGCCGGCAAGACCTGGACAGAAGCGGGCGACGATGCGATTTCGAAACTGATGAGTGGACCGGTTGGGAAGCTGCCAACTCCGTTCATGGGACCGCCGCTCCTCATCGACAACAGAGCAGGCGTCGCAATATCCCAGATGCCGGCCATTGTTTTCTATCTCGGCGAGACGCTGAAGCTCATGCCGAGCGGAGCAGCCTTGCGCGGCCTGACCATGAAGGTCGTCAATGACGCCAACGATGTGATCGATGAAATCACTTTGGACGGCGGCCGGGAGATGTGGACGAAGAAGCGTTGGGAGGAATTCGTTCCCCGGCTGCAAAAGTGGATGTCGTTCTGGGAGGAACTTGGAAGCCGTCACGGTCTGACCAAGTCCGCTGGTTTTCTGCTGGGCGGCAAGGGGCCGGGAATTGCCGATGTTGTAACCGCGACGCTTTGGTCGACCATGACTGACCGCCTTCCAAAAATCGGAGAACTCCTACAGGACGCCGCGCCGATGACTGCGGCACTGACGCAGCGGATCTCGGATCTCCCACCTCTTGCCAAGCTGGCTGCCAAGGCGCGCCGCACATACGGCGATACCTACTGCGGAGGACAAATCGAGGCCTCGCTGCGCAAAGTTCTGGGTCGTTAGCAGCGCCAAGAACTTACCGCCGAGATTGACCGGCGCGTAGAGGACGTCCGCCTGCTTGATTGTGGCGATTAGGGGCTGGGTTTGGGCTTACCTTCCACTCCGGGGTGGTGGCCTGCTAAACCGTCGGCAGCATCGCCGAATGGAGTACCCATGGATTTTGAACTCTCCGAAGAAAACCGGATGCTCAAGGAGTTGGTGCACCGGTTCGTGAAAGACGAACTGATGCCGCTGGAAGCCAGTGTGCTGAAGCGCGAGGCGGAAGGCGGGGGGCTCGGAATCGGCGAGAAGGAAACGGAGCGCCTTGACGCGATGTCGAAGTCGCTGGGCCTCTGGGGTCTCGATGCGCCGGAGGATGTTGGGGGCAGCGATCTGTCCTATGTCGCCATGGTTGGCGTTAACGAGGAGCTTGGCCGAACCATCACGCCCTATACGCTGCCGCCGGACTCGCCAAACCTGCGCATGCTGATGGCGACCGTAAACGAGCGACAGCGGGCTGCCTATCTTGCGCCCTATGTGCGCGGCGAGACGGTGTCGGCGATCGGCATCTCGGAGCCGGGAGCGGGTTCCGATCCTGCCGGCATGATCACCCGTGCCCAGAGAGACGGCGAGGATTGGGTCCTGAACGGCCGCAAGATCTGGATCTCGCGCGCCGATCACGCCGACTTCACCATCGTGATGGCGGTGACCAACAAGGAGAAGGGCGCGCGGGGCGGCATCTCGGCGTTTCTGGTCGACCAGAACACAAAGGGCTTCAACGTGCTGCGCCGGATACCGATGATCGGCGGCGCTTCGACGTATGAGATCGCGCTCGAAGACTGCCGTGTGGAAGGGTGGAAGCTTCTGGGCACAGAAGGCTCGGGTTTTGCACCGATGCAAATTCGTCTGGGCACGCGACGCCTCGAGATGGCGGCGTGGTCGATTGGCATGGCGCAGCGCGCGCTCGACATGATGGTCGAGTTCGCGCCGACCCGGGTGACCTTCGGGCAGGCGCTTTCGGACCGCCAGTCGACGCAGTGGTGGGTCTCGGACGCCGCAACCAGGATCCATGCAGCGCGGCTGATGACCTATGACTGCGCATGGAAACTGGATACGGGCCGGGACGTCCGTCAGGAAATATCGATGATCAAGGCATTCGCCACCGAGATGGCGTATGAGGTCGTCGATCATGCGATGCAGCTTCACGGTGCCATGGGCATGACCAAGGAATTGCCGCTTCAACTTATGTCGACCAAGCTTCGCACCATGCGCATCTATGACGGTCCGACCGAGGTCCACAAATGGGTGGTGGCGCGCAATCTGCTCGGCTCGCGCCGATAGATGGACGTCGGCAAGGCGCGAAAGGATTACGACGCTGCCGTCGCGCTCCACAGACAAGGAAGGCTGGCAGAGGCGGAGAGCCTCTACCAAGCAGTTCGCCGTGGGTTTCCCAATCACCCCGGTGTCCTTCATGGCCTGGGTCTGATCAGCAATACGTCTGAACGTTACGACGAAGCTGCCGAATATCTTGAAGGCGCGAGCAAGTTTGCGCCGCAAGATGCGTCGATCCGCACCGATCTTGCGGTCGCGTTCCTGAAATCCGGGCGCTTCGAGGAGGCGCTGACGAATTTCCGCAAGGTGCTGACCGCGCGTCCTGACGATCGTGTGTCGTTAGCGGGAGTGGGGAGCGCGCTGAACATACTGGGCCGCCCTGAAGAAGCCGGTGCCGCCTTTGAACGCCTGATTGAGCTTGATCAGAGAAATGCTGCCGCGCACTTCGGTCTGTCCGAAGCACTGCTCCAACGGGGACGGACTGATGTGGCAAGGCAATCACTTCAGCGCGCCATTGCTCTCGAGCCGAAGCGTGCTTCGTATCATCGCGCTTCTGCCGAACTTGGGGCTTTCACGAGCAATGATCCTCGTCTCCCAGCGCTGAACGACCTATTGCACGAAGAGGCCAGCCTCCCCGACGACCAAAAGGTGGAACTGCATTTCGCTCTGGCAAAGGCCTATGACGACCTGAGCTGCTACGAGGAGGCGTTCGAACATCTCGCCAGAGGCAACGCGATCAAGCGCAGCCACGTGCAGTACGACGAAGCTGCCGTCACCAAGGCCTTGCATGAGATCGCGACTGCGTTTTCCAAAGACGTGATCGATAAGCGGGAAGGCGAGGGATTCGAGTCCGATTTGCCGATCTTCATTGTCGGCATGCCGCGTTCAGGGTCGACCCTCGTCGAGCAGATACTGGCGAGTCATCCGGACGTATTTGGTGCGGGAGAATTGCTGACGGTGAACGAACTGATCACCGGCGGGCTGGCGGGTGAGTATCCCACGCGAACCGGACCGCTGCGCAAGTTCAGCGAGGTTTACGTCAAACGTCTTCGCGCCCTGTCGCCGTCAGCAAAGCGGGTGATCGACAAACTGCCCGCGAATTTCCGTCATCTTGGATTGATCCATCTGGCCTTGCCCGGTGCGCGGATCATCCATGTGCACCGCGACCCAGCGGATACGTGCTTCTCCTGCTACTCGAAACTGTTCCTGAACGGTCTGAACTTCACCTACGACCTCGGCGAACTCGGCCGCTACTACAAGATGTACGAAAAGCTCATGGCGCACTGGCGCGAAGTGCTGCCGCCAGATGTGATGCTGGATGTGCGCTACGAGACGCTGGCTGGCGATCTCGAAGGAGAGGCACGCAGGATCGTCGCGTTCTGCGGACTCGACTGGGACGAGCGCTGCCTGCGGTTCTACGAAAATCCGCGTGCAGTGCGCACATTGAGTCAGGCCCAGGTACGCCAGCCACTGTTCACCAGCTCGATCGGACGTTGGCGTAACTACCAACCGTGGCTTGGTCCACTTCTCGAAGCGTTGCGCTGATCAGACGTGATGATGGACTTTTTCAGTTCCGGTCACCGTCTTCTCCAGCATCCTGAGCAGGACATAGAACACCGGCGTCAGGAACAATCCGAAGAACGTCACGCCTAGCATGCCGAAGAACACCGCGATGCCCATGGCATGACGCATTTCCGCGCCGGCGCCGGAGGACAGCACCAGCGGCACGACACCCATGATGAAGGCAAAGCTCGTCATCAGGATGGGACGCAGCCGCAGCCGTGCGGCTTCGATTGCGGCCGAAACGGTGGCGCGTCCCTGGATCTCGAGCTCGCGCGCAAATTCGACAATCAGGATGGCGTTCTTGCACGCCAGCCCGACAAGAACGAAGAGGCCGATCTGCGTGAAGATGTTGTTATCACCGCCCGTCAGCCAGACTCCAGTGATGGCAGAGAACAGGCACATGGGCACAATCAGAATGATGGCCAGTGGCAGGAACAGGCTCTCGTATTGCGCCGAAAGCACAAGGAACACGAGCAGCACGCAAAGCGGGAACACGAGCAGCGTCGTATTGCCGGCCAGGATCTGCTGGTAGGTGAGGTCGGTCCATTCAAACGTCATGCCCTTGGGCAGCGTCTGCGAAAGGAGCGTCGTGATCGCGGACTGGGCCTGACCGGAGGAGTAACCAGGCGCTGCGCCACCGTTCAGGTCGGCGGAACGGAAGCCATTGTAACGAAGGGCGCTGTCCGGCCCCGTCGTCTCCTTCACCGTCATCATCGCTCCCAACGGCACCATCTGTCCGTCGGCATTGCGGGTCTTCAGGCGCAAGATGTCGTCCGGATTGGAGCGGAACGGCGTGTCGGCCTGTGCGATGACCTGATAGGTGCGGCCGAACCGGTTGAAGTCGTCGACATAGATCGATCCCAGGAAGGTCTGCATGGTGTCGAACACGTCCTGGACATTGACGCCCAGCTGCATCGCCTTCGTACGATCGAGATCGGCGTAAAGCTGCGGCACGCCGATGTTGAAGTTCGAGAACACACCGGCCAGCGCTGGGTTCTTGCGCGCCTTGGTCTGGATGTCCTGCATCACATGGGCGAGTGTGGCGTCACCAAGATCGGTGCGGTCTTCGACCTGCAGCTTGAAGCCGCCGATGGTGCCGAGCCCCTGAACCGGCGGCGGCGGGAAGATCGCGATCATCGCGTTCTGCATCTGGCTGTATTTCTTCTGCAGGTTCAGGGCGATCTGCTGACCCGATAGCGAGCCGCGTTCATCGAACGGCTTCAGCGCCACAAACACGATGCCGGCGGACGGACTGTTGATGAAGCCGTTGATCGACAGACCGGGAAAGGCGATGGCGTTCTCGACGCCGGGTTCCTTCAGCGCGATGTCCGACATCTTGCGGATCACTGCCTCGGTCCGATCAAGCGTGGCGCCCTCGGGCAACTGCGCAAAGCTTACGAGATAGGCTTTGTCCTGCACCGGCACGAAGCCCGGCGGCACCATCTGGAAGCCGACATAGGTGAGGACGAGCAGCACGCCATAGACGAGAACCGCGCGCGATTTTCGGCCAAGCAAACCCGTCACGCCGCGGCCATAGCCTTCGGAGCTCGAACTGAAGATCCTGTTGAACCTGGCAAAGAACCCGCCAAGCCAGCGGTCCATGAACTGGGATAGCCAGTCCTTCGGCGCGTCATGGCCCTTGAGCAGCAACGCAGCCAGCGCCGGCGAAAGCGTGAGTGAGTTGAAGGCTGAGATGATCGTGGAGAACGCGATCGTCAACGCGAACTGGCGATAGAACTCGCCGGTGAGACCACTGATGAACGCGATGGGGACGAACACTGCGCACAACACAAGCGCGATGGCGATAATGGGACTCGTGACTTCGGTCATCGCCTTCAGCGTAGCGTCGCGCGGCGAAAGACCTGCTTCGATGTTGCGTTCGACATTCTCGACCACGACGATTGCATCATCGACCACGATGCCGATGGCGAGGACCAGACCAAACAGGGACAGCGCGTTGATCGAGAACCCGAAGGCCAGCATCGCAGCAAAGGT
>DASZCC010000282.1:0-1810 GCA_035943485.1 Rhizomicrobium sp. | reverse complement strand
CGCCAGCCCCGACAGCACAGCTCCGCACACGCCGAACCCGATCGCGGCCAGCCATAGCCAGTGCCGCCGCGTGATGATCGCCACCGTCGACATCGCGATGCCGATCTCGAACAGCGTCGCGCCGCCGGTCAGCCAGTGGTGGCGGTCCTCGTGCGCCTTGCTGTCCTTGAGCAGGCCGTCGCGCTCGTGCTCATTGTCTTCGGCGCGGGTCTTGATCGTGTCCTGCTTGTCGGAGTTCTCTTTCGCGGCCTTGCGATAGCGATCCGCATTGGCCCCGCCGCCATCCGCGGCGATGCCGTAGATGTGCTTCTTCAGACTGTCGGCCTGATACTCGTTCCACGAGTCGGTGGCGCGGTCCTGCGCCAGCACGGCCTCGCTGGTGTCGGCCAGGGCACGTCCACCCTCGACGCTCTCGAGACTGCCCGCGACGGCTGCACAGACCGCTAGCGCGGCGACCGTGATCGCGACGCGCGACAGGAACGGGTCATGCGCCGCGTGCTCGGCGTGTTCGGTATGCTCATGCGCGTCCAGCGCCGGATCGTGGCCCATGATCAGTTCGCGCCGGCAAGATAGCGGTCGGCGATCGCAGCATGAAGCGCCACGCCGTTCGCCATGGCCGCCTCGTCCATCATCATGCGGTTCGAGTGGCAGGCGTGAGCATGTGCGTGGCTGACACCATCCGGCGCCACGCCAAGGAACACCATCGCGCCCGGCATTTTCTGCAGCACATAAGAGAAGTCCTCGGCGCCCATCACCGGCGTGGGCATCTTGAGGAAGCCGCGCTCGCCGAGCAGATCCTTCGTCACGCCTTCTGCAAAGGCGACAAAGGCCGCGTCATTGCTCGTGACCGGATAGCCCTGCGGCAGCTTCACGATGGCTTCCATGCCATGCGCACGGGCGATGTTCTCGGCGATGCGCACGATGCCTTCGCGCGCCGCCGCACGGCTCTTCTCTGAGAAGCTGCGCAGCGTGCCCAGCATCCGCGCATTCTCCGGGATGACATTGCCGGTCGTGCCGCCTTCGATCTTGGTGATCGTCAGCACGACAGGATCGAACGCCTCGATCCGCCGCGTGACAAGGCTTTGCAGCGCCGTCACGATCTCGGCCGCGACGGGGATCGGGTCATAGGTAAAGTGCGGCATCGAGGCGTGGCCGCCCTTGCCCTTCACCTCGATCTCGATCACGTCGGTCGCCGCCATCAGCGGACCGGCCTTGGTCGCGATCACGCCAGCCGGGATGTTCGGTGAGATGTGGATCGCGAACGCCGCCGACGCTGCTGGCGCGGCGTCGATCATGCCTTCCTCGATCATATAGCGGGCGCCGGCAAAGCCTTCCTCGCCCGTCTGGAACATGAACTTCACATTGCCGTTCAAGCGGTCACGATGGCGATGCAGCAGATGCACGGCGCCGACAAGCATGGCGGTGTGGCTGTCATGGCCGCAGGCGTGCATGCGGCCCGGCTCGACCGACTTGAATTCGAGATCTGTGTCTTCCGGCATCGGCAGCGCGTCCATGTCGCCGCGCAGGATGATCGTCGGCCCCTGCTGCGCGCCACGCAGCGTGACCATCATGGACGTGGTCGACTTGCCCTCGAGGATCTCGACATCAAGACCGGCCAGCGCTTCGCGCGCCCGGCGTGTCGTCTCCGGCAGATGCAGGCCGAGCTCGGGATGCTTGTGGATCTCGCGGCGCAGCGCCGTGACCATCGGCATCAGCTCTTTGGCGCCGGCGCGCCAGATCTCAAGATCGTCCGATGGTTTGTCCATACGCGTCCCCTGTTTTTGTAGGGAGGAGTTTGGCTCCAACTCCC
>DASZCC010000281.1:0-3593 GCA_035943485.1 Rhizomicrobium sp. | reverse complement strand
CAGGAAGACCACGTCTCAATGGCGGCCCATGGTGCGCGGCGGCTTCTGCCCATGTGCGAGAATGTGTTCGCAATCGTCGGCATCGAGCTTCTTGCGGCGGCGCAGGGCTGCGATTTCCACGGCACGATGAAATCGAGCGTTGCACTGGAGGCAGTACGCGCCCTTCTTCGCACACGGGTGGCGACGCTGAACGACGACCGGTATCTCCACCCCGACATGCAGGAAGCGATTGCGCTGGTCCGTTCTTGTGCTGTCACCCACGCAGTGTCTGGTATCGAACTCCCCGCGATATGCGAGTCCGCGCCATGAGCTTCCTCGAGATCCACCACGGTGACGCGCCGCTGATCGTCAGCTTTCCCCACACGGGCACGGACATTCCTGCGCTCTTCGAAGCCGGTTTCGTCTCTCCGTGGCTCGCGCGCAAGGATGCCGACTGGTGGGTGGATCGTCTTTACGCCTTCGCCCGCGACCTCGGCGCCACTACTGTCCGCACCACGATCTCGCGCAGCGTCATCGACGTGAACCGGGATCCCTCCGGTGCATCGCTTTATCCCGGACAGGCGACGACGGAGCTGTGCCCGACGACCACATTCGACGGCCAGCCACTCTATCGGGCAGGACAGGAGCCCGACGCGGATCAGATCGCGGCGCGGCGCACGGAATACTTTGTTCCCTATCACGCCGCCATCGCCGCCGAGATCGCGCGGCTGCGCCAGCGTCACAGCAAGGTCGTTCTGTACGACGCTCATTCGATAAGGTCACACGTGCCGCGCCTGTTCGACGGGCTGCTGCCGCACTTCAACATCGGCACCAACAACGGCGTGACATGTGCCGCCGAACTCGCAAGCGCCGTCGAACACATTTGCACCTCATCCGGCTTCAGCCATGTCATGAACGGCCGCTTCAAGGGCGGCTGGACGACACGTCACTACGGCAAGCCGGACACGGGCTTGCATACGATCCAGATGGAGCTTGCCTGCCGCGGCTATATGGACGAGCCGGATACTATGACCGAGGCCAACTGGCCAACGCCCTTCAATCCCGAACGCGCCGTGGCTCTGCAAACCGCCCTCACCGACATCCTCAAATCCTGCCTCGCCTTTGCCGGGAGAACCGCATGACTCGTCTCGACAACGCCCGCCGCATCCGCGCCGCCACCGGGCCGGAACTGTCCGCGAAAAGCTGGCTCACCGAAGCGCCGATGCGGATGCTGATGAACAATCTCGATCCCAACGTGGCCGAGCGGCCGGAGGAGCTCGTCGTCTATGGCGGCATCGGTCGCGCCGCGCGCGACTGGGAAAGCTTCGACGCCATCGTCGCCACGCTGAAGCGACTCGAGGACGACCAGACGCTGCTCGTACAATCGGGCAAGCCTGTGGGCGTGTTCCACACACATGCAGACGCACCGCGCGTGCTGATCGCCAACTCCAACCTCGTGCCGCGCTGGGCGACATGGGATCACTTCAACGAGCTCGATAAGAAGGGTCTGGCGATGTACGGCCAGATGACGGCCGGCTCGTGGATCTATATCGGCGCGCAAGGCATCGTGCAGGGCACGTACGAAACGTTCGTGGAGATGGGCCGCCAGCACTATGCCGGCAATCTCTCCTGCCGCTGGCTTCTGACCGCAGGCCTTGGCGGCATGGGTGGCGCGCAACCGCTGGCGGCGGTGATGGCCGGCGCATCGTGTCTGGCGATCGAGTGCCAGCCGTCGCGCATCGATATGCGTATCCGCACCGGCTATCTCGACCAGGCGACGGAAAGCGTTGACGAGGCGCTGTCGATTATCGAGCGGTCATGCGCTGAGAAGAAGCCGGTCTCGGTCGGCCTGCTCGGCAATGCGGCTGAGATACTGCCTGCGTTGTTCAAGCGCGGCGTGCGCCCCGATCTACTGACCGATCAGACATCGGCACACGATCCGAACAACGGCTATTTGCCGCTCGGCTGGACGCTGGAGAAATGGGCCGACGCCAAGGAGCGCGATCCCAAGTCGGTCGCCAAGGCGGCGAAGGAGTCGATGGCCGTGCATGTCCGCGCCATGCTCGATTTCCAGAAGGCCGGCGTGCCCACGGTCGACTATGGCAACAACATCCGCCAGATGGCGTTCGAGGAAGGTGTCGCCAATGCGTTCGACTTCCCCGGCTTCGTGCCGGCCTATATCCGTCCGCTGTTCTGCCGCGGCATCGGTCCGTTCCGCTGGGCGGCGCTTTCGGGCGACCCCGAAGACATCTACCGCACCGATGCGCGCGTGAAGGAACTGATGCCGGACAACGCGGCCCTGCACCACTGGCTCGACATGGCGCGCGAGAAGATCAAGTTCCAGGGCCTGCCGGCACGCATCTGCTGGGTGGGACTGGGTGACCGTCATCGTCTTGGCCTCGCCTTCAATGGGATGGTCGCGAGCGGCGAGCTGAAGGCGCCGATCGTGATCGGGCGCGATCATCTGGATTCGGGATCAGTCGCGTCTCCCAATCGCGAGACCGAGGCGATGCGCGATGGCTCCGATGCCGTGTCTGACTGGCCGCTGCTCAATGCGCTGCTGAACACGGCGTCCGGCGCAACCTGGGTCTCGCTGCATCACGGCGGCGGCGTCGGCATGGGATTCTCGCAGCATGCCGGCATGGTGATCGTGGCGGACGGGACGGAGGCGGCGGCGCGTCGCCTGGCGCGGGTCCTGTGGAACGATCCCGCGTCCGGCGTGATGCGGCACGCCGATGCCGGCTACGACATCGCGATACAGACAGCGCGCGAGAAGGCCCTGGACCTCCCGGGCATTCTCGGCACGTGAGAATCCTTCATGCATCGGATCGCATAAGCACACCGTGGAAGAACGGCGGCGGAACAACGACGGAGGTCGCGGTGCATCCGCCCGGCGCCGGCTTCGAGGATTTCGGCTGGCGCGTCAGCATCGCCGACGTGCGCCAGGGCGGGCCGTTCTCCCAATTTCCGGGTATCGAACGGTGCCTCGCGGTGCTTGAAGGCGAGATGTCGCTCACGATAGCAAACCGGTCGCCCGTTATGGTGTCCCCGGCGACACCGTCCGCAATCTTCTCCGGCGACGACAGGACGGACGCGACGCTCATCGGCGGAGCTGTGGTCGACCTGAATGTTATGACGCGGCGCGGAGCATTTGCAGCGAAGGCTGCGAAGCACACGCTGACCGGCGCACGCACGTTCAAGGCCGCGACCACCACCATTGTGCTTGCGCTCAGTCCGTTCGCAATCGGAAGCCATTCCCTCAACGCACGCGATGCGGTGCAAATGGAAACCGGCGAGGAAATTTCTTTCCCCGCCGGTTCGCATTTCTACTGGATCGAGATTTTTCTTCAGAACCTGTAGTTCAGCTCGCCGCCGAAGGTCCGCGGCTGGCCCATGATGCCCTGGAAGAAGCCGAGCGAACTCAGGTCGAAGATGTCGAGATAGTATTTCTGTCCCGACAGGTTCCGCACAAAGCCCGCCACTTCCCACTGATCCTCGTCGAAGGAATACGCGACGCGCGCATTCTCCAACCAGTACGGCCGCTGGGTCAGATAGGGGCTGTTGGCGATGTCGAAGAACTGGTGGCTCTTGTACGACGCATTCAGCTGGAAATT
>DASZCC010000280.1:0-1588 GCA_035943485.1 Rhizomicrobium sp. | reverse complement strand
CGAACATCATGGCGGCCGGATTCTCCGCCGCGCGCAATTTCCTGCGCCGCGGCGAGGCGGTGCCGGTCGTCGCCAATCCGCTCGACGCGCCACAGCGCGCGACATTGCGCTCGGTGCCGTTCTTCCACGCCACGGGATGCTTCGCGGTGATGAGCCCGACGGTGATCTCCGGCGGCAAGATCGTGCTGATGCGCAAGTTCGACGCCGAGAAGGCGATGCAGCTGATCCAGGATGAGAAGATCAACAGCGCCGGCGGCGTGCCGACGATCGCGTGGCAGATTCTCGAACATCCCAACCGGCACAAATATGATCTCTCCTCGCTAGAGGCGATGGCTTATGGCGGCGCGCCGTCGGCGCCCGAGCTGGTGCGCCAGATCAAGCAGGCATGGCCGAAATCGGCGGCCGGCAACGGCTGGGGCATGACGGAGACGTCGGCGACCTGCACCAGCAATTCGGCCGAGGATTACGAGAACCGTCCGACCTCGTGCGGCACCGCTGTCGCGGCCTGCGATATCAAGATCATGAACCTGGAAGGCACGCGCGAACTGCCACGCGGTGAAGTCGGCGAGTTGTGGGCACGCGGTCCCAATATCGTCAAGGGCTACTGGAACAAGCCGGAAGCCACGGCCGCGACGTTTGTCGACGGCTGGGTCATCACCGGCGATCTGGCGCGCATCGACGATGAGGGTTTCTGCTTCATCATCGACCGCGCCAAGGACATGCTGATCCGCGGCGGCGAGAACATCTACTGCATCGAGGTCGAGAACGTTCTCTATGATCATCCTGCCGTGATGGACGCAGCGCTGGTGCCCGTGCCGCACAAGACGCTGGGCGAGGAGCCCGGCGCTGTCGTGCATCTGAAGCCGGGCATGAAGGCGACGGAGGACGAGCTCCGCCAGTTCGTCGCCGGCAAACTCGCCTCGTTCAAGGTGCCGGTGAAGGTCGTGTTCTGGCCCGAGACGCTGCCGCGCAACGCCAACGGCAAGATCCTCAAGACCGAGCTCAAGAAGATCTTCGCCGAGCCGCAATAGTGGCGATCGTCATCCCCGAGAGCGAGCTGGAGGAGCAGTTCATCCTGTCCTCCGGTGCGGGCGGGCAGAACGTCAACAAGGTGTCGAGCGCCGTGCAGCTGCGCTTCGACGTGCTGCACTCACCGAGTCTTCCCGATGACGTCCGGGTCCGGCTGCTGCGTCTTGGCGGACATCGCCTCACGAAGGACGGCGTGCTGATCATCACGGCGCGCGAAAGCCGCGACCAGAAGCGCAATCGCGAGATTGCACGTGAAAGACTGGCGGAACTGATCGAGCGTGCGAGCTACGTGCCCAAGAAGCGCAAGCCGACCAAGCCGTCCCGCGCCGCGAGGGAGCGCCGCATCGATTCAAAGAAGCGCGATGCGCGCACCAAGAAGCAGCGTTCGAAATCCTACGACGACTGAGGCAGCGCCTCGCGCACGACCGCCTCGATCTTGTAGCCGTCGGGATCGAACACAAACGCGCCATAAAATCCGGCGGTGTATTGCGGCCGCGGTCCCGGCGCTCCAGCATCGGTTCCACCTTTCGCCAGCGCCGTCGCATGGAAGGCGTGCACC
>DASZCC010000279.1:0-3959 GCA_035943485.1 Rhizomicrobium sp. | reverse complement strand
CAGATCAAGACGACGCTGCCCAAGGCCAAGGAGCTTCGCCCCGTCGTGGAGAAGCTCGTGACGCTGTCGCGCCGCAACAACCTGCATGCCCGCCGCCAGGCCCTCTCGGCCGTCCGCGACGAGACGCAGGTCAAGAAGCTGTTTGAAGTGATCGGTCCGCGCTACGCCAAGCGCCCGGGTGGTTACACCCGCGTGCTGAAGGCCGGCTTCCGTCACGGCGACAACGCCGCAATGGCCTTCATCGAGTTCGTCGATCGTGATGAAGACGCGAAGGGTCTGGACTCCGGTCCCGTCGAAGTGCGTGACGACGAGGGCGGCGACGAGGAGTAGTCCTCACCGTAAAATGCATCCGATCAAGGGCGGCTCCGGCCGCCCTTTTTCTTTTGTGCGATGCGCGGCTCACAGTAATTCAAGGATTCGATCCATGTAGCGCTGCGCCCAGCCGCGGAATGTCTTGCCGTTGGTCCAGTCGGCGCGCGCGCCGGGCTGTGTGAAGAACTGCCAGATCTTCATCCGGTCATTGACGATATGGAGCGGCATGCGCTCCGCGATCGACGGATCAACTGGCGCTCGCGCGCGATAGGCATCGACGAAAACCTTCGCTAGGTGTGGATCGGTATCGAGATAGCTACTGGCCTGGCGCACAAGATCGAATGCCCCGTCGCCGAAGTGTGACTCATGGAGATCGAACAGTCCGGCCACGCGCCAGTCGCTGCCGTCTCTGGCGACCGACAGATTGTTGAGCTTGTAGTCGCCATGGACATAGACGTTGGGACGGTCCTGATCATCGACCGTACGAGCCCGGTCCACCGCTTCGCCGATCCAGGTCTTGTCGTCGTCCGTCATGACACCATTGGCATGGGCCGTCGCCACTATCGACATCGTTTCTTCGACGCTTCGGTTGGTGTCGCCGTCGGCGTAAGGCTCGAGTTCAATGGACGAGACCCCGTAGTCGCCCGCGAATGGCCAGCGTAGGGTCTGCATCTCGGCCAGCATCGCGCCGAGCGCTTCGGCAACACCTCGCCGGTCCCCGGACGAAAGGTCCTTCAGGATCGTGCGGTCTTCAAAGCAGATGCCCGGCATGCGCGGCATCACGAGATAAGGCCAGCCGAAGATGCCCGATGCCTTGTCGTGCTGCATCGGCCATGGCACGGGCGCTGACGTGCGCTCGTGTAGCTGCCGGGCGAAGAATGCTTCCTCGGTGAACTGCCAGCGGTCCTCGCGGCGCCATTCCGGATCGTCCTTGCCCTTGACCCAGTGGGGTGCGCCGCGCAGAACGAACTCGCCGTCCGAGGTCGTAAGGAAGACGTTCTGCCCGAACAGGCCGCTGGTCGTCGGCTCCGCGCGGACGAACCGGCCGAGACTCCACCGCGCCGCGACGGCCTCGAACTGGGCATCATTGATGACGCCCAAACGTTGCGAATAGACTTTACCCTCTGCCATTCAGCGAATGTCCGCGAACGGTCACCAACGCGCAATGTGTGTCTGATTGTGGGGCGGGTCGAGCCCATCCTTCTCCAGAGGCCGTCTCAATCGAATACTCTAGCCGTCTGGTCGCCGATGTCGCCTGGTGCCAGCGCCTGATATGTTTTGGCGAAGAATCCGCTCAGGACACAGGCGGTGAGCAACGTCCACAGTTGCGTGATGAACTCGAAGAACATCAGGAATTCGCCGGTTCTCCAAATGACGAGCAGCGCGCCAACGATGAAGCTCACGATCAGAAAAGGCACAAAGGCGATCACGTAGGTCAGAAATAAACCTAACGCCAACGACCATGTCTTGCCGGCGGTCAGGCCAAATGAATCGGCCATTGAAGCGTTCTCACCGACGGCGGAAGCTGAAAGCACGGGGCTGTAGCGCAGATATACAAATCCCGCACCGAGGACTATTGCGATCCCGCCGAGAACAGCAAAGATCGCGGAGATCACCGAGCCACCAGCAATTGAAATGACGATCAGGAGGGCGCCGGGGATCGCTGCACCAATGGCCGCCAGGCTGAGCTTAAACGTCGCCACGAAGTAGGCGCCCGTATGGGCGAATTTGGTGAAGCTGGGATCTTCTGCAAGCAGTATGAACCGCGTCCAGCCGACAGAGACGACAAGGTCTCCCAGGAAGTCGGGCAGAATCGTAACTAGCTGCTTTGCCGCCGGCTTCGCAGCCAGATACTGCAGTGTCTGGCCAAGCGTCGCCTCAGGCCCCGCGGGCTGTCCGAAATAGGCATAGGCGATCACAAAGGCGGTCGTCAGCGCCGCCCATGGCGCCACAAGCTTCAACAGTTCGCCGATATGCTCCGACAGGAAGCGTAGCGACGCCATAGCGGCTTCAACGCCGCTGAACGGTCTCATGATCCGGCCCCCGCCCGATACTGCCCGGACCTTCTATGCCATATGCTTGCCGCGATTGTCTTGGTAGTTACCGCCTGCAGATTCGGGAGCGGACTTATGGTCTTCCGCAGAGTTGTCCTTGCCCTGTCGATGCTCGTTCTGGCCGCACCGGCCCGGGCCGACCTGCCGCGCGCCATTCCGCTGTCCATGCCGCAGGTGCAACTCACCTTCTCGCCGATCGTAAAGCGTGTCGCCCCGGCCGTGGTCAACGTCTACGCGCGTTCCGTTGTGCAGGCGCCGATGAATCCTTTGTTCAGCGATCCGCTGTTCGCGCAACTGTTCGGCAACCCACAGATGCGCCAGCGCGTGCAGCAGTCGCTTGGCTCAGGGGTGATCGTCCGCGCCGATGGCGTGATCCTGACAAACAATCACGTCGTTTCGGGCGGCACCGATATCGTGGTTGCGCTGTCCGACAAGCGCGAGTTCAAGGCGAAGGTGCTGCTGGCTGATCCGCGCACCGATCTCGCGGTCCTAAAGATCGACGCCAAGGGCGAAAAGCTCCCGACGATCGAGTTCACCGACAGCGACCGCCTTCAGGTCGGCGACATCGTGCTCGCCATCGGCGATCCGTTCGGCGTTGGCCAGACGGTGACGATGGGCATCGTCTCGGCGCTCGCACGCACGCAGGGCTCGGCTAGCGACTACCAGTTCTTCATCCAGACCGATGCGGCGATCAATCCCGGCAACTCCGGCGGTGCGCTGGTGACCGGCGACGGCAAACTCGCAGGGATCAATACGTCGATCCTGTCGCGCACCGGCGGCTCCATCGGCATCGGCTTCGCGATACCCGCGAATTTGGCACGCCGCGTTCTGGAGGGTGCGCTGGGCGGTGGCGTCAAGCTTCCGTGGCTGGGCGTCGACGGACAGGCTGTGACAGCGGACCTCGCGGCGAGCCTCAGCATCCCCGTGCCGAACGGCGTCCTGTTGCGCAGCGTCTTTCCCGGCGGTCCGGCAGCGCGGGCAGGGCTCCACGTCGGCGATGTTATCTTCACAATCGACGGCCAGCCGGTGGGAGACATGCAGTCGCTCAACTACCGCATCGCCACGCACAAGCCAGGCGACGTCGTGAAGATGCATGTCCATCTCGGCAAGCAGGCGGCCGACGTCCAGGCGACTCTCGCGCTGCCACCTGAGACTCCGCCGCGCGACGTGCGGGCGATCGGCGGCCGCAACCCGCTGACCGGCGCGAAGGTCGAAAACCTCTCGCCAGCCGTTGCCACCGAGTTGCAGCTGCCCCTGACTGCGAAGGGCGTGGTTGTGCTGTCCGTCTCGGCCGGCACACCGTCGGGCAGCTATGGCTTCCAGCCGGGCGACATCGTGCTGGGCGTTAATGGCGAAGCGATCAACTCCGTCGGCGACCTCGAGCGCACGTTGAGCGCTGCGCAGTCCTGGCAGATGGTCGTCGATCGCGGCGGCCAGAGGCTGGCGCTGAACGTGCAGGGTTAGTGGCGTCCAGGTTCCGGCCTTCCGGGGATATAGTCGAAAACCGGTCGAACATGGCGCTATAATCACGCCATGTCCGATCTCTTCGAAGCCGGCGGCCTGGACGAAGGCACGCCGCGCCCTCTGGCCGAT
>DASZCC010000278.1:0-2322 GCA_035943485.1 Rhizomicrobium sp. | reverse complement strand
GCCCAGCTTCATCGCTGCGAAGTTGAGGCGGATGAGCTTGTCCTTGCCCTTGAACTGGTCTGTGACGAGGCCCTCGATTGTCGGCAGATGCATCGAAAGCAGCTGAGCCACAGCGCCGAGATAGATCACGTTCTTGAGCAGTTGGCGCTCGCGCGGGATCGTGCCTTCGAGCGTGTTGGACAGCTGCGTCAGCGGCACGCCCAAGAGGTTCACATCGGCGCGCAGCTTCTGCGTCGTGAGCGGCTTGGTCGAGTCATAGAGCAGATAACCGCCCGCCTCGATCGACTCGACATCCTTGTCCCAGGTCTGCGGGTTCATCGCGACCATCAGGTCGACGCCACCGCGCCGCCCGAGCCAGCCATTCCCGGAAACGCGGACTTCGTACCAGGTCGGCAGGCCCTGGATGTTCGACGGGAAGATGTTGCGTGAGCACACCGGCACGCCCATGCGCAGGATCGAGCGTGCGAACAGCTCGTTGGCGCTGGCCGATCCCGAGCCGTTAACGTTGGCGAATTTGACGACGAAATCGTTCGTGGCGCTTATCGCTTGCATGACCCAGCCTTAGCCGTCTCGAGATAAAACTTCTTCATGTCCCACGCACCGGTCGGGCAACGCTCGGCGCACAGGCCGCAGTGCAGGCATACGTCCTCGTCCTTCACCATCACGCGGCCGGTTTTCAGCAGGTCGCTGACATAGAGATCCTGCGTCAGGTTATGGGCCGGCGCCGTCAGCTCGTCGCGCAGCGCCTCTTCGGTGTCGTTGAGCGTGAAGGTGATGCAGTCCTCGGGGCAGATGTCGACGCAGGCATCGCATTCGATGCAGAGCTTCTCTTCGAACACCGTTTCGACGTCGCAGTTGAGGCAGCGCTGAGCCTCCTTGAAGCCAAGGTCGCGGGTGAAGCCAAGCTCCACTTCCATGTTCACGTCGCGAAGGGTGATCTCCTTGGGCGCATGCGGCACCTTGAAGCGCAGGTCGAGCGAGACGTCGTTGTCATAGGACCATTCGTGGATGCCCATCTTCTGGCTGGACAGGTTCACCAGCGGCGACGGGCGCACCTTCACGTCTTCGCCGTTGCAGAACAGGTCGATCGAGACGGCGGCATCATGACCATGCGCAACGGCCCAGATGATGTTCTTTGGGCCGAACGCCGCGTCGCCGCCGAAGAACACTTTCGGGTTGGTCGACTGAAACGTGACCTCGTTGACGACAGGCATGTCCCATTTGTCGAAGTCGAGGCCCAGATCGCGCTCGATCCAGGGGAAGGCATTTTCCTGCCCGACGGCAACCAGCACGTCGTCGCATTCCATGAACACGTCCGGCTCGCCGCTGGGCACCAGATTGCGGCGGCCCTTGGCGTCGCGCTCGGCCTTCACTTTCTCGAACACCACGCCGGTCAGCTTGCCGTTGTTATGGCGGAATTCCTTGGGCACCATGAAGTTGTGGATCGGGATGTCTTCATGCATCGCGTCGTCCTTCTCCCAGGGCGACGCTTTCATCTCGTCAAAGCCGGAGCGGACGACGACATCCACCTTCTCACCACCCAGGCGGCGTGAAGTGCGGCAACAATCCATCGCAGTGTTGCCGCCGCCGAGCACGATCACGCGCTTGCCGATCGCGGTCGTATGGCCGAACGACACAGAGGCGAGCCAGTCGATGCCGATATGGACGTTCGCGGCCGCTTCCTTGCGGCCCGGAATGTCGAGATCGCGGCCGCGCGGCGCGCCGCAGCCCACGAAGATTGCGTCGTAATTTTCGTTCAGCACCTGCTTCAGGCTGTCGATACGGGTGCCGAACTTCGTTTCCGGCTCCAGCGCCAGGATGTAGTCGCACTCCTCGTTCAGCACGCGCTCGGGCAGGCGGAATTTCGGTATTTGCGTGCGCATCATGCCGCCGGCATTGGCGTCGGCATCGTAGATCGTCACGTGATAGCCAAGCGGCAGCAGATCGCGCGCCACCGTCAGCGAGGCAGGTCCGGCGCCAATCAGCGCGATGCGCTTGCCGTTCTTGGCTGATGCCGCTTTCGGCATGCGGGCGCGGACATCATCCTTGTTGTCGGCAGCGACGCGCTTGAGACGGCAGATCGCGACCGGATCTTCCTCGACGCGGCCGCGGCGGCAGGCGGGTTCGCAGGGGCGGTCGCAGGTGCGGCCGAGCACGCCCGGAAACACATTCGAGTGCCAGTTGATCATGTAGGCGTCGGAGTATTTCCCCTCCGCGATCAGCCGGATGTATTCCGGCACCGGCGTATGCGCCGGACAGGCCCACTGGCAGTCCACCACCTTGTGAAAGTAGTTCGGGTCGGAAACGTCGGTAGGCGCCATT
>DASZCC010000277.1:0-10307 GCA_035943485.1 Rhizomicrobium sp. | reverse complement strand
GCCACCCCGATGCCGAACAGCAGGGGCAGCGCGATCACGTTCGCGAAGTTGAGTTGCATGCCGATCACCACCGTCGTCGCCATGGTGAGCAGGCCCGTCAGCGCCAGCGGCAGGATGGTGCGCAGCACATGCGAGAACCGGCGCAGCACGATGAACAACAGGATGCAGATGATCACGAAAGACAGCACGCCGGCCTGCATGAAGGCCTGCACGATCGTCACACCGCTCTCGCGGATCGAGATCGGTGCGCCGGTGGCATCGGGCGCCACGCGCAGGACCGCCTTGCTGAAATAGGTGACGGCGGCGTTGCTGCCGGTGGTGTCTTTCGGGAACACCTGGATGCGCGCCGCGCCGTTCGTCGCGACCCAATCGGCGACCATGTCGGCCGGCATGCTCGCGATCGAGACCGGCGCGGCTTGCAGCGAGGCACTCATCTGGCCGAGCATGGTCTGGAGGCCCGGCACGATCGCCTCGCTCGCGCGTGCGCGCAGCGTGGCACTACCGTGCGCGAGAGTGGTGAGCGTTGCCGCGAAGTGCCTCGCCGCGCCCGCGGCGGGAGACTGTGTGGTGCGTGCCGCCGCCCGCAAAGCATCGGCCGCCCGGTTCAGGCTTTCGACGATCTCCGCATCCGTCGGCGCGGGCTTCACGGTGAAGGGATTGATGACGGGATCAAGCAGCATGTTCGCGTCGCCGATCAGCTTCAGCTTGGCGGGCTGATCATCCGGCACGAAATCGGACAGCGTGATCGCCTGGCCGACCTGCGGCACGCGCGCGATCGCCTGGGCCTTGACCTTCGCCGCGTCGAGATTGGGCGCCAGCACATCAATCGTGTTGGGAGAGGTCTGCGGATCCTTGGTCAGGTCGAGGATGGTGGAGACGGATTCGGTCTTGGCGCTGCGCAGGTCGAGCGGGTTGAAATCGAAGCGCACGAAGCTGACCAGGATGATCGAGATCGCGGCCGCGACCGCGCCGGCCCACAACACAAAACGGCGATGCTCGCAAATGAAGTGGTCGATCGGCGCAAAGAACGCATAGCCGACATCCTCGGCCTCGCCCTCGGGCTTCACCAGCATAAGCAGGGCCGGCAGCAGGGTGATCGCGAGGATGAAGGCCACGACCATACCGATGCCGGCCACCATGCCAAGCTCGCCAACGCCGACATAGCTGGTCGGCAGGAAGGAGAAGAAGCCGACCGCCGTCGCAGCGGCCGCGAGCGCCAGCGGCATGCCCACGCTGCGCGCCGCGCATTTCAGCGATTTTGCGAGGTCGTGCACGACGTATCGCTCATGGCGGTAGCGAACGCAGAACTGGATCGCGAAATCCACGCCCAGACCTACGAACAATGCGACGAAGGCTATGGAGATGATGTTGAACACATGCGCGATGAGAAGACCCGCCGCCATCGTGATCGCCAGGCCCACGAACAGGGTGACAAGGATACAGAAGATGATCTTCCACGAGCGCACCGCCAGCCACAACGTCGCGAGCACCGCAGCCATCATCGCGATGCCCATCAGCACAGCACGGTCGGCCAGTGTCGCGAACTCCTCGTCCGACAGCGGCACCGGGCCGGTCAGACGCACGCGGACGCCGTTGTCAGGCGTCAGATGTAAACGAACAGCCGTCGCCCGGATCGCGTCGCTCGCGTCGGCGCCGGGTTCCAGCGCACTGAAGTCCAGCGCCGGTTTCACCTCGATGAAGCGCCGCGTCTCCTGCCGCGAGGCCGGCTTGCCGGTGATGAGTGAGCGCCAGGACAGGAATGCTTTCTCGCCGCCCACCACCTTGCTCAGCGTGCCGTCGATGCCTTCGATCGGGCGCTGCAGCTGCTCGAGCTTGGCCTGGCCGCGCGTGACACCTTCCAGCGCTGTCGACAATGCGTTCATCACACCGCGCAGCGACGGATCAGCGGCAAGCGGGCCGAGGAACGGCTCGGCCGCGATCATCTGGTCGACGGTGGATTTCACTTCTGTTGTGGGCAGGAAGAGTAGGCCGTTCTTGTTGAAGAAGTCGCCGCCATCGGGACGGCGGACGATCGGGAACATCTTCTTGTTGGTGGCGAGCGCAGCCGAGAGTTCCGCGGCGCCACGTTCGGCCAGTTCCGGTGTCGCGCCGTCGACCACCACGGCGATGAGGTTCACCGATTGCGGGAAGAGCGTATCGAAATGCATCTCGCGCTGGCGCCATTTGACCGTCGGCGAGATCAGCTTGGCGCTGTCCGTATCCATGTCGAAATGGCTGGACGTATAGAAGCCGCCGGCGATGCCCAGCCCGATAAGGAGGATGGCCACCGCGGCAGGCCAGCGGCAGCACGTCGCGACGACGCGTTCGATCAGAGTCATGCCCGCTTTTAACGAAGCACTAGAAGTCGGGCAAACCCTGGATATCGGGCTCGCCGTTCCGGATTTCGGTCTGACGGGCCTGACTGTAGAGGGAACGCGTGGTGGCGTAGAGGTCGATCGACGACCGCTCGATCATCCTGAGATCGGCAATGCTGCGCGAACGGGCGTCGACGAAGGTGAGAATACGGCGCGTCCAGCTCCAGTAATGGTCGTGATTGATCGCAAAGTAATGCAGCGGATCGAAATAGCGGTCGACAAACCCGCCGGCGATGTCGCGCGGATAGGCCGGTCCGGCGAGCGGCAGGACGAGATAGGGGCCGGGCGGTACGCCGTACCAGCCCATGGTCTGGCCGAAATCCTCCTGGTGATAGGGCATGCCCCAGTCGGAGGCGACATCGAACACGCCGCCGAAGCCGAGCGTCGTGTTCACGCCGAACCGGCCGACCGCATCGCCGCCGCGGCTGAAATTTCCCTGAAGGATGTCATTCGCGAATGTGATCGGGAGATGCAGGTTGCTGAGGAAATTGTGCAGGTGGGTGCGGAATACTTCCGGTGTGACGCTGCGGTAGAAGGTCGCCGCCGGCAGCGCTACCTTGTTGTCCAGACTGTGATTGATGCCGAAGAACACGCGGTTCATCGGCTCCAGCGGATCGTTCTGCTCGCGCGCTTCCTGGGTGTCTGCGCACCCCGCGGCCGCTACGCAAAGCACCATGACCGCCAAAAGCTGGCGATAGCGCAAGGTTGTCCCCAAACAAAAACCAAGTACCCGGAGCGGACACTACTAAGACTCCGCCGAGGCCGTCTACGGTTCAAATTCTCGCGGTTAACAGCAGATAAGTTCCGCTCCGGGGCTTGCATGTCGTCAAAAGCCGCTACACTTGGCTCAAAGATATCCAGGGCGAAAACATGATCGGGAAGACGACTGCGCGGTGCTTCGGCGCCTGTCCGGGGAATTGCCGCGCCGGTACCACGGCATGAGCATTGGCAGACACGCCACAAAGCTCTCACTGGCGACAAAGGCGATCTACGGCACCGGCATCTTCGCTGACACGGTAAGCTCCACGGCCCTCAGCACCTTCCTGCTCTTCTATCTCAACGCCGTCTGCGGCCTGCCGGGTGTGCTGGCCGGGGCTTCACTGTTCGTCGCGCTCTTTGTGGACTCGTTCGTCGATCCGCTCATGGGTTCGATCTCCGATAACACCACGTCGGCGTGGGGCCGCCGCCACGGCTACATGATCATTGGATTGCTGCCGATCCTGCTTGGCCTCGGTCTGCTGTTCTCGCTACCAAAGTCGCTGACGGGGTGGCCGCTGTTCGCCTATGCCACCGGCATCGCGCTGGTTCTGCGCGTCGGGCTTTCGATCTACATCGTGCCTTACACCGCGCTGGGCGCGGAGCTGACTGATGACTATGTCGAACGCTCCGCCGTCGTTGCATGGCGCATGTTCTTCAGTGTGTTCGCCACGCTTGTCCCGCTCGTCCTCGGATACATGGTCTTCCTGACCAATCCATACGATCACGCCGCCTATATCCCGTTCGGCTGGTCGTGTGCCGTCATCCTGGTCTTCTTCGCTGGCCTTGCGGCCTTCGGCACGCTCGGGGATCGCGACAGGTTGCACAAGGCGACACCGAACACCGACAATCCTTTGCCGCGGCTGTTCCGTGAGATCGCCGAAGTTTTCCGCAATCCGTCATTTCGCCTGCTGTTCACCAGCGTGCTTGTATTCTTCGTGGCACAGGGCACCGCCGCGGCGCTCGGCCTGCACGGCAGCAAGTTCTTCTGGCGCCTGAACAACGCCCAGATACTGACATTGGCGCTCGCGACGCTGGTGGGCGTGATGGCCGGCATTCCGTTCACGGCGCTGATGGGCGCGCGGGTCGAGAAGAAGACGATGGTGATCTGGAGTCTGGTCTACATCGTCATCACGCAGGGAGGCCTGCCGTTGCTGCGCATCTGGGGTTTCCTGCCACCGAATGGGTCTGCGCTCATGGCGATCCTGATCGGCAACGCCGTCATAACCGGCATCGCGATCACCTTCCTCACCATCGGGTTCCAGTCGATGATGGCCGACGCCGCCGACGAGCATGAGCTGCTGTTCGGCGCCCGCCGCGAGGGGCTGTACTTCGCGGGCCTCAGCTTCTCGACCAAGGCGGCGTCCGGGCTTGGCGGTTTTATCGCCGGCATTGCGCTGGACCTGATCGCCTTTCCCGCCGATATCGCGGCCAAGGGCGGCGACAAGGCGCATCTGACGCTGTCGACCGTGAACGATCTGGGGCTGGTCTTCGGCATCGTACCGGCGGCCATGACCTTTGCCTGCGTGATCTTCACGATATTCTATCGCATCGACCGCAAGGCGCATGCCGACATCACGGCACAGTTGAACGCGCGCCGCGGACAGACGGGAGGAACGCCATGAGCATCAAGAACCGCATCACCGCCATGCTGGGTGTCGAATACCCGATCGTGCAGGCGCCGATGGGCTGGATCGCCCGCGCGCCGCTCGCGTCGGCGGTGTCGAATGCCGGCGGCATGGGCATCATCGAGACGTCGTCGGGCCGGCTCGAGGAGATCAAGGGCGAGATCGCCAAGATGCGCACGCTGACGGCCAAGCCGTTCGGCGTGAACATCGCGCAGGCTTTCGTGCGCGATCCTGGCATCGTGAACTTCGTCGTCGATCAGGGAATCAAGTTCGTCACGACGTCGGCCGGCGATCCGCAAAAGTACTGTGCGCAGCTCAAGGCGGCGGGGCTGACGGTCTTCCACGTCGTGCCGTCGCTGAAGACGGCGCTGCGCGCGGTGGAATGCGGCGTCGACGGGCTGGTGGTCGAAGGCGGCGAGGGCGGCGGCTTCAAGAATCCGCGCGAGGTTTCGTCCATGGTGTTGCTGCCGCTGGTCTGCGAGACGGTGAAAGTGCCGGTGATTGCCGCTGGCGGCATGATCGACGGCCGCACGATGGCAGCGGCGTTCATGCTGGGCGCCGAAGGCATCCAGATGGGCACGCGCATGGTGTCGAGCGCCGAGAGCCCGGTCCACATGAACTGGAAGAACGCGATCATCGAGGCGGAGGAGACCGGCACGGTGTTCCTCAACCGCTTCGGGCCTGGTCCCGCGTTGCGCGCGCTGCGCACCGAGAAGACGACGCGCATGGAGAAGGAGCCGCCGCCGAACGTCATGGCGGAATTCGGTCACGCGCTCGATCTCTACTTCGGCGGCGACATGGAAGCCTCGATCGCGCTGTCGGGCCAGGTGGCGGGGCGCATCCACGAGATCAAGCCGGTTACGCAGATCATCGCGGAAACGGTGGCAGAGTTCCATGCGACGATCGCCAAGGGTGCGAAGCAGTACGCTTGAACCTTGACCTCCCCCTCGTGGGGAGGTCGAAAAATCGCATTGCGATTTTTCGGGTGGGGGGAAGCGCGGGGCGGAGGGTTACCCCCACCCGAAATATTCTCGCTTTGCTCGAATATTTCGACCTCCCCACAAGGGGGAGGTCAAAGTCCACTGCTACTTCTTCACCCGCGCATCGCGCAGCGCGGTCCGCCGCACCTTGCCCGCGTCGTCGCGCACATTCTCCGTCACCAGCTCGTAGCTGCGCGGCTGCTTGTAGAGTACCAGGCGGCTTGCCAAGTGCTTCTTCACGTCCTCGATGTCGAGGCCATCGCGCGGCTGGATGATCGCGTGGATCAGGTTGCCCAGCTCTTCATGCGGCAGACCGATCACCGCGCTGGAAGCGACCAGCGGATGCTCGTCGAGCGCGGCCTCGATCTCGGCCGGATAGATGTTCGCGCCGCCGACCAGGATCATGTCGGTGCGGCGGTCGGCGAGATAGAGATAGCCTTCCTCGTCGAAGTAGCCGATGTCGCCGAGGCTCTCCCAGCCGCCCGGCAGCGTGCGCGCCTCGGCGCCGATGTAGCGATAGGACGGCGGCAGGCTGGGATCGCGCAGCATGTAGATCTCGCCGGTCTCGCCCACCGGCAGCGGCTTGCCATCGGCGGAGAACGCCTGCATCAGGCCGCCGCCCATCACGCGGCCCACCGAGCCGCGATGCGCCATCCATTCCGTGCCGGTGATGACGGTGACGCATTGCGCCTCGGTGCCGGCATAGAGCTCCATGATCGTGTCGCCGCCGAGCCAGTGGATGTACGCCTCTTTCAGATGCGGCGGGCACGGTGCCGCGAGATGCCAGAGCGTCTTCAGCGAGGAGACGTCGTAATCCTCGCGATTGGGCAGGCGCCAGATGCGGCTCATCATCGTCGGCACGACGTAGATCCAGTCGGCCTTGTAGCGCTCGATCCAGCGCAGCGTTTCCTCGGCGTCGAATTTCGGCATGACAATCACATGCGCGCCCATGTTCAGCGCGCCGAACACGCAGCCGAACGGACCGTTGTGATAGAGCGGCCCGGGCATCAGCACGGTGGCATCGCCGTCATAGCGCCAGAAGCTCGCTTCCAGGCCGCCCTTGGTCGTCACGCCGCGCGTGCCGGACACGATCAGCTTCGGGCGGCCCGTCGAGCCGCCGCTCGTGGGTGCTTTCCATGAGGGCGAGATCGCCGGCGGCAGATCGCTGTCGTCCTTGCTCGCGTCGAGAAGGTCCTTCGCCGAATACACCGGCCGCGGACTCTCCATCGCAGCATCAGCGAGCACGATCGGCGAATTGGCGAGTTCGATGATCGCCGCGAGTTCGGATGCGGGCAGCCTGTTGGAAACGGGCTGCGGCACGGCGCCGATCTTCCAGCAGGCATAGCAGGCTTCGATGAAACCGTTGCCGTTCGGCAGCGCGATGGTGACGAAGTCGCCGAGCTTCACACCCTTCGCAAGAAGGCCGCGCGCCATGCGGTTGGTCGCCTTGTGGAGTTCCTTCCACGTCAGCGTCTCGCGCACGTCTGTGATTGCGGGCGCGTCCGGCTTTTCCGCCGCGATCTCCGACATGCGCTGGCCGATAGGGATGAATTCTACCGGCGCTTCGGCCGTTCCTGCCGCTGACATACGCAACTTCCCTGGACGATGTTGTCGTTAAGGCATCGTCGCGAGCGCACGCGGATGAGTCAAACCTCCTGCGGCAACGCTGCCTAGCGGAACAGGCCGCTGGCGCTCAGGCCGTCGAAGATGAACTGCATCGCTAGCGCGGCCAGCAGCACGCCGGAGACGCGCGCGATCACGTTCACGCCGGTCTTGTGCAGCACAGCCATCAGCTGCTGCGACAGCAGCATCGAGACGAAGCAGGACAGGATGATCAGCACGATGGAACCGAGCACGACGGCACTGTCGATCGGGCCATGCGCCTTGCCCATCAGCAGGACGACGGCGGTGAGGCTTCCGGGGCCGGCGGTCAGCGGGATCGCGAGCGGGAAGACGGCGATATCGGTCTGCTCGCTCTGTGCCTCGTTGGCCTCGGCGCCGGTGATCGAGGAAATCGCGGAGTGCTGCGCCAGAAGCAGGTCGGCGGACACCATCAGCAGCAGCACGCCACCGGCGGTCCGAAAGGCGGGCAGGCCGACGCCGATCAGATCGAGCAGCTGGATGCCACCCAGCGCGAAGGCGAGGAGCACGCCAAGCGCGACGGTGGACGAGAGCAGGGCGATGTTGCGTTTGCGCTTCTCGTTCAGTCCGGCGGTCAGCGCCAGGAACATCGACGCGACCTCCACCGGGCCGACAGCCACGAACAGCGTGGCAAGCGAAGTCGGCAGCAGGTGGAACATGGTCAGGAAACCCGATCTAAAAAGAACTTCCGTCATCGCCGGGCTCGTCCCGGCGACCCATACGCTCCGTGATGCAGGGAGAGTATGGATGGCCGGAACAAGTCCGGCCATGACGAGATGGTGAGATGTTGAGCAACTAGGACTTCAAAAAATCGATCATCGCCGGGAAGGCGCTCCGGTCCTGTATCATGAACATGTGGCCGCCGTCGAAGAATTGCAGGTGCGAGCCTTTGATGCGGCCGGCCATCTTCTCCTGCGTAGCGGGAAGCGCGATGCCGTCGTAACGGCCGGCGGCGATCAGAACCGGACAGTCGATGTCGGGCAGGCGATCCCATGTGTTGTGACCGGCGCGCGCCTCCAGCTGGCGGTGATAGCCCATAGCGCGGCCGGGCTCATCTGCATACGGATCGTTGGCCGCGAAGGCGACGAACTGCTCGTACTGCTCGACGTTCGATTTCTGCCAGGCCGCGTCGCGCCGCGTGTCGTTGATCGGGATCATGTGGCGCGCGCGCTCCTCGCGGCTCATGTGCTCGATCTCGTGAAACGGGAACGACGCGCCGCCTTCACCGCCGGGCGAGGTGCAGGCCAGCACCAGCCGCTCGACCTTGTCCGGATGCCGCAGCACGAATTCCTGCGCCACCATGCCGCCGAACGAGACGCCGCAGACCTTTGCACGCGTCCAGCCGACTTGGTCCATCAGCAGCGCCGCATCGTCGGCGTAGTCCGCCATCGTGTAGGGCACGTCCGGTTTTGCCGTCTGGCCGAGGCCGCGCTGGTCATACGCGAGCGTGTCGAAATGCTTCGGAAACGGCCCATCCATTACCGACGGCTTCATCCGCAGATCGCCGCCTGAACCCGAGATGAAGAGAAGCGGCACGCCGGTGCCGGCACGTTCGAAGTAAAAATCCAGGCCGCCCAACTTTGCAAAGGTCATGCACGTTCCCTCTCCCCCTCCCGGGGGAGAGGGTCAGGGTGAGGGGGCGCCCGAACATCGAGCGCACCTGTCACCACCCCCTCACTCTAGCCCCCTCCCCCAATGGGGGAGAGGGGACGCTCATGACTTCCAGTCACATTTTTGCGCCGCGTCACGGGCGCCTTCGCCGCATTTGGCCACAATCGGCGCGCAGCCTTTCTCGATCCAAGGGGGAGGTAGCAATGGCCATGACCCTTCAGTCTTCCGGCGGGGACGTCGTGCCGGAGATCAACACCACACCGCTCATCGATGTGATGCTCGTGCTGCTGACGCTGCTCATCATCACGCTGCCGATGCAGACCCATGCCGTGAAGATCAACCTGCCGCGGCCCGGTCCGGCGCTGCCTATTCCGGTCGTGCTGCTGGAAGTCGATTTCGACGGCGCGCCGATCTGGAACGGCTGGCGCATCGATCAGGCGACACTGGACCGCAAGCTGACCGAGGCCGCAAGCGACGACCCGCAGCCGGAGATGCACCTGATGGCGAACCGCATTGCGAAATATGGCGCGGTGGCATCGATCCTGGCCGACGTGCAGCGTCATGGATTGACGAAGATCGGGTTCGTCGACTCGCAGCCGTATTAGAGGTGTCTAACCTCTCCCGGTTACGGGAGAGGTCGATATGCACTTGCAAATCGGGTGAGGGGAAGTGCCACCGGCCTTTGCCCTCACCCGAAAATCGCTTCGCGATTGTTCGACCTCTCCCGCTCTCGCGGGCGAGGTTGAATTTCTTAATGCACTGCCCGGCTTACCTGCGGCGAGTGTTCCGTATCGAACTCATCGTCCGGTCCGGCAAACTCCTTGCCGTCGATGATGAGGCCGTTCTTGCCGGCCGACACCTTCACCTTCGCGCCGTCGAGGATTGTGCCCTCAAGCAGCATCTGGGCGAGCGGGTCCTGCAGGCGGCGCTGAATCACACGCTTCAGTGGACGCGCGCCATACACCGGATCGTAGCCTGCGTTGCCGAGCCACTCAGTCGCCTTTTTGTCGAGTGCGATCTCGATCTTGCGGTCGGCCAGCAGCTTTTCCAGACGGCCGAGCTGTATCGTGACGATCTTGTCCATGTTCTGCCGCGTCAGGCGGTGGAACAGGATGATCTCGTCCAGTCGGTTCAGGAATTCCGGCCGGAAATGCGCCCGCACGGCCGTCATGACCGCCAGCTTGGCTTCCCGCGTCTCGCCGCCCTCGACTGAAAGGTATTCGGTACCGAGGTTCGACGTCAGGATGATCACCGTGTTGCGGAAATCAACCGTGCGGCCCTGCCCGTCCGTCAGACGTCCGTCATCCAGCACTTGG
>DASZCC010000276.1:0-26853 GCA_035943485.1 Rhizomicrobium sp. | reverse complement strand
CGCATCGCCGATCTGCGCGAAGCGGAGGAATTCCTGAAAGCCACGGTGCCGGAGGTGAAAGCCGCCGTGGCGCACGGCCAGATGTCACCAACCGTGCTGGAGGAGGTGATGACCGCCTTCTATGAGCGCAAGATCGATGTGCTTGTTTCGACCAATATCGTCGAGAGCGGCCTCGATATCCCGACCGCCAACACCATGGTCGTACATCGCGCCGACATGTTCGGGCTCTCACAGCTCTATCAGCTGCGTGGCCGCATCGGCCGGTCGAAGATCCGCGCCTATGCCTATCTCACGACGCCGGCCGACAAGAAGCTGACCGACACGGCGGCGCGACGGCTTGAAGTGCTGCAGTCCCTCGACCAGCTCGGCGCCGGTTTCTCCATCGCCAGCCACGACATGGACATCCGCGGCGCCGGTAATCTGCTGGGCGAGGAGCAGTCGGGTCACGTCCGCGAGGTGGGCATCGAGCTGTATCAAGAGATGCTCGAGGATGCCGTCTCGCAAATGCGCATGGGCGATGCCGCTGTCGAGATCGCGGACCAGTGGTCGCCGTCCATCAACATCGGCGCGGCGGTGCTGATCCCGGAAAGCTATGTCGCCGACCTGAACGTCCGCATGGCGCTGTATCGCCGCCTGGCGACAATCGAGACGCGCGAGGACATCGACCGCTTTGCCGCCGAGCTGATCGATCGTTTCGGGCCGCTGCCGGACGAGGTGAAGCACCTGTTCGACATCGTCGCGATCAAACAACTGTGCCGTGTCGCGCTCGTGGAGAAGATCGACGCCGGCCCGAAGGGCGGCACGATCAGCTTCCGCAACAACCAGTTCCCCAATCCGCTCGCGCTGGTGAAACTGATCGGCGCGCATTCCGGCACGATGAAGGTGCGGCCGGATCAGAAGGTCGTAATCTCCCGCGATTGGCCGACGCCCGAGCAACGCCTGAAAGGCGTGCAGGGCGTGATGGACCAGCTCGCGAAACTCGCCGTAGCGGCGTGATCAGTAGCGCAATGTAAGCTTGCGCCCGTTGACCTCGAACGACTTCAGGCGGCGCAAGAACGGCATGCCGAGTAGCGATGAGCCCATCGGCGCCTGATTGACGGTCACATTCACGTGGTTGAAGCGGATCGGTCCGACCGCAAGCGTGTCGACGGTCGCCGATGCGCCGTTGCCGACACCGTTGGCTATCTCCGACATGCGATTGTAGGTGAGCGTGTCGGGATCGATCCCGGCGCGCCTCGCATCTTCCGGCGCCAGCACGATGTCGCTCGCGCCAGTGTCGATCAGGAATTTCACGCGCGTGCCGTTCACCTCGCCGACAGTGACGAACAGGCCGTTGTCGTCCTGTGTTAGCACCACGATGCCTGCACCGCTTGCCACTCAGGCGGGAACCGATGTCAGCGATCACGTCCTGATAGAGGTAGCCGACAACCAGCAGGGCCGCGATGCCGCCCCAGATCGCGATGTTGCGTAGCGACTCGCGCCATTTGAACTGTCTGCCGAACACCAGGCCGACGCGACAAGCGCGAGCAGGGTGACGAAATAATAGAGCCGGCCCTCCGCGAGGCCCCCAGCCTCTGCTCGGGAAAGGCGCGCGTCGGCAGCCAGACGCTGCCGATGATCGCGACTATAAGTCCCAGCCAAATGTAGAAACGTGCACGTGCGCGTGCCGGTGGTTGGCAGCTCCAAGGACCGTTTTGAATCAGGCATGTTTCGATTTCGCCCACATCGGACGGCTGCACCAACGCTGTTGTCCGGCGTATCGCCAAACTCCAGGCGACCGCTTATACGGTCTGGCTCTATTTTTATAACATCGGGGGCTGCAATTTTTTACCGGCGGGATATCGACGGCCTTCGAGGTTTGGCTGTCCTGATTGTCGTTCTGTTTCATATGAGCGTCGCGACGCTCTCTGGCGGGTTTGTCGGGGTGGACGTGTTTTTCGTCATATCCGGCTATCTCATCACCGGACTGCTGCTTAAGGATCAAGGGCGATTGTCGCTCATGGCGTTCTATGAGCGTCGGGTCAGGCGCATTCTACCGGCCCTTGTGTTCATGCTCGCCGGCACGACTGTGTTGTGCTGCATTCTGCTTCTGCCGGATGAGCTCAGGAAATATGGCCTCAATCTGATCGAGACGGCGACTTTCTGTCTTAATATTTTCGTCTGGCGCGACACTGGATATTTCGGACAGGAGGCCATACAGCGACCGCTTTTGCACCTGTGGTCCTTGTCGGTTGAGGAGCAGTTTTACCTCCTTTGGCCCGCGACGTTGATCTTCATTCGCCGGCCTGGCAGGCCACTCCACTACCTGGGGCCGACTACCGCCATCATTCTTCTGTCTCTTGCTCTGTCGCAATGGATGGCCGTGAATGCGCCGGGCGCCGCGTTCTATCTCCCGATCAGCCGTGCCTGGGAGCCGATGGTTGGCGCCTTGATCGCGTCGCCGGCGGTACGCCCCGTGACTTCGCGGCGTCTGCGCGAGACTCTCGCGGCTGCCGGTCTAGGTTTGATCCTGGTCGCGGCCTGCACGTTTACAGGCGCCACACCGTTTCCCGGCTTGAATGCAGTTCTGCCATGCGTCGGTGCCGCGCTGGTAATCTATTCCGGCATTGGTAGCATAACCCTGTCGGGACGCTTCCTTGGATCCCCTCCATTGGTGGGCGCGGGCATCATATCCTACTCCTTGTATTTGTGGCATTGGCCGCTTTACGCGCTGACATGTCTCTGGTTTGGCCGAGATCTGTCTCTCCCTGCGCTGCTTTCCGTGTTCGGAGCAAGCGTACTGCTGGCGTACCTGTCGTGGCGCTATGTCGAAGTCCCCTTCCGTAGCCGAACCGGGCCAATCGCAAGCCGACGCTTCGCAGGTCTGTTCGCGATTGCCGGTTTGTCCAGTGTTCTGATCACAGGCAGTGCGATCGCGGCACTCGATGGATTTCCTGCGCGCCTGTCGCCACGAAATGCGGAGTCATTCGCCCTTGAGGAGCAGAGCTCGCCGCTGGAGCGCAACTGCCACATCTCGGCAGGCGATCCGCTGCCGCCGGCGCAGACCTGCGTCTTCGGCAAACCCGCGGCGATGGGCACCTACGACGCCATTCTCTGGGGCGACTCACATGCGAACGTCCTTGAGCCAGCGATCGCCCAGCTTGCCCTTCGGTATGGCTTGACCTTTCGGCAAATGACGATGAGTAGCTGCAATCCGGCAAGCGACGGCAGACCGGTCGACATCCCGGCGAACGCTGCCATCGCATGCAAGGCGCTCGACGATGCCGTACTCCGAATTGTCGAAACCAGCGGGAAGATCAGGCTCGTAGTCGCGTCGGCACGCTGGTCCGGCTATCGCGAGAATGGGCCCAATGGTTTTCTTTCTCGAAAGCTGGCCACGATCGCAAAACGCATTATCGCGCGCAACGCCCGGTTCATTCTGATCGGGTCGGTCCCAGAGCCGCCATTTTCACCGGCGCGTCGTGTTGCACGAAGGGAGATGCTGGGTGCCGATCTGACTGCCCCACTCACATTCCACGAACCGCCCGGCAACAGGGATGCGGACATTGCGTTGGCCAATGCAATCCATGGACTGTCCGGCGCAGGCGTCTTCTTTCCTATGCACGTGATGTGTTTGGAGCCGGTCTGTTCAGCCGGTCGCGACGATGCCGTCTATTACCGCGATGATAACCACCTTAGCATCGCGGGCGCTCTTCATCTCGCGCCTTATTTGATCAAGGCAGTCGGAGCGGCGGCGTCAAAATAACGGCTTGCCTGTGGCCGTCGGAAGCTTCACATCCAGGATCTTCGCCAGAGTCGGCGCGATGTCGATCATGTCGATCTCGCCCAGCGAGCCCTTCTTCGGGATACCAGGGCCGGCGATCATGAAGGTGGCGCGCATCTCAGGATGGGACGGGAAGTAGCCGTGCATGCCCTTCAGGGAAGGTGCCGTCACGATTGGGCCCGTGCTGTTGTGCCCGGCCGAGTAGCCGATCTTGAGATCGACCCAGAAGGATGGCTCAGGCCCGCCATTGCGCTTCGCGATCCCGTCACGGTCGATCACTTGCGCGATGCCGTTGGCTGGATCGTCCGCGAGTTTCTTCAGCAGCGCGGCAACCTTGTCCTTCACCGCCTTGTCAGAGGGATCCGCGAGCATGATCGCCACCGAGCCGCCGGCCTCCCAGGGCTCCGCCTGCCACGCGGTGGGCTTGGACGTCTTGGGATCGAGCGTGACAAGGCCCGCATCCACGAAGGCCGGCATCAGGTTCACATCATGGTCGACATTGGCGAAGCCGTGGTCGGAGACGATGGCGATGACGAGATCGGGCTCGGTCTTTCGCGCATCATCGATCAGCGCGCCGATCGAGCTGTCCAGCTTCTCCAGTATCGCGTGCGCCTTGTCCGAACCCGGACCGGCCACATGCTGGTAGTGGTCCAGGCTGGAGACGTGCAGCGTCATGAATTGCGGATGCTTTAGCGCGATCAGCGCCGCGGCGTAGCGCGCCCAGGTGATGTCGTTGTCGCCGTCCGTGGCATAGAGCGTGTCGGCGCTGAGCCCCGTGGCGGCGGCGAGCGCGGCGGGCAGGCCCGGCGTCGAGAGGGCCGCGTTCAGCTTCTCGTCCTCCGGCGCATAGAATGTCCGCCAGTACTCCGGGATGCTCCAGTCGATCGAGGCGTCGCCAACCGACACAGGCCAAGACAGACTCGCTGTAACGCCATGCGCGGCGTGCACCGCATCCCACAGCGTCGGCACCTTGATGTCGGAGGCATACCAGTACCAGCCCCCCATGTTCTTGGCTAACGGATCGAACACGGTGTTGTTGGTCACGCCATGGGTCGAAGGCCATACGCCCGTGATCAGTGTCGTGTGATCGGGATAGGTGACCGTCGGCAGCGTGTTGCGGACGCCGGTGGCATAAGCACCCTCCGCGAGGAAAGCCGTGAGATGCGGTAGGTTCAGTCCCCGCGCCTTGGCGTCGATGATGTCAGCCGGAC
Source organism: Rhizomicrobium sp. (assembly GCA_035943485.1). Classification (GTDB taxonomy): domain Bacteria; phylum Pseudomonadota; class Alphaproteobacteria; order Micropepsales; family Micropepsaceae; genus Rhizomicrobium. Next base: position 21,879 of record DASZCC010000276.1, on the reverse strand, counting down.
GCAAGCCATCAATGGAAATCATCAGGACTGGATTGGCGCTTGCTGCAGCAGTGAGAGCCGCGAGTGCGAAGGTGGCGAGAACGAAACGGCGCATCAGGGCCCCTCATGAATCGATGCCAACTTCTTATCCGGATTTGTGACGGCGGCATGTAGCTCGCGCCCTCGCTCTTCCGATCGCGGCCGCCGCATTTTCTCTTGGCTCCGCGCGACGCGACGACAAAAGCCCTTGTTTTGCGCTTTTAACTTGGTCCGGCATCTGTATCTTCCGGCCGTCTTGAGAGGGTGAACATGAGAAATTATTTAGCAGCGGGTCTCGGCTTGCTGGCGTTGTCCGCGCTGACCGCGCCAGCTTCGGCGACGGACTTTGTCGTCAGCGCGTACAGCAACTCCTCGTCCGGCGGCACCGGTCTCGCAACCGTCTCGCTGACGGCAGGCGAATCATTCTCGGTGCATGTCGATCCCAACGAGATTTGGAGCCTTGGCGGTCTGCCGCGCTGGTCCAACGCCGATGGTCTGGTCACGGACCTGTTTGCGACCGGAACTGATGCATCCGGTCTTCCGGCTGGCACGCAAATCGGCGCCGTATTTCCGGACTGGACCGAGAACGGTCTGACCGCGCCGTACAACTCGCTCGTCGGTTCGCTGAATGGTGTGTTCTTCGAGATCGGCACGAACTTCTCGGGTACGGCGGCCAGCACAGGCACGCTCTACCTCTATGACTGGGACGAGAACTTCGCCGACAATGGCGGCACGGTCACGGCCAGCATCACGACGGGCGGCGGTGCCCCCGAGCCAGGCGCCTGGGCGCTCTTGCTGTGCGGCTTCCTCGGTCTCGGCCTGATGATTCGCTACACGCGCGCGACCACCGTCAGCGCGTCGGTCTGATTCGAATAAAGTGGGGTGCGGAAGCGCGGTCGCCTGATGGCGGCCGGGTTTTTGCGTGCCCGCCGAGACGCGGCCCTATGGTAACCTGCTCCCGCGACGGGGAGGGGAAGCGATGGTGGACGATGCAGACACCTATAAGGTGAATTCGCTTCGCGGACTGCATGCTGCAAGCCCAGTTGAGGGCGATGTCGTCTGGGATGTGCCTCGCTCCCTATGGAACGCGACGATGCTCGTTGCGGCACTCGTGTTCGCCCCGCTGACGTTCAGCTGGACTGCCTTCGGCGTGTTTCTGGTGACAGCGGCGGTCACTCTCTGCGCAGGGCATTCCGTCGGCTTCCATCGCAGGTTGATCCACCGGAGTTTCTCGTGCCCGAAATGGCTGGAGTACGTCTTGCTGTGGTTTGGCACCGCGGTCGGCATGGGTGGCCCGGTCTGGACGATCCGCCTTCACGACAACCGGGACTGGGCACAACGCCAGGCTGACTGCCACTGGTTTCTACGCCACGGAAAACCGCTGCTGGTCGATGCCTTCTACTATTTGCATTTCCGGTTGAAGCTGAAAAAGCCGCCGGGATTTGATCCAGGCCCTGGCATATCAGACGACGCGTTCATCCAGTTCCTCGATCGCACCTGGATGCTGCAGCAAATCCCGATCGCGATCGTGCTGTTCCTGCTCGGAGGCTGGCCATTTGTCGTTTGGGGCGTATGCGTCCGTGTTGCGGCGTGCACGACCATGCACTGGTTCATCTCCTACTACGCTCACACACGCGGTCCCCAGGACTGGATCGTCGATGGCGCGATTATCCAGGCGCACAACGTGCCGTTGATGGCGATCCCGACGATGGGCGAAGCTTGGCACAGCAACCACCATGCGTTTCCCAAATCTGCGCGCCATGGGCTCTATCCGGGACAGATCGATTTGGGCTTCCGCTTTGTCCAACTGCTGGAGATCATGGGACTTGCCTGGGATGTGAATGTGCCGGCCATCCTGCCGCCGCGACCTGGAATCTCACCAGTGACTGCGCGCGCGCTTTCCATCGCGGCGCCCGGCCAATCCGCCATCAGTCTGAAGGCTGCCGAATGACTCTTGCAGAGGCATTGGCCGCTTTCCGCTCCGCGAACAGCCTTCCGCGCGGCGAAGAGCAATGCGACTTCTGGACCTGCCGCGTGGGACCCCTGACTTTGCGGCTGCCCAATTTCTCGTGGCGCCGTCGCGCACTTCTCGCACACGACCTTCACCACGTGCTGACCGACACCCCATGCACAATGTTCGGCGAATGCCGGATGGCGGCATGGGAAATCGGCGCCGGTCCCATGCCGCATTGGGGCGCAGCGCTGATGTGTACCCCGCTCGCGCTGGTGGGACTGATCCTGATCCCGCGTCAGACAGCGGCGGCGTTCCGTGCAGGCCGGCGCTCGCGCAGCCTGCACGGCGTGCCGGTGCCCGATCACGTGCTTATGCTGCCCGTCGAGCAGGCGCGCCGCGCCTTGCGCAGATAAGGTTCTACTCGAACAGCATCACCGTCTCGCTGCCCGACTGGATGCGCTCCTGCAGCATCGAGGTTTCCGGGATGAGGCGCTGCATCCAGTAGTTCGCGCACATCAGCTTGTCCTTGTAGAACTGCGCGTTCGTCGGATTGGCCGCAAGCTTCGCGTTGGCGATCTTCGCCATGCGGCCCCACATCCAGCCGACCACGACGATGCCCATCAGGCGGAGATAGTCGCTTGCACCGGCGCCCGCATTGTTCGGGTTGGCGAGACCGTTCTGGGCCAGCCAGAGCGTGCTGTTCTGCAGGTTCTCGAGGCCGCGCTTGATGCCCTTCGTGAACGGCGCCATCGCGGCATCGTTCGCGTTCTCCTCGAGCCATTTGTTGATCTCGCCGAACAGAGCGAACGGCGCAGCGCCACCGCGGCGGCCCAACTTGCGGCCGACGAGGTCCATCGCCTGCACGCCATTGGCGCCTTCGTAGATCAGGTTGATGCGGCCATCGCGCACGAACTGCTCCACCCCATTGTCGCGGATGTAGCCGTGACCGCCATAGCATTGCATCGCGAAGTTCGCCGCCTCGAAGCCCATGTCGGTGCAAAAGGCCTTCAGCACCGGCGTCATCAGGTCGGCGATGTAGCCGGCGGCTTCAGCATCGGGGCGGGACGAGCGAGCGATCGCCATGTTCATCGTCGTCCACATCGCCAGCGCACGCGCGCCTTCGACGAAGGACTTGGAATGAAGCAGCATGCGCTTCACGTCGGGATGGACGATCTCGAGGTCTGCCGGCTTGTCCGGCTCCTTGGGGCCGGTCAGCGCATGGCCGACACGGCGCTCATGCGCATAGGCATAGCCGTTCTGGTAGGCCACTTCGCCGATAGCGATGCCCTGGATGCCGACGCCGAGGCGTGCGCCGTTCATCATGCCGAACATGCCCGCCATACCGGCCGAGGCGGAGCGCTTCTCGCCCGGCTTCGCCGGCGCCGGCTTGGGGCCGAGGCGCCAGGCGATGGCGTCGTCGAAGTTGAGCACGCAGGTCGCCTGCGCCTTGATACCCATCTTCTTCTCGATGCCGCCGGTCGTCACGCCGTTGCGCGCGCCCATCTTGCCGTCCTCGCCCACCAGAAATTTGGGCACCATGAAGAAGTTGACCGTCGAAAGGTCGTCATGGATCTGGCCGTTCTCGTCCGGGATCTTGGCGATGACCATGTGGATGATGTTGTCGGTCATGTCGTGATCGCCGCCGGAGATGAAGATCTTCGTGCCGGTCATGCGATAGGTGCCGTCGGGCTGCTCGATGGCACGCGTCTTCATCAGACGCAGGTCGGTGCCGCAGCCGGGCTCGGTCAGGCACATCGTGCCCGCCCATTCGCCGGAGATCATGCGTTTGGCGACGTGCTCCTTCATCCAGTCGGCGCCGACGGCCGCCAGCGCCGAATAGGCCGCGCTCGTCAGTCCCGGATACATTGCAAAGGACTGGTTCGCCGCCATCGCCATTTCGGCGACGGCCATCGTGATCGTCATCGGCATGCCAGAGCCGCCGAGTTCGGCCGGTGCGCCAAGGCCACCCCAGCCGGCCTCTGAATACTGCTTGTAGGCTTCCTTGAAGCCCTTGGGCACGCGGACGACACCGTTCTCGAAATGCGCGCCTTCCTCGTCGCCAGACTGGTTGATCGGCTGCAGCACCTCTTCGCAGAACTTCGCCGCATTGGTGAGGATGTCTTCCACCAGATCGGGCGAGAGGTCGGCGAATTCCTTCAGGTCTTTCTGCTTGTCGATCTCCAGGAATTCGTTGAGCACGAAGCGGAAATCGTCGAGAGGGGCGCGGTAGACGGGCATGGGCTCACCGGTTGAAATGCGCCCGTGTTTTACGCCGGAACCCCGGCACGCCGCCAGTGTCCGTGACGGATTGCGACCGCGAGAAGAATAGCGGTCACGACCAGGCACACCGCAAGCGCGATGAGGGATGCCTCCGGTCCGAACTCCCCGCCGGAAACGAGCCATGGTCCGGTGATGACAGTTTTCACAATGCCTTCGGACTTGCCGCCCGATACCCCAGCGCTGAACAGGCCTCCCTCGGTGAAATTCCATCCAAAGTGCAGGCCGATGGGCAGCCACAGGCTGCGGGTGACCATATAGGCGGCTGCGAGCAGCAGGCCGGCCTCGAATGCGACGCACAACGTGCTGACAATGGTCGCACCGTGGTTGGCGCCGTGCACCAGTCCGAAGACAGCGGCGGAGACAATGAGGGCGGTGAGCGAATTGAACCGCTCCTCGACGATGCGGAACAGCACGCCGCGCATAATGAGCTCCTCGAACACCGCGGCGAGCAGGGCGCTGGTCAATTCAGTCCACGGCATGGCGATGGCTAGCGGGGCGGTCACCTGCGCATAGCCCATAACGCCAAGTATGCCGATCACAGCGGCAAATATCGCGACGCCGAGCAATACGCCGCCAGTGAGACCGCTCCACACGCCGCGGCGCGATAGCTCGTCGGCGGGTCGCTTCTCCATTCGCCAGACCAGGCGGCGGTAGATGAAAATGCCGATGGCGCCCGCAGCAACTGCTCCTGCAACACGTAGAGGGCCGGGCTGGCTGAGATGGAGCGCCTTGACGCCCTCACCAAGCAGGGTGCCGAACAATATGTAGAGCGCGAGCAGCAGGACGAACTGCACCGGCAGGCGGACCCACCAGCGCGAGAAGAAATTTGTCATGTTCAGATCTGGTCCCGCAGCGTGATGGCGAAGGTGAGCGGTTTGCCGTCGCGCATCACGGTGAGAGACACGACCGTGCCTGGTGGGTCGTTGCGCAGGCGATAGCGCATGTCGGGCAGTGCGGGATTGGGCTTGCCGTCGACGGCAGTGATGATGTCGCCAGGCATGAGGCCCGCCGTCGCAGCCGGCCCTCCCTTTGTCACGTCAATGACTGTGAAGCCATTCTGCGCCAGGTTGAACCACACGCCGGCGCGATCATAAGTGTCGAGATCGGCAACAGGGCTGGTGACGGGCTTCAGGTACATGACCGAGCGGCCGTAGTCGAAGGTCACGATGAAGCGCTTGAGGATTCCGCCGCCGATATTGCCGGCCAAGGTGGGATCGGCGAACGCACCTGCCTTGTCGGTGGCGAAGTCGACCACGGGGTGCGGGATGACGATGTCCTTGCCGATGACAAGCGCATCGCCGCGCGCGACCTGTGCGCGTGAAGGCCCGCCGGTGCCCCAGCCCGAGACGGCTTCCACCGAATGCAACTTTGCATCGAGATGGTTGTCGAGGACGAAAGGTGCGTCGAGTGCGAGGCCGCCCCCCGAACCAGTGTCGATCTGGAATTTGCCGGGGATGCCCGCATAGCTGCCAGGCACGGTCACGGCATTCTGGTTGAACGCGATCCTGATCGGCGTGCCTGCATCTTTCGGATCAAAGTACTTCGGATCGGTCAGCGTGATCGTTTTGGCGCCGTAGTCGACGGTCGTCACAAAACGGCGGAAGGTCTCGTATCCAATCATGCCCGGCATGTGGATGCCGGAACTGGGATAAAGACTGTCGAGCGCGTAGACGATGAAGAGCTGGTTATCCAGCTTCGCGCCGCCGACATCGACGGCATCGACATGGGCCATGCCCGACTGCGCGGTCTGCTCGCCCACGCCACGGACTTCGGATGCGCCTTCGACCGTGAGGCCGAGCTGGTTCGCGAGGTCCGGCGTGATGAGATTGACGCCGCCCGTGTCGAACACGAAGTTGAACGGGCCCTTGCCGTTCATCATCACCTTGGCGTGGATGTGGTTGCCGGTGAAGTCGAACGGAATGGTCACCGAATGAAGGCCGCCGGCGATCGCAAAATCGGGCGCGGCTGAGGCGGGCGGCGCATAGATCGCCGGATCGGGCCTTGGAAGGAACTTGGCCGACAGCAATGTGGAATGCTGGTCGAACTTCGGGTTTCCCGTGCCTGTGACAGTGTCCACAGCGATCAACGCGCCATCGGTCGCGCGATAGTTCGTCGTCGTGGTGACGTTCAGCACGCCGCCCTGCTTCTCTTCGATACGATAGAGCAGGTGCGATCTGGCATCGAACCAGGCGTCGAAGGTGACGCCGCCCTTGGGCACGATTGTCAGCACGTCATAGGTATTGCCGGCATCGGTCTTTGTGCCGTCGCCTGAAATCGCCGCACCGCCACGGTCGGCCCTCCACCACAGATTGGCGTTGCGATAGGCGTTGTTGACCGCCAGCGGAATCGCGTCGCCGCCTTCCTGCAGTGTGACGATGCCGGCATTGTCCTTCGACCACACCTGATGCCCGTCATAGCCGTTGCCACCTGTCAGCGGCCCGATGACGAAGTCCTGCACGAAGCGTCCGTCGTTCAGATCCGCTGTTGTGCCGACCTTCCCGGTCAGGCCCTGTCCGGAATAGGCGTACTCGGTCCGCACCGCTGTCTTGCCGTCCCATGCGCCGCTGGCAGCGTGATTGGCATCGAGAGTTTCTGCGGGGGTGAGGGCGAAGGCGGCGGTGGATGTCAGGCAGGCAAAGGTTAACGCAGCGAGTGCAACGCGCATTTGGGATTCCCCGGCTTCCTGGTGTGTAATTGGGGTCGTCCGGGAAGTTTGGCAATGGGGGGTGGCATGGCGCATCACGATAACGACGAAGACGACAAGCACTACAAACGCGAGCTTCACAGCCTGCAGGTCGAACTCGTCAAGCTGCAGCGCCATCTGCTCGACAAGCACACTCGCGTACTTGTGATCATGGAGGGGCGTGACGGCGCAGGTAAGGACGGCGCGATCCAGCGGCTGACCGAACATATGAGCCCGCGCGATACGCGCGTGCATGCGCCGGGCAAGCCGTCCGACCGCGAGGAGACGCAGTGGTACTTCCAGCGCTTCGTGCCGTTCCTGCCCAGCGCCGGCGAGTTCGTGATCTTCAACCGCTCTTGGTACAACCGCGCCGGCGTTGAGCGCGTGATGGGATTCTGCACCGAGAACCAGGCCGAAGCTTTCATGGAAGATGTCGTTCCGTTCGAGGAGATGCTGGTCCGCGACGGTATTGCGCTGCGCAAATACTATCTCGACATCACAAAGAAGGAGCAGAAGAAGCGGCTTGCGGCGCGCGAGGACGACGAGCTGAAGCGCTGGAAGATCTCGCCGGTCGACGCCAAGGCGACGCAACTATGGCACGACTATTCGAAGGCGCGCGACAAGATGTTCGAGCGCACCAGTCATCCGCTCGCGCCGTGGCGTGTGGTGCACAGCGACGTGAAGAAGATCGCCCGGCTGGAAATCCTGCGCGACCTCATCGGCAGCTTCGCGTATCCGCACAAGGACAAGAAGCTCTGCCGGCCGGATGATGACGTCATCTTCTTCTGGACGGAGGATGCGCGCCAGCGCGGCCTTATCGCGAAATAAGGGGCGGGCGCTTCCAACGCCCGACTTGTGATATAAGGGCTTGGGGCGAGGGACACAGCGAATGAAGCGGGGCACGCTTGCGCGCGCGGAAATCTATCTGGGGCTGCTGATCTTCGCGGCGGTGATTGCGATTGCCGGTTACGCGCTTGTCTCGACCTTCGCGGATCGCGTCGATCCCAAAGTGCGCGACTGCGTGGCGCGCAACCTGCGCGTGGAGAGCGGGCACAAACCCATGTCCAAGGATGTCGCGGTTGCACTGTGCAAGCGGCTTGAGACTGACGGCGCGCTCTAGACTATCTTCTCTCTAATGGTCTACGCGTTCAGTTCGTGAGCAGATGTCGGGTCTAGATTGCGACGCTGTTTGCGAGCCACGTCGCGGAGGAGCGAGTTTTCGACTAGTTTCAAAAAAGTCTATCTGGTCACCGGAGATCGCGCCGATCATCTGCGCAAAGCAGGAGGCAAAAGTGCTATCCGGCTGGGGTTGCGTTGTTCGTGGCCCTCTTGCCAACAAGCATTGGCGGAAACCGGCGGCCGATCGGCTGGGAGCCTGCGGGGCCGAGCTGTCAACTTGCGGTATCTCCAGCGACAAGCCTTGACGAGTATCGTATATCAGACTCCCGTTGGTCGAACTGGCGTTATCCAACCTTCTACGGGTATCGCCAAAAGGAGGTTAGGAGAGTGTGGCGACCCCGAGGTGATTCGAACACCTGGCCTGCGGTTTAGGAAACCGCTGCTCTATCCTGCTGAGCTACGGGGTCGTTCGCGAACTCAATTACTTAGCTCGGTCAAAATCTGCAAGCGCCGACAGTTGCCACCGGATTGCCACGGGCACGATGCTTATTCGTTCGCTTTTGTACTCGGACTAAGGTCCTTGACACACGTCGTCGATCCTTCTACGGCGCGCTGGTCGCTTCCCCTGAACAGACGGCGTAAGTATCGAGCGTGATCGAGGGCGACGCGACCAGCACATTCCGGGGAGGTGTCGCAATGCTGAGGGCTAACGGTCAGAGCCGCTTCAACAGTAAGGTGGGAGACGGAATGGCTGTCGGGCCGTGGTAAAGCCTATTTCGTTCAGCTACTTTGACTGACTAGCCAAATCGGTGGAGATGAAAAAGCAACTCATCAATTTCGCGCGCTGCAGCACGATCACTCGCCGTGGCGGCGCCGCGGCAGAAGCAATCGTTTTCGGAACATCAGTGCGGGAGTCTGTACTACGCCTGGGTCTGCGACAGTATTTCAGGAGTACCTATCGTCGCTGGTGGGGCTGGCAACCGACCGGCGAACCGCATTTCAGTCTGCATAATAAACTGTTGTTCGACCTTTTCGAAGGAACAATTGGCGATGGTGTCTATGCACTAACACGCGCATTTTTCTCGGCCGAAGTCGTTCAAACTCGCGACGTCGTCCTTGATATCGGATGTGGGGACGGCTCGTACACAAAGCGGTTCTATGCGCCGCGCGCGGCCCGCGTGGATGGAATAGATATCGAGAAATCGGCAGTCGATTACGCTCAGGCGCACAACGCCGCGGCCAATATTCGATACCAAAAGTTGGACGCAACGACAGACCCCTTTCCGTCCAAATCTTACAATGTGGTGATCTTTGACGGCGCGCTCGGTCATTTTTCGCGGGGTGACACCGATGCTCTACTGGCGAAAATATCGGTGCATCTGACACCGGATGGCCTCTTTTGTGGTTCAGAAAGTCTTGGACGAGAAGCAGGGCACGATCACCTGCAGTACTTCGACACGCTTGACGATCTACGCCACGTCCTGTTGGCATCATTCAAGTTCGTCACGCTAAAGGCTGTGACGTATCACGCTGGCGAGAAAAATGATCGAGTAGAAGCCTATTGGCGGTGCTCCAACGCTCAGGAGCGCTTAACTCAGATTCAGTGGACCTAGCGGGTTGAATGCGATGCCGCCGAAATTGCCATCGCACACGACGGATAGACCAAAAATTGGAGAAGCCCAAGTTCGGGCTCGGATGCGCAATCTCAAAATAAAATCGGACCTGTTGCTATTAGCAGGGATTGTGAGGCACCACATCGGCGGAATTAGGAAACCGCTGCTCTATCCTGCTGAGCTACGGGGTCGATACGAAACTCAAAACCTAGCTCGCTCAAAATTTGCTAGCGCTGGAATTAGTGCCGCAGGTTGAGTGCTGTTCGTTCGCTTTGTACTCGGTCCAAACACCCTTGAGAATAGTCTTCGAATTGCGTCTTGCGCAGAGCTCCTTAGTTGATCACAGGAAGTATCGAGGCGCTGTTCGCCGCGCCTGTCTTCAACTTTTTTTTGACGCGCGGAGTCCGGAAGGCTGGTTGGTTCATATAAGTCGAACCTGCTGCAGCTCGGGTTCATCCGGCCAAAGAGTGCTCTAACGCGGTGAGGAAATTCATCGATCAGTAAGTAGCGCGAAACTACCCATGAAAGGCCTGTCCCCTAACGAAGTTAACTGCAACCGGGAATTCGCCTCGACCAGTCGCTAATCTAGGTATTCCATTCTCTGGCCAAGGTGGATGCAATGAAGATTAGGATTTTTGACTGGTGGTCAGCACTTGGTGTAGCGTCGTTTCTAGCGATCGTGGGCTACATCATCGTGACTGCAGCGCTTAATGGCCTAGCGCTACAGTAGGGCTGAGCGAAGGTCCGCCCCGGTTTAACGCCGTCGTTTACTGCGTCCAGTAGGCACTCATTCGAAGGCACTGCGCAAACTCAGTGTCGGCGATACGCTTTTGTTCTGCAACGGATGCGCCGTTTTCAGCCTGTTGCCTCGCATAGCTCTCGGAAGCTCCGCGACAAAATCTCTTGTTTGGATCGACCTGGATTGCCATCGGCGCTACGGGAGTCGCAGTGCTCGCATCGGGTGGGTACGGTGATGCGCTCTCGTCAGAAGAAGGCGGACCGAAGGAGAGCCAGTCGCTATCGTCGGCGCAGCCGCCTAAGCCCACACAGACCAATACCGCCACAAACGATCGGAAAACCATCGATAGTCCCTCTGGAACAGCCTAGCTGGGTGAGCTGTTCTAAGTCACTATCGTTCATTGGGAACGCCTATTGGTGCTGCGCAAGCCATAGCCAGCGCGCGAGGTGGATATCGCGCGGGTTGTCGACCCAGCCTTTCACATAAGGCTCGACAAGATTCTGGCTGACCCTGAAGCGCGTCGGTATCCAGGGATAGTCGCCAAGTGCTGTCGCCTCTGCCTGGCGCAGGAGGTCGGCACGCCTGCCGGCGTCAAGCTGTTCTTGTGCCGCGTCGAGCAACATTGCGAAGCGCGGGTTGTGATAGCCGCCATAGTTGTTGCCGCTGGACGGGCGCAGCAGGTCGAGGAAGTTGCTCGCATCGTCGAAGTCGGCGAACCAGCTGGCAGCGCCCAGATCGTAGTCGCCTTGCTTCAAGTTGCTGGCATGCGCGCTTGCATCCATGGCTCGCACATCGACGTCCACCCAGATCGGCCGCATCATCGCCTGTAGCACGGCCGCGATGCGGCGATTGTTCGGCTCCTCGAATGTTTCGTAGACGAGGCTCAAATGGCGGGCAGGCCCATAGCCGGCCTGGTTCATCAGCCATTGCGCTTTGGCCAGCCGCTCTGCCGCCGTCAACTTGCGGATGGGCATCTGGGGACCGGATGGATAGCTCGGCATGCCGGGCGGCACGATGCTGTAGGCTCCGCGCTCGCCCAGCTTCAGCACCTTTTCGACCAGGATCTCCCGATCCAGCGCGAGATTCAGCGCGCGACGCACACGCACGTCGTTCAGCGGCGGCCGACGCAGGTTGATCGAGACATAGGAGAGCCCGAGCGCCGGCGCTATGTGTACGACGCCTGGCTTATTGGTGCGCAGCCAAGCCATCTCGGTCAGTGGAATGGGAGTCTGCGTGTCGAGCGCTCCTGCGCGCAACCGGCGCAGCGCTGCACCTGAGTCCGCGGTCGGGTAGATCATCTCGCCTGACAGCTGCACATGCGCAGCATCATAGAAGCGCGGGTTCCTCGTCAGGGTGAGATGGTCATTCAGAATCCATTCTGTCGGCACGAAGGGGCCGTTGCCGACGAAGTTTTCCGGCTTCGACCATGCGGCATCTTTCGCAAGCACGATGTGACGCGGAACGGGATCGGCCGATACTTGCGTCAGGAGTTCCGGCAGATAGGCGGCCGGATGTTCAAGGGTTACAACCAGCGTCCTGTCGTCGGGCGCTTCGACATCCAGTGAGGAAGGCGGCAGCGACCCCATGCTGATGGCGTGCGCATTCCTGATCACCCACAGACTGTAAGCGTTGGATGCGCCGGTCCGCGGATCAAGAAGGCGCTGCCACGCGAACACAAAGTCGCGCGCCGTCACTGGCTGGCCATCGGACCAGAGGTGATCGCGGAGGTGGAAGGTCCAGGTCCTTCCATCGCGCGAGGTTTCCCAATGCGTCGCAGCGCCGGGGATTGCATGCGCGCCAGCGTCCAGCGTCAGAAGACCGACCAGCAGATCGCCTTCGACATTGGTCTCCTCGATCGTGCTGATGAAGTGCGGGTCCAGGCTCGCCATCTCCGAGCCATTGCCACGATTGAGCACGCCATTTCCCAGGGCGGGCGCGGCCGCAACGGACAGCACCGCCAGGGCTGCAAACAGGGCTCGCATCAGGCCGTGAGGTTTGTGCGATCGAGGGAAAGGAAACGCGTCCGGTTGACGTTCTCGTTGTTGGGGATCCAGTTCTTCACCTGGGGTGAAACGAGATTGTTGGTGACGCCGATATAGACGGGCGACAGTGCAACCGCATCCAGTACGATCTGTTCCGCCTCGCGCAACAGGACGGCGCGCGCGACGGGATCACCCGTGTTGTCAGACTTGTCGATCAGCGCCTCGTAGCGCGCATCGGAGTAATCGCCGTAGTTCAGATCCGTCGAGGCGCGCTGGAAGAGCATGAGGAAATTCTTCGCGTCGCGATAGTCTGCGGCCCATCCGCCCCAGCCAGCCTGGAAGTCACGTTTGCGCAGCAGGCTGTAATGGATCTGACTCTCGGATGGGAAGATCTGCGTCTTTGCGCCGATCTCATTCCACATACCCTGCAGCGCAACGGAAACGATGCGCGCTTCGGTCGTGTTTGAGGTGTTGAACGCGAAGGTCAACGGGTTGTTCAGGCCATAGCCTGCGTCGGCCAGAAGGGACCGCGCCTTGTCGAGGCGGGCATCCATAGGCATCGCCTCAAACCCGACTGTTGCGACCTTGTAACCGGGCAGTCCGGGCGGCACCAGGGAGTATGCCGGAAGCTCACCCGCGCGCATCACCTGCTTGACCAGTCTCTCGCGATCGATCGCAAGCGAAATGGCCTGACGGACGCGCAGGTCGTCAAATGGTTTGCGGTGCAGGTTGAACTGCACGTACTGCGACAGGATGAAGGGTGAGATCCGCATTTCGCGCGGCATGTGGGTTCGTAGCCAGTCGACCTGCTGCGGCGGCACCGAACTCGTCACGAGATCGAATTCGCCGGCGCGGAAGCGCTTCAGCGAGGCCGATGCATCCTGTGTTGGGTAATAATAGACGTGCCGGATCTTGACGCCCGACGCTTCAACGAAGCGTGGGTTCTTCTCCAGCCGCACATGATCGTTCGAGACCCATTCCTTTAGCAGATAGGGGCCATTGACGGCGATGTTCCCGGGCTTGGTCCAGTCGTCGCCATATTTCTCGACGACATGCTGCGGTACTGCAAAGGTCGTGTAGTGAAGCAGCAGCTCTCGAATGTACGGAACCTGATAGTTGAAACGTATTTCCAGCGTCCGGTCATCGATCGCGCGAACGCCAATATCCTTCGACGGCACCTGACCGGCGGCAGCCGCCTGCATGTTCTTTATCGGATAGAGGATCGATACGTATTGCGCAGCCGTTTTCGGATCTGCCATGCGGCGCAGCGAGAACACGTAGTCATGCGCCGTCACCGGTTTGCCGTCGGACCAGAGGTGATCGCGAATCTTGAAGGTATAGGTCAGGCCGTCGGCGCTTCTTGTCATGCTTTCGGCTGCGCCGGGCATTGGGGACGAGTCGGCCGCGTCGGTCATCAACCCCATGAACATGTCGCCGATAATGTTGTTCTCCCACACGCCGGAGGCCTTGTGTGGGTCGAGCGTGTCCGGCTCGGCGCCGTTCCCGCGATTGAGCGTGAAGTTATCAGCCGTCGAGAATGTGATGCCTGGACCACCGCGCGCGTGAATGCCATAGGCGGTGCCGGCGATCAGAATTGTCGCCCCGCCCGCCATCAAGCCTCGGCGCGTCCACCGGTTCTCAGTCATATGACTTACACTCAACTGGCTTCCGCCGCGTGATCCCGTATCATTGCTACGGCATAGCCGCATTTGAACAGAATCGGGATGAACAGGATATGAATCTATACCGCTTTGTGCCTGCCATTGTGTTGCTTTTGCCGCTATCCGCCCTGGCTGGACCGCGCGAGGATGCGCTCGACGCATTGTCCCGCTGCGCTGCCTTGAAGGACGATGCGGCGCGCCTTGCCTGTTATGACAGCACAGCGGCGCAGCTCCAGTCGGCTCTGTCGGCGCCACCGCCGCCCGCGCCGGTGGCGCCTGTCGCCAAAAATGCGCCGCCGTCACCACCCACCCTTGAACAGAAACAGCGCATATTCGGTTTCGATGGCGGGATAACCGGTGGGGACGCTGCGCTGACGGCAGAGGATCGCGCCAACGGTGTTACTGCCGAAATGCTCGAAGCAGATCAGATCGACAGCATTTCGTCCGATATGTCGGAGGTGGCGTTCAATTCTGCAGGCCGGTTCACGATCTACCTCGCAAATGGCCAGGTCTGGCAGCAGCTGTCGGGCGACGAGTCGTTCGCGCGTTACCACAAGTCGAACGACAAGATCACCATCACGATCGAACGAGGTTTCATGGGCAGCTTCAGTCTGCAGTTCTCCGATCAGACCGGCATCTTCAAAGTGCGGCGCACGAAGTAGTCAGTCGTGTTCGGCGACGAGGTGACCCGGCGTCACCTCGATAAGTCTCGGCCGGTATTGCTCGGCATCGGGATCGTCGATCACTTTGGACTTGAGGAACGTCAATTGCGCGCGGCTATCGAGCGGCGAGGGCAGGTCGCCTTCGAGCCGGACATGCTTCTTGTTGCGCTCGATCTTGGGATCGGGGATCGGCACTGCCGAGATTAGCGCCTTGGTGTAGGGATGCCGCGCGTCCTTGTAGATCTCGTCACGGTCGGCGAACTCCACGATGCGTCCGAGATACAGCACCATCACGCGATGCGCGATCTGGCGGACCACCGACAGGTCGTGGCTGATGAAAATGAGCGACATGCCGGACGAAGCCTGCAGCTTCATGATCAGGTCGATGATCTGCGACTGGATCGAGACGTCGAGCGCGCTTACCGCCTCGTCGCAGATCACCAGTTTTGGCTCTACCACCATCGCGCGCGCGATGCCGACGCGCTGGTTCTGGCCGCCTGAGAATTCATGCGGATAGCGGTTGATCCAGGCCGGGTCGAGACCGACATCCGTCATCGCTTTCCTGACGCGCTCGCGGATGTCGTCGCGGCTGAGGCCTGAAGCCAGCGATTTGAGTGGCTCGGCGATGGACTCGCCGATCGTCATGCGCGGGTCCAGGCTCGCCATCGGATCCTGGAACACGACCTGGAGTTCCTTGCGGAGCTTGCGCTGGTCAGCCTCGCTGATGTCTCCGAGATCGCGTGTCAGCCACACGACCGAACCCGCCGTCTTGGGCAGCAGTTTAAGAACTGCGCGCGCGAGCGTGGACTTGCCGCAGCCAGACTCGCCCACGATGCCGAGGGTCTCGCCCTGGCGCAGTGTGAAGCTCACGCCATCGACGGCGCGCAGGGGTTTCGGCTTCGCAAAGAGACTGTTGCCACGCACGCTGAAATGGACCTTGAGGTCGTTCACCTCCAGCAGGGTCTTGTTGCCGGCAAGCGTCGATGCATCGACATGTCCGGCGCGATCCGGCATGTCGAGCCGCGGCATCGAATCCAGCAGCATCCTCGTATAGCTGTTCTGCGGCCGGTAGAAGATGTCGTTGACCGGACCGGTCTCCACGACATCGCCGTTGCGCATCACCTGCACCCTATCGGCCGTTCCGGCTATCACGCCCATGTCGTGGCTGATCATGATGATGGCGGTGCGCAACTCGGTCTGCAGGTCGCGCATGATCTCGAGAATCTGCGCCTGCACCGTCACGTCGAGCGCGGTGGTCGGTTCGTCGGCGATCAGCAGATCGGGTCCGCAGGCCGTGGCCATCGCGATCATCACCCGCTGCCGCATCCCCCCAGAAAGCTCGTGCGGATATTGCTTCATGCGCTGAGCAGCTTCCGGGATGCGCACGAGGTCCAGCACTTCCAGCGTGCGCCGCTCTGCTTCGCCCAGTGGCAGGCCGGTATGCGCGCGCAAGGCTTCGACAATCTGCGCGCCGACCGTCATGTGGGGCGTGAGCGAGGTCAGCGGATCCTGGAAGATCATCGTGACCCGCGAGCCGCGCAGTCGGTTGAGCCGTCCTTGCGGCAAATTGAGGATTTCCTGGCCGCGGAACTTCACGCTTCCTGTCGCCGCTCCGTTGGAGGACAGCAGGCCAAGCGCCGCCATGAAGAGCTGGCTTTTTCCCGAGCCGGATTCGCCCACCACGCCCACGCATTCGCCTTCGGCGATGTCGAAGTCGACATTCCTAACGGCATGCACGATGCCGTCCGCCGTGTGGAATTTCACGTCCAGGCCGCGGATCTCGAAGATGGGGCCGGTCATCTAGCGGTCCCTCGGATCGAGGGCGTCGCGCAATCCGTCTCCGATGAAGTTGAAGCAGAACAGAGTCACGGCCATGAAAAGCGCGGGGAAGATGAGCGTCCAGGGCGCGCTTTCCATCTGCGCTGCGCCGTCGGCTATAAGCACGCCCCAGGACGTCATCGGCTCCTGAATGCCCAGACCCAGGAACGACAGGAAACTCTCGGCAAGGATCGACGCCGGCACGGTCAAAGTCACGTAGACGACGACGGGGCCGAACACGTTCGGGATGATGTGCCGCGTGATGACGCCGATCGACCCCACACCGCTTGCACGGGCCGCCTCGATGAATTCCTTTTGCTTGATGGAGAGAGTCTGGCCACGGACAATGCGCGCCATGGTCAGCCACTCGACCGCGCCGATGGCGATGAACAGCAGGTAGAAGTTGCGGTTGAACACCATCATCAGGATGATGACGAGGAAGATGTAGGGGATCGAATAGAGGACGTCGACGAAACGCATCAAGAGTCCGTCGACCCTGCCGCCGATGAAGCCCGCAATGGCGCCGTACGTCACCCCGATGAACAGACTAACCACCGTCGCGATCACGCCCACCGCGAGCGATACGCGAGCCCCGATCAGCACGCGCACGAACAGGTCGCGGCCGATCGAGTCCGTGCCGAACCAGTGCGATCCGCCTGCGTTGCACGAGGCTGCAGATGCCGGCCACCAGTTCGGTGCGCAGGAGACGATGGAATAGTCGATCTGATCATAGCCGTAGGCGACGAACAGCGGGCCGAATATCGCGAGCAGCGCTATGATCGAAAGGATGACAATGCTGGCGACGGCGGCGCGATTGCGCACCAGGCGGATGCGCGCATCCTGCCAGAGACTGCGGCCTTTGATGTCAAAGGCGCGCTCCATGATCTCTTCAGTGCGGCTATCGGAGAATGGCAGGCTCATGTGTCGTATCTCACGCGCGGGTCCAGCGCGGCGTAGAGAAGGTCTGCTGCCAGGTTCAGCAGGATCACGAAAGTCGCATAGTAGATGAGTACGCCCATCACGAGGGTGTAGTCGCGATTGAGGGCGCCCTGGATGAAGGCCCGGCCGATGCCGGGGATTCCCATGATCTGTTCCACAACCAGCGAGCCCGTCAGGATGCCGGCGATTGCTGGCCCCAGATAGCTGACAAGCGGCAGGATCGCAGCCCGCAGCGCGTGCCGCGTCACGACCATCGTCGACGACAGTCCTTTGGCGCGCGCCGTGCGGATATAGTTGGAGCGCAACACCTCGATCATGCTGCCGCGAACAAGCCGTGCGATCACCGCGATCTGCGGCAAGGCAAGAACGATGACCGGGATTATCAGGAACTGAATTGCGCCATTGCCCCAGCCACCGGCCGGCAGCGAGATGTCGAAGCCGAACACGACGAGCCCATAGACGCCGAAGATCAGTGTCAGGATCGGCGCCATGACAAAGGTCGGTATGGTGATGCCGATCATGGCGATGCCCATGACGCCATAGTCCGCAATGCTGTTCTGGTTGAGCGCAGCCAGCGTGCCAAGCAGCGTGCCCGCGAGGATCGCGATGATGATGGATAGCAGGCCGAGCCGGACGCTGACCGGCAGACCCTGCGCGATCAGTTCATTGACGGTGAAATCCTTGGTCTTGAACGAGGGACCGAGGTCGCCGTGCGCAAGCTTGCCCAGATAGATCGCGTATTGCTGCCAGACGGGCTTATCGAGGTCGTAGGCCGCCTTCATGTTGTGCTCGATCTCGGGCGGCAGGCGGCGTGCGCTGTCGAACGGCCCGCCGGGCGCGACGCGCATCATGAAGAAAGCGATCGTGATGATGATGAATAGCGTGGGAATGGCGCCCAGAAGGCGCCGGATCGCATAGGCGAACATGGAGAATTGTTATTCCCGCGCGCAAATCATCGGCAGTCCAAGCTCAAGTAGCGATACCAATAAGTCAATGCGCCCTAATATTTCCTCAACCGGGACAAGATTTCATAAACACGCTTGTCTATGAAATATTCAGCCGTCAGGGCAGGCGCGCGATCCACGATTGCCAGCGGGGTTCGACGTCGGCGCCATGCAGCTGCCACCACTCGTCGTCGATGGCGAACGCCGTCGCAAAGTTCTGCGGATTGGTGGGCAGCTCGGCGGTCACTACGGCATGGCTCTCCGGATTGGGCGGCACGAGCGCAAAGGATGACCGCCGCGCCGGCCCATAGGGCACCCAGCTAGCAACACGGGCCAGAGGCTCCGAGCCGGTTGCGAAGCGCACAAAGTCCAGCGCCCGCTCAACCCTGGGCCCGCCCTTCAGGATACCGAACGCATCCAGCTGAAACATCTGCCGGTCCCAGATGACGCCGACCTTGTTGCCGTGGGCGGCGGCATCATGGACATCGCCGTTCAGCGTGGTCGCAAACACCGCGCGCCCATCCTTCAGCATGGCCACGGCGTCAGCCGAAGTGTCCCACCACACCAGTGAGCGCCGCAGGGTATTGAGCTTGGCCAGCGCGCGTTCGACACCGTCCGGCGTCGATAGTGTGGCGTAGACGTCTTCAGGCTTCACGCCGTCGGCGAGGAGGGCCAGCTCGAGGTTGAACTTTGCCGTGGCGCGTCGAAGAGCGCGCGGACCGGGAAAGCGCTGGATGTCAAAGAAATCGGCAGCGCTGATCGGGTGAGCGTTGCCAAAGACATTCGGCGCATAGGCGATGACTTGGGAGTAGACGACGCTGCCCACCCAGCAGGGGCCGATGGCACCCGGCACAAAGTCCCTGGCAGCCGGAGTGCCGTTCGCGCCGGCGGGCAACTGCCCGGCATCGATGTGCTCAAGCAAGCCAAGCCGGCAGGCCGCAATGGCATCCGGCAGTTCAAGATCGACGACGTCCCAGTCATAGTGGTTGTTGCCGACCATCTGGCGCAACTCTTCGAGCCCGCCGTCATATAGGGCGATACGCACATCGACGTGCCGCGAGTCGCCGAACGGATGGAACATGCCGTTGGCCTGCGCCCGCGAATAAGGCCCGGCCCAGGTTGCGACCGTCAGCTCAGGCAAGGGGCGCGTCAGGTAGTAAAGTACGGCCACAGCAACGAGGATGATGGCGGCCAGGCCACCAAGGATATAAGCCAGCCGCTTCGACATGCCGCCTCTTCAATAGTCGTCGGGTGGCGGCTGATCGTGGTGCTTGTGGCCGCCGAACAGATTGCCCAGCAGCTTGCCGAGCGGTATCCCGCCCTTGATAGCATTGCCGAAAAGTCCCGTCACCGCGCCATGATCCGTATCCGCTTTGATCGAGACATGTGACCACGGACCCGCAATCGTGACCGGCACAGCCAAGTCTGCGAAGTCGGACCGGCCGCCAATAGACACGCGCGGATTGAGGCCGAGATCGAGGGCCTGGTTGCCGAGGTCGATCGAGCCTGCGCCGGTCGCGTGGACGACCGGTCCGGCAAGAGTGATGTCATTGGTCGCGAGAAAGCCGTCACGCATCGTGAAGCTGGCGTGGAAGGTATCGAACTCGGTTAAGTCTTCACCGTTGCGCCCACCGCCAAGGAAGGCAGCGATGCTCCGCGCCGTGCCGCCGAGATTGATGCCATAAATCCGGCCGCGGGCGAGCGAGAGTGAACCGTGACCGGAGAGGGAATGCATGACGGCGTCGGGTGAATTGCCGGTCGCTGTCAGAGTCAAAACCGCGTTGCCGGTCGCATCCAGCTTGTCGACGCCGATGATTTGTTCCATCAGTGGCTGCGTGGCGACGGCGGCAAGATCGAGCGTCGCTGCGAATTTTGGCACGTCCTGGGAGGCGTCGATCTGCAAGTCCGCCTTCGCACTCCCTCCGTAGAGATGCGCAGGCGCGATCTGCACGCTGGCGCTTCCGTCTTTCAGGGCGACGGCGAAGACGGACCGGCCAAGCTTCAATTTGCGGATTTCTATGGCGCCGGCGTCGAGCTTTAATCGGCCGTTGAACAGCTTGAGAACGGATAGCGAGAACGGCGACTTGCTCCAGCCCACCTGATGAGGCGCATGTTTTGTACCGCCATGTTGATGGCCGGCACCTAGATACAGATTGAGATTGAGCCGATCGATCGCCAGGGCGCCGTCCACCACCGGGATCTTCCCACCAAGATCCGCGGCGACATTCCCGGTCATTGTCATGCCGTCGAGGGTCAGATGAGCCTGCGACAGCCCGTATCTGTGACCCGATACGGAGACATTGGCCTTCAGCGAAAGAGCTCCGAGACCGTCGCCTGCTGCGATGGGGCGGCCTGCCCAGGCCGACAGTGCCTTCAGCGACGGCGTCGACAACGTGGCGGTACCGTCGGCTGAGCCATCGCGCGCCATCGTCCCGTCGAAAGACGTTTGCAGCAGCGCGCTGTCGAGATTGAGATTGATCCGCGTCGGCTTGCCAGCAGTGAGCGACTTGAGCGTCGCCAGATGTGTCTTGAGCGCGAAGTGCTGGGCGTTGAGCTCGAAGCTTCCCTGCAGGTCGATCGGCGCATCCGCGGTAGAGAGCGCGAGACGCACGGCAAAATCGTCGACCGTGCGGTGGATGGCGAGCTTGTCGTTGTCGTACGAAACACGCCCATCGCGGATCGTGATCGTGCCGAGGGTTGTGTTGCGCGGCAGGCGGACACCGTCCTCGCCGGTCTTCTGACGCACGACCGTCCAGTTCGCCGTTCCGTCGCGCGAGACTTCGAGCGCGATCTGGGGATGGTCGAGTACAATGTCTGTGACTTCGACCTGTCCCCAGAACAGGGGAAGCATCTTCGCATCGAGCCGCATGCTGGCCACGTGAACGAGGGCGCGGGAGTGGCCACCGGGCAAGTTCGCCAGTGTCACATCCCGCGCGGTAAAGCTCGGCTGCGGCAAGAGGGTAAAGTTCAGGCCACCATTGATGTGCAACTCGCGCCCGGTCGCCTTGAAGGCGCGTGCCTCGATCTGCCGCTGAAACCCCTCGACAGAGACCACGAAGGGAACTGCGGCAAGGCCCGCGAGGAGCACCAGAAGTCCGACAGCCGCGGCTGTTATAAGGAGTGGGCGTCTCATCAAACGAACCATAATGCGTCCGCCGGGACAGAGCGCATTAACATGCGGATATTGTGGCGATATCCGGAACGGCCGCCAAAAGGCGCGTCTCCCCGAAACCGGCGGGCGAACACTTGCTTTTGCAGGGGCCGGGCCATAGTTTCCGGCCCTCTTTTCGAGACGTGCAGTTGTAGCTCAGCTGGTTAGAGCGCCGGATTGTGGATCCGGAGGTCGGTGGTTCGAGCCCACCCAACTGTACCAGCCCAACTCCGACGAATTCCCGCGCGGCGAACTGCCGGGACGAAATCCGAGATGGTGATCGCAACTTCCTATATAATGCAGCGGTGTGGGGATG
>DASZCC010000275.1:0-2719 GCA_035943485.1 Rhizomicrobium sp. | reverse complement strand
CCAGCGCCACCGTGCTGGAGAATTTGCCGTGATACGGCAACACTTCGCTGGCCAGTTTCGGATCGGCTTTGATCATGCCGACAGCGTCGAACAGGATGTGTGCGGTCTCGTTGAGCTGCACGTCCTTCGCCTTCTTCGCGTCCTTCTCCTGCTTGAGCTCGCTCTTCAGGCTGCGCTCGTTCGCGTTGAGGCCGTCGTCGAGATGGCTTTGCTCGTCGCTCAACGTGGCATCAGTGCCGTCGATCGCCTTGTGCCGGGCGCGGAAGTCGGACTGGATCGCATCCTGCTGCTTGCGCTCGACTTCGCGCGTGGCGAAGTTCAGCGAGATCGAGGTCTTGTCACGCATGGTCTTGTACTGCGTCAGCTCGTCAAGCATCAGCTTCCACGCCGGCGACTTCGCCGCGCGCTCGTCATGCAACTGCAGCAGTTGCGGCAGATAGGCATTGAGATTCGCCACCGGCTGATAGTCGGCCGGTGCGATCTGGGTCCACTTCAGCGCGTTGTCGTAGGTCGACTCGCCGAAGTCCTTGTCGTCCCCGCTCTTCGGGAACGCGATGTCCGGCGTAACGCCTTTCAGCTGGGTGGAGCCGCCGTTGATGCGGAAGAATTCCTGGATGGTCATCTTCAGTTCGCCGAGCTGCGGCTTCTCGCTGTCACCTTGGGCGAAACGATCCAGATCGACCAGGTTCTGCACGGTGCCCTTGCCGAACGTCGGCTCGCCGACGATCAGGCCGCGATGGTAATCCTGGATCGCAGCGGAGAAGATTTCCGACGCCGACGCCGTGCCGCGATTGATCAGCACCGCCAGCGGGCCGCTCCAGGCCATGCCCGGATCGTCGTCGCCCTGCACCTCGACCTCGCCCTTGGAGTCGCGCACCTGCACCACCGGACCCTTGTCGATGAATAGGCCGGTCAATGAATTGGCTTCGGCCAGCGAGCCGCCGCCGTTGTTGCGCAGATCGACCACCACACCCTGCACGCCGGCGGTCTTGAGTTCGCCGAGCAGCCTGGCTACGTCGCGGGTGGCGCTCTTGAAGTCCTTGTCGCCGGCACTGCGCGCGCCGAAGTCGGAATAGAACGTGGGCAGTTCGATCACGCCGATCTTGCGGGTGACGTCGCCGTCCTTGATCTCGACGACCTTCTTCTTCGCCGCCTGCTCCTCGATGCTGACTTTCTTGCGCACCAGCGTCACGATCTCGTGCTTGCCATCCACGCCGGTATCGGCCGGCAGGACTTCCAGCCGCACGGTGGTGTCCTTCTTGCCGCGGATGCGGTTGACCACATCGTCCAGGCGCCAGCCGATCACGTCGACGATCGGGCCGTTGTCGCCCTGACCGACGCCGACGATGCGATCTCCGACCTGGATCTTGCCGGACTTGTTGGCCGGGCCGGCGGGCACCAACTCGCGGATCTGGGTGTAATCGTCGCGTGCCTGCAGCACCGCGCCGATGCCTTCCAGCGACAGCTTCATCGCGATGTCGAAGTTCTCCGCCGCGCGCGGGCCGAGGTAATCGGTATGCGGATCGGTGGTTTCGGCATAGGAGGTCATCAAGGTCTGGAACGCGTCCTCGCCATCGAGTTGCTTCACCCGCTCGATATAGCTGGCGTAACGCTTGTCCAGCGTCTTGCGGATCTCGGCGTCAGGCTTGCCGGCAAGCTTCAGGCGCAGCCAGTCGTTCTTGGTACGCTGGCGCCATAAGGTGTCCAGTTCGGCCTGGTCTTTCGGCCAGTCGGCATGCTCACGATCGTACGTATAGCTTTCGTCGACGGAAAAGTCGAAGCCCTGCTTGAGCAGGCCACGTGCGTAGGTCATGCGCTCGACCGCGCGCTGCACGTACATGTTGAACACCGAGAACGGTGCGGACAGATCCTGGTTCCAGATCGCGTCGTCGAGCTTGGTTTTCAACGGCGCGAACTTGGCCATGTCGACCTGGGTGAAGAACACCTTCTCGCTGTCGAGCAGCTTGAAGTAGGCCTTGTAGATGCGCGCCGACATCGCGTCGTCGAGCGGCTGCGCGTCGTAGTGGAAGCGGGTCAGGAAGCGCGCCGATAGCTGCGCGGCCTGCGCCTCGCCGGGCGTGGAGGTGAGCGGCCAGCTGGCCGCCTTGCGGCCGGTGCCGGCACCGAGATCGGCCGCCGACTGCGCGAAGACGCAGGTCGCGGTGAAGGCAAGCAGCAGGACCAGCGCGGGACGAAATTTCATGGGAGCTCTCAAGCTGACTCGGTGACACCGGCTGCATGGGCCTGCAGATCGGCGTGATAGGACGAACGCACCAGCGGACCGGAGGCGACGTGATGGAAACCCATCGCCTCACCGGCTACGCGCAGCGCCTCGAATTCTTCGGGAGTCCAGTAGCGCACCACCGGATGATGGTGCGGCGTGGGCTGCAGGTATTGGCCAATGGTGATCATCTCGACGTCATGGGCGCGTAAATCCCCCATCGTCTCGATCACCTGTTCCCAGGTTTCGCCCAACCCCAGCATGATGCCGGACTTGGTCGGCACCTCGGGATGCTGCGCCTTGAAGCGCTTGAGCAGATCCAGCGACCACTGGTAGTCGGCGCCGGGACGCACTTCGCGGTACAGGTGCGGCACGGTTTCCAGATTGTGGTTGAACACGTCCGGCGGGAAGTCCTTCAGCACTTCCAGTGCGCGTTCCATGCGGCCCTTGCCACGGAAGTCGGGGGTGAGGATCTCGATCCGGATGTTCGGGCTGGCG
>DASZCC010000274.1:0-1865 GCA_035943485.1 Rhizomicrobium sp. | reverse complement strand
CAAGGGTGATTTTGATCTCGCGGGATTCTCTGTGGGTGCGGTCGAACGCGGCCATGTGCTGCCGCGAACGTTCGAGATGAAGCCCGGCGATGTCGTGATCGGTGTTGCGTCAAGCGGCGTGCACTCGAACGGCTACTCGCTCGTTCGCCGTGTTGTTGCCGATGCCGCCGCCGCTTACGACCAGCCAGCGCCGTTCGATGCAGCGCGCACGCTGGGCGAAGCGCTGCTGGCGCCGACGCGTCTTTATATCAGAGGTGGTCTGGCCGCGATCAGGGCCGGCGGCGTGAAAGGTCTAGCGCACATCACCGGCGGCGGCATCACCGAGAACCTGCCGCGCGCGCTTCCCGAAGGCCTTGATGCGGAAATCGATCTCTCGGCCTGGACACCGCCGCCCGTGTTCGGCTGGCTCTCGCGCCAGGCCGGCATCGCGGAGCGCGAGATGCTGCGCACTTTCAATTGCGGTGTCGGCTTCATGGCGATCGTCGCTGCCGAGTCCGCAGGTCATGTCATCGACGCCTTCCAAGAAGAAGGCGAGAAGGCCTGGCGCATCGGCACGCTGGTGCTCGGCGAGGGCGAAGCGAAGGTGCGCTATCGCGGGACGCTGAAGCTTTGAACCGGAAGCGTACCGCCGTCCTCATCTCCGGGCGCGGCAGCAATCTCTCCGCCCTCATCGAAGCCGCAGGGTCGCCGGATTATCCGGCCGAGATCGTGCTCGTGTTCTCCAACGTCGAGATCGCCGAAGGTCTCTCTGTCGCGCGCGCCGCCGGCATCAAGACAGCTGTCGTCTCGCACAAGGGGCTTTCACGCGAAGACTTCGACGCGCAGATCGATGCGGCGCTGACCGAGGCGCGTGTCGATCTAGTCTGCCAGGCGGGCTTCATGCGCATCAACTCGGACGGCTTCGTGCGCAAATGGGAGGGACGGATGATCAATATCCATCCCTCGCTTCTGCCGGCGTTCAAGGGCATCCGCGTGCACCAGCAAGCGATCGATGCCGGCGTGCGCATCTCCGGCTGCACGGTTCACTTCGTGGTGCCCGAACTCGACAGCGGTCCTATCATCGCGCAGGCGGCGGTGCCGGTGCAGCCAGACGACACAGCGCAGACACTGGCCACACGCATTCTCGCCGAAGAACACCGCGTCTATCCCGACGCCCTGCGCGCCGTCGCCGAGGAACGTGTCGTGCTTGAGAGTGGCCACGCGGTCTGGCGCTAGCCGACGAGCTTCTGGGCGCCTATCTCGGCGCGCCAATGCGCCTCGCGTTCCTTGAGCAGCAGCCCGACCATCCCGGGATTGTCGTCGTCAATCGCTTCCAGCATCTCGAAGGCGAACGCGTCGGCGCCGTGGTCATTCCAGGCTGCCTGCAAAACCTTGCTCACATGCGTACCGCTACGCAGCTGGAACCAGATGCCGTTCTGCTGGGTCTCGAGATTCTTCGACGCGCCGGTCCATGTCGCGCCGGTCGGAAGACAGCGCACGGCGAATATGCCGGGCATCGCCTTCTTCTCCTTGTACTCGCGAACGAGATCCTTGCGGCGTGAAGCGCTCATCAGCCGATCCCCGCGATCCTCGCCGAGACGTCCCACAGGCGTTTGGCATCCGCATCGTTCTGCGCGGCAGGCGATGGCGCGACGAGCTTGTCCTTGTAGTAGTAGCCGCCGGTCTTGCCCGCGACGTCCGGCGATGAGGCCAGATAGATGATCGTCTTGGCGCCCTCTTCCGGCGAGATGCCGACCAGCTTGATCGCAACGCCGAACACCGCCGCAAGCAAGCCGCTGTTGTTGGAACCGAAGCGCGTCGCCACACCGCCCGGGTGCAGGCAATTGGCCGTCACGCCCGTCCCTTCCAGCCGCCGCGCCAGTTCG
>DASZCC010000273.1:0-4534 GCA_035943485.1 Rhizomicrobium sp. | reverse complement strand
GATGCCCATCTTCGCAATGTCCTGCACCACGATGCCGTGGATCTGCTGCTGCAGCTTGTCCAGCGCGTCACAACCATTGATGTGGTCGTGAATCTGGCCTGCGATCTTCACGACGTTGTCGAGCAGCGCCTTCGGCGGCGTCGGACCGATCGGCAGCAGCAACCGTACGATGCGAAGCGGACCTTCCGGCTTGATCGTTGCGGGATCGGGAATGTGCGTGCCGACGCCGACCTGGCGGTCACGCAGGCCAAGAATGTAGTAGCCACCATTGGAGCGGATTGGTGGCGACACTGTTCCGATCTGCATGCCCTGCAGGGCATTGTCGATCTCGGTTGCCAGCTGACCCTGATAGACCCAGCCGAGATCGCCGCCGGCCGCCGCCGTCGGGCTCTGGCTGAACTGGCGCGCGACGTTGGTGAAGCCGGCACCTGACTGCAGCTGTGATTCGATGTCCTGCGCGTCCTTTAAGACCTTTCCGTCGAGATCGGGATTGTCGACCGGCAGGAATATCTCGGAGACCAGGAAGTGCGTCTTCGTTGCGCCTTCGCTGATACGTGCGAGCTCTGCGTCGATGTCGGCCGGTGTGATGTTCACGCGATCCTGGAATTCGTCTTCCACCGCTTTCTGCCAGGCGATCTGCACGGCGATCTGCGCGCGAAGCGTTCCCATCTCCACGCCGGCCTTGGCGAGCAAGCCCTCAAGCTGCTCCTTGGTCAGGTGATTCTCTGTGGTAATGCGGTTGATCGACTTGTCCACATCGGCAGGCGAGACGGTAATGTTCTTGTGTCGCGCTTCCTGGATCTGGAGTTGTTCCGTCTCGAGCTGCTTCAGGATCTGGTCGCGCAGCTTTTTCTTCACTTCGGGCGAAGGCACCGCGGCGCCGCTTGTTGCAATGAACAGGGCCATGCGCTGGTCGACGTCGTATTCGGTGATGATGCTGTCATTGACGATGGCGGCGACGTTGTCAGACGTGCCGATGTCGGCCATCACCGCCGCGCCGGGCGGCGGGTTGGCCGCTGCGGGAGGAGGTGTCGCGCTAGCGGTCGCATTAGCCTGAGGGTGACGCGGTCCGGACAGGGCCTGGGCGCATGCGTGGGAGACGCAAAGCGCCAAAACGGCGCCGCACAGTCCGGAAATGTACGTCTTCGTGAGCAAGGCTCGGCCCTTTGGCAGCAATCTCAATGGTTTACGCGCTCGCCCCCGAACCGGCCGGGAGAATAAGCAAAAATACCCGCGGTTCAAGGACGGGAAAACACGTCCTGTGGAAACAGGCTGAACGGCTCGATGGCTTCATCACCCGTCTTGAGCTTGAAGCGGAACACGATATCGGTCGACTTGGGCAGATCGCGGTCAGTCGTGTACTTGCGGCGGTAGGCCACCGAAAAGCCAAAGCACTCGTCCTCATAGCCCAAGCCGAGCTCGCTATCGAGCATCAAACCATGGAGGAGGTCGCGGCGTATCGCGCCGAATGCCTGCCAGTTCTCGTAGAAATTGACGTCGGCCTGCGCGTTGATTTCCTCGCGCTCGGGTAGACCTCCGGTGATCTGCACCGGAGAATTCAGGTCCTCGCAAGCCGAAACCGAGAACGGCTCGATTGTGCAGGGCAGTTGCACATAGCTGATCTGGACCGTTGTGCGATCGAATATGCCGGTCAAATAGACCTCGTGACGCCGAACCGTGCCGTTGGCCTTATCGATGTCGAGCCGATCGGTAAGATCGATATAGGGGAGGAACTTCACGCTCACGCGCCCTACGACATCGGACGATGTGCCGCTCTGGCCCGAATCAGGCGCGAAGATCGGGTCTGGCTTCAGGCGGAAGGTCTGACCCAGCACCGCGTCCACGGTGCCCGCCGGGAACACGGCACGTGCATGCAATCCGACATTCATGCGCGGCCCGCTTTCGACGAGATCGTAGCCCGGTACCTGGTCGAAGCTCAGGATGTTGTTATCGTCCAGTTCGAAGTCGGCGCTGTCGTCGTTGGGAATGCCGACAGGATTGCCGCCATAAGGCTGCAGCACGCCCTGTACGATCGGCTCGACGATGAGGGCGTGACCCTGCGCACCTTGGGAGATGAAGGGCCAGCGCCAGTCGAGCGCTACATAAGGGATGCCGCGCGAGATGAATCTGTCGTGTGGGTCGTTGAGCTCCGGAATCGAACTGACGTGATAGACGTCGCCCCGCACATCGGCCTGGACCGTCAGCATTTGCCCGCCGGGAAGTATCGTGGGCCAGCGCATGCGCGCCTCTGCCGTTGCGCGCTGCGTATCCAGACCGCTATCGCGCGTCAGCGTGACTGTGTTGAAATCGAAGCGGAACTGTCCGCCTGCCCAGTTCTCCAGCGGGCTGTATGAGAACTCCACCAGCGGCAATGCGAGCGGAATGACCCTGCTGTTGTCGGTGGCTTGCAGGCCCTGGAAGAAATACCCGGTGATGGCAAAGCGCGTGCGCCCGCCATCGGCCTCGACGAACAGGTCATTCACGAGGCGGTCGAGCTGGGAGAAGTCATAGCGCTTGAGGTAGGTGTCGTTGGTCGTGAGCTGCGCGTCGAACCCGGCGTGCCAGATATTGTCGATCGGGATGTGCCCCGATCCGAACAGGCTGCCGTAAGCCTGGTTGATGTCGCCCTTTGTCGAGCCGTCCGGCAGCAATTTGGTGCCGTTGGGGTTGTCGGCAACCGAGGCCTGGAACCACATGCCGCCGTCATTCCATCGTTGCCGGTACTCGCCCTCTAGCACCTCGCCGCCTTTGGTCGAGAAGGTCGGCGTGAATGTGAGGTCGTTGCTGTCCGACAGCGCGACATAAACGGGCAGGCGGGCGAAGTAGCCGATATAGGTCGACGTGCCCAGGTCAGGCATCAGAAGCCCAGTGGCATAGCGGACAGTCGGATCGGGTTGGCTGAGATACGGCGAGTAGAACACCGGCACGCCAAGGAAGCTGACCACGGCGTTGCGGAAGACGATCTTGTGCTTCAGCTGGTCATAGATGACGTGGTTGGCCTCGACCTTCCAAACCGGCGTGCGCTGGCCGTCCTGATTGCAGATCTTGCAAGGCGTGTAGCCCGCGTCGAAGGCCTCGGTGAAGCGGCCCTCGGTGCGGCGCGCGCCCGACGCCACCAGCCGTCCCGACTTTCCGATCAGAGCCGCGAAGCTGCGCAGAGCGCCATCGCGCATGCGATCGGTCAGCACGACGTGATCGGAGAACGCAACGTTGCCTTTCTCGTCGGTGATCGAGACATGACCGCTGGCGGTGGTGATGTCCTTCTTCTGGTCGTAGGTGACTTCGTCGGCCAGAAGCACGCGGCCGTCGCTGTCGATCTCGACATGGCCGCGCGCCGTCACGATCTGGTTGTCGATGTCGTAATCGGCCTCGTCGGCCTGCATCAGCATCTGGCCCTTGATCGAGAGCGGCGACGCGGGATGGGTCGTCGCGGGCGCCGCGTGTGCGGCAACTCCCGCACCGGCCAGGACAAGGGCTGCAAGGAGCGCGACCCTCATCCGTCCTCCTGATTGAAGACAAGGGTCATGCCGATCAGGATCGAAGCCGCGGCTGGTGCGGTTGCGGCCAGGGCGACAGGCAATATGCCGCTCTGTCCCAAAGCGCGCGCGAATTGCGTGAAGAAGTACACGCCGAAGCCGGATAGCGCGCTGATGACGACGACACGCGCCAGTCCACCGCTGCGTCCGATCTTCATCGAGAAGCTGGCGGCCATGAACACCATCGCGGCGAACAGGGCCGGCATCGCCAGCAAGGTGTAGAGATAGAGTTCATAACGAATGGCGGAGAAGCCTGCGGCCTGGGCGGCACGAATGAAGCTCGGCAATGCCCAGAACGACAGCGTCTCGGGCGGCGCAAAGCTCTCCTGGATCTGCACCGGCGTCAGCGTCGTGGGCAGTTGATAGGTCGTGTAATGCGTCTTCTTGCCTTCGTTGGAGCTGACCCAGGCATCGCGCATGACCCAGGCGCCGGTCTTGATTTCGAGGTCGGCCGACTTCGCGTCGACACGGCCGCTGAAATGATCGCCCGCGCCGTAGAGAAAAACGACGACATCTTCGAGATGCACGCCCTGATCGGCGACGCGCAGGGCGTGGATCACCGATTGCTGCTTCTCGTCGCCCTGCCGGAGCCAGAGGCCATTGCGGGCAACCGAGAGTTGCGAGGCCTCGCCCTTGATGTACTTGGCTTCCAGTGCGGAGAATTGCGCCAGCATCTGCGCGGAGAGCGGCGTGATGGCTAGCACGACCAGGAAGCCCAGGCCCGCAGCCACGGCCAGCGGCGGCGCCAAGAATTCCCAGGCCGACATGCCGGCAGCACGGATCGCCACGAGCTCCTGACTCCGCGACAGCCGCGCAAAGGCGTAGACACCGCCAAGCAGGACCGCAAAGGGCAGCAGCTTCTGTCCGAGATCCGGCAGCTGCAGGATCGCCATGCCGACGATTGCGAGGGTCGGCACGCCATGGCCGGCGGTGCGGTTCGTCAGGTCGACGATGTCGATGGAGAAAGCTAGCAGGGCGAACGCCGCGCCGACGATCCC
>DASZCC010000272.1:0-1973 GCA_035943485.1 Rhizomicrobium sp. | reverse complement strand
GCAGCGATGTCGGCAGGCAAAAGGAGGGTGTCGCGGCATCAGCCGCAAATAATCGACACACAGATGTGGCGGAACGAGATCACGCCGGTTTCCTCATTGCTTGAGGCTGAGTAGCAGCTTTTTCCGCGATGGTCCATGTGGTCAGGCGGTGTTGCCTGCAAGCCGCGCCAGCACCCGCTCCCGGCCGATCAACGGCAGAAGCTTCTTAAGCTCGGGGCCATCCCCGCGGCCGGTCAGCGCCTCGCGCAGCGGATGAAACAGGGCGCGTCCCTTGGCACCGGTGGCGGTGCCGACGGCTTTGGTCCAGCTTCCCCAGGTGGTCTCGTCCCATGGCTCCGGCGGCAGGATTGCGGCGGCGTGGGCAGCCAGTGTCACGTCCTCGATTACCGGCGTCACCGGTCCGTTGACCACGGCCGCCCATGTTGCGGTATCGGCCAGCTTTGTCAGGTTCGGTTTCACGGCATCCCAGAATGCCGGACCACCAGTGATGCGATCGGCGACCGCTTCGTAGGGCAGCGTGTGAAGGAGCTTGCCGTTCAGGGCTGCTAGCTCGGCGACGTCGAACTGCGCCGGTGCGCGCGCGATCTTGGTGAAATCGAAATCGGCTGCGAGTGCCTCGATCGTCAGGCGCGACTCGATGGCATCGGACGTTCCGATCTTGGCGAGATAGGAAGCTAGTGCCATCGGCTCAATCCCCTCCTCCCGCTGCGCGCGGATCGACAGCGAGCCAAGACGCTTCGACAGCACTTCGCCACCGGCCAGCACGAACAACGGAAAGTGCGCGAAGGCGGGGGCGGACGCACCGAGCGCTTCGAATATCTCAACCTGCGGCGCGGTGTTCGTCACGTGATCTTCGCCACGGATAATGTGCGTGATGCCGAACTCGATGTCGTCCACCACCGAAGGCAGCGTGTAGAGGAATCGCCCGTCCTCGCGGATCAGCACAGGATCGGACAACGTCGCCGTGTCGATCTCGGTGTGGCCGCGGATCAGATCGTTCCACGCGACCTTCCGGTGGCTGAGCTTGAAGCGCCAATGCGGCTTGCGGCCGTCAGCTTCCAGCTTCGCGCGATCTTCTGCCGTGAGCGCAAGCGCAGCGCGATCGTAGACCGGCGGCTTGTGCATCGCCATCTGGCGCTTGCGGCGGCGTTCGAGCTCTTCCGGAGTCTCGTAAGCCGGGTAAAGACGGCCGGAGGCCTTGAGCTTCTCGGCAGCGGCTTCGTAGAGGGCAAAGCGATCCGACTGCCGCGCGAAGATGTCGTGGTTCAGGCCCAGCCACGCATAATCCTCGATGATCGCGTCTTCGTATTCCCTGGTCGAGCGTGTGTCGTCGGTGTCGTCGATCCGCAGCATGAACTTGCCGCCGCTCTTCTTCGCGAACAACGCATTGAGCACGGCAGCGCGGCCGTTGCCGACCTGGAGATAGCCGGTGGGAGACGGAGCGATGCGGACGACGGTCATGTGCAAACCATGTCATTCCCGGCCGAGCGACAGCGAGGGGAAGGGAATCCAGGGCGGGGCGCCGCGCCGGGTCTTGGGTCCTCTTCCCTCGCATCGCTGCGCGATGCTCGCCGGGGATGACACAAGAGATTAAATATCCCGCGCATCGCGGAACGCGTTGGTGATGGGATAGCGGCGGTCGCGGCCGAAATTGCGGGCGCTGATCTTCACGCCAGGAGGCGCCTGGCGGCGCTTGTATTCCGAGACGTAGAGAAGCTGCTCGATCCGCTTCACAGTGGCCGGGTGATAGCCACGGGCGCAGGTGTCCTCGAAGGTCATCTCGTTCTCGACCAGGCATTCGAGGATGCCGTCCAGTATCTCGTAGGGCGGCAGCGAGTCCTCGTCCTTCTGATTATCGCGCAGCTCGGCGCTCGGCGGCTTGGTGATGATGCGTTCGGGGATCACGCGCCCCTGCGGCCCCAGCGCGCCGGCGGGCGAATTTTCGTTGCGCCAATGCGACAGCGCGAAGACCT
>DASZCC010000271.1:0-5780 GCA_035943485.1 Rhizomicrobium sp. | reverse complement strand
CGCACGCTGAAAGATGCGATGAACGAGGCGCTGCGCGACTGGGTGTCGAACCCTTACGACACATTCTACATCATCGGCTCGGCGGCCGGTCCGCATCACTATCCTGCGATGGTGCGTGATTTCCAGACGGTGATCGGCAGTGAGACGCGCGCGCAGATGCTGGACCGCGAGGGCAGGCTGCCCGATCTCGTGACTGCATGCGTCGGCGGCGGCTCGAACGCCATCGGCATGTTCCATCCCTTCCTCGACGACTCGAGTGTCGAGATCCACGGCGTTGAAGCAGCCGGCGACGGCACAGAGACCGAGCGTCACGCCGCCACGCTGTCGAAGGGCTCACCTGGTGTGCTGCACGGCGCGCGTTCCTATCTGCTGCAGGATCGCGATGGACAGATCCTTGAAGCGCATTCCATCTCGGCCGGTCTCGATTATCCCGGTGTCGGGCCGGAGCATTCGTGGCTGAAGGATCAAGGCCGGGTGAAGTATTTCTCCATCACCGACAAGCAGGCGCTCGACGCGTTCGTCGCCCTGTCGAGGCTGGAGGGGATCATCCCGGCGCTTGAATCGGCGCATGCCATCGCCCACATCATGCGCGTGGCGCCCCAGATGGAAAAAGACAAGCTGATCGCCGTCTGCCTCTCCGGGCGCGGTGACAAGGACGTGTTCTCGGCCGCGACCGCGCTGGGAGAAGACATATGAGCCGTATCGCCGCCCGCTTTGCCGAACTGAAGAAAGCCGGCCGCGCCGCGTTCGTGCCGTTCGTCACGGGTGGCGATCCGGACACCGAGACGTCTTTCGAAATCCTGTCGAAGCTTCCAGCCGCCGGTGCGGACGTGATCGAGCTCGGCATACCGTTCTCCGATCCCATGGCCGACGGTCCGACCAACCAGGCGTCGTATCTGCGCGCCTTGGAAGCCGGCATGACACTCTCCAAGCTGGTCGAGATGGTGCGCCGCTTCCGCAAGCAGGATCAGAAGACGCCGGTCGTCCTGATGGGCGCCTACAATCCGATCCACGCCTACGGCACGGCGCGCTTCATGAAGGACGCGGCCGAAGTCGGCATCGATGGTCTTCTGATGGTGGACGTGCCGGCGGAAGAAGACGAAGTCCTGCGGACGCCAGCTGCCGGTCACGGTATCGATATCATCCGCTTCCTTGCGCCGACGACAGATGACGCGCGGCTACCCGCCGTGGTCAGCGGCGCAAGCGGGTATCTCTATTATGCATCGATCGCGGGTATCACAGGCACGGCGAGTTTCGCGCAGAGCGAAGTAGACGCTGCACTCGCACGCATCCGCCGCGCGACGGACCTGCCGATTGTCGTCGGCTTCGGCATCCGCACCCCGGAACAGGCCGCCGGTGTCGCGCGTTTTGCTGACGGGGCTGTTGTAGGCTCTGCGATTGTGGCGAAAATCGAATCACATGCCGCGAAAGGCACGAAACGTGCCGAAATGGTCAATGACGTGATCGAATTCTGCGCCTCAC
Organism: Rhizomicrobium sp.; assembly: GCA_035943485.1. Taxonomy (GTDB): domain Bacteria; phylum Pseudomonadota; class Alphaproteobacteria; order Micropepsales; family Micropepsaceae; genus Rhizomicrobium. The sequence continues at coordinate 4,298 of DASZCC010000271.1, read as the reverse complement.
TCGCGAAATCCGTGCATGCCGCGCGGGCGCCGTCTGTGGTAGAATAGAGCCATGAACTGGATCGCCAATTTCGTCCGTCCCCGGATCAAGTCGCTCATCGGCGGCGCGCGCAGTGACACGCCCGAAAACCTCTGGCGCAAGTGTCCGTCCTGCGGTGAGATGATCTTCCACCGCGACTTGATCGCGGCCCAGCATGTCTGCCCGCAATGCGGCTTCCACATGCGCATCGGCGCGACGGAACGTTTCGCGTCGATCTTTGACGCCTCGTCCTATGAAGAATTGCCGGCGCCGGAAGTTGTGGCCGATCCGCTCAAATTCCGCGGCGAGAAGCGCTATGTCGACGAATTGAAGGCGGCCCGCACCAAGACGGCGCGGCCCGAGGCACTGTCGGCCGCTCGCGGCACGCTAGAAGGCCTGCCGGTGATGATCGCGGTGCAACCTTTCGACTTCATGGGCGGCTCGCTGTCCATGGGCGTGGGCGAGGGCATTGTCCGCGCGATGGAAGCGGCGGTCACCGAGAAGCGTCCCTTCATCCTGTTCGTTTCGTCCGGCGGCGCGCGCATGCAGGAGGGCATCCTGTCCCTGATGCAGATGCCGCGCGTCACGATCCTGATCGACCAGCTCCACGAGGCGGGACTGCCTTACATCGTCGTGCTGACCGATCCGACCTACGGCGGCGTCAGCGCCTCCTACGCCATGCTGGGCGATATCCAGATCGGCGAGCCCGGCGCCAAGATCGGATTCGCCGGCCCACGCGTGACGGAGAAGACGATTCGCGAGGCGCTGCCGGAGAATTACCAGCGAGCCGAGTTCCTGCTTGAGCACGGTATGATCGACATGGTTGTGCATCGCCACGACCTGCGCGCCACGCTGAGCCGTCTCGCGCATCTGATGATGCGCCGCGCGCGCCCGCGTGCCCGCACCGCCGGCGTGCCCGAAGTGATCACCCAGGACGTGTTGCCGACCCCACGCGCCAAAGCAGCGGAATGAGCGTCCAGAACGACGCCGGCGCAACGCGAAGCACTGCCGTCCTCGAACGCCTGCTGGCGCTTCATCCCAAGAAGATCGACCTCGCGCTGGACCGTATCCTGCGCCTGCTGCATGAGCTCGGCGATCCGCAGAAGCGCATGCCGCCGACCATCCATGTCGCGGGCACCAACGGCAAGGGCTCTGTCTGTGCCTTCAGCCGGTCGATGCTGGAAGCTCAGGGCCTGCGCGTGCACATGCACATCTCGCCCCATCTGGTGCGCTTCCATGAGCGCATCCGGATTGCGGGGAAAGAGATCTCCGAGGACGAGCTGGTCGCCACGCTGGAAGAGTGTGAGCGGGTGAATGAAGGCCGGCCGATCACCTATTTCGAGATCACCGACGCGGCGATGTTCCTCGCCTTCTCGCGCCATCATGGCGACGCGCTGGTGCTGGAAGTGGGGCTTGGCGGCAAGTTCGACGCGACGAATGTGATCGACAGGCCAGCGATGACGATTATCCAGCCCGTCGGCCTCGATCATCAGGAGTTCTTCGGCACCGACATCCGCAACATAGCGGCCGAGAAGGCCGGCATCATCAAGCGCGGTGTGCCCGTCGTTATCGGACTGCAGGAGGACGCAGCGCTTGAGGTGATCCTGAAGCGCGCCGATCAGCTAAGCGCGCCGGCTTATGTCTTCGGTCAGGATTTCTCCGCCCATCAGGAACACGGCCGCATGGTCTATCAGGACGAGCACGGCCTGCTCGACCTGCCGCTCCCGAAACTTATCGGGCGGCATCAGATTGAGAATGCGGCGGTTGCGATCGCAGGACTGCGTCACGCCGGTCTCGGCTGGGGGCAGGACAAAGCCGTGGAGCAGGGGGTCCGCACAGTGGACTGGCCAGCGCGGTTGCAACGGCTGACGCATGGACCGCTCGTCGACATGGCGCCCAAGGGTTCGGAGATATGGCTTGATGGCGGGCACAATCCGCATTGCGCCGCCGCCGTCTCCCGCGCGGTCGCCGACCTGGAAGAGCGCAGCGAGCGGCCGCTCTATCTCATCTGCGGCATGCTGCGCACCAAGGATGCCGGTGGCTTCCTGCAGGCCTTCCGCGGTCTCGCACGCCATGTGGTGACGGTGAACATTCCTGGCGAACCCGCAAGCCTGGGCGCCGGTGCGTTATATGACGCTGCGCGCAGCGTCGGGCTTGATGCAGCGCCCGCTGAAGATCTCGAAGATGCCATGCTCCAGCTCCACGCCTGGGCGCGCGCGCATCCGAAAGAACCGCCGCCGCGGATCCTGATCTGCGGGTCGCTGTATCTTGCGGGCCAAGTGCTGGTGGAGAATTCGTAAGCGCAACACTTACGGCGGGTAGCCCGGCTTCACCGACTGCTTCAGGCAGTTTTCATAAACGTCCGCCTGCATTTTCTGCTGATCGGCCTTGCTCGCGCCGAGTTGCTTCGCGTCGTCGGCGCGGCTCTCCGCCAGCGCGGTGCAGCGCTGAGTGTAGTCGGGAGCTGGTTCAGGCGCGGCGGCCTGCTGAACCGGAGCAGCGGCGACCGGCGCAGGTGTCGCCGCCGGCGTTGTTGTTGTCGTTGTCGTGGACGGCGGTATCGCGGCGCGCAGAGGTGGCGGTGGCGGGATGTGTGTCTTCGGCTTCGGCGGCACGGCGGGACGCGGCGTGGGTACGGGCGTATCAGCCGGACCTGTGATCGCCACCGGCGCCGGCGCGAACACGTGCTTGATCGTGCTGCACCCGGCCAGCAACACACACAACACTGGCACGGCTATCCGGCGCATTCGGAGGTCCCAACAACAGCACAGCAAGTTTACAGGGGTTTCGCACCAAACGCGAAACGGGCGGAAGCGCTTTCGCGGCTCCGCCCGGAACTAATTCGTTAAGATTTTATCAGACCGACGACTCGATCCATTCCTTGATCTTTGATTTGGGCAGCGCGCCGACTTTTGTGGCAGCGACCTGGCCCTGGCTGAAGATCATCATCGTGGGGATGCCGCGTACGCCGTACTTCTGCGGCACATGCGGATTCTCGTCGATATTGATCTTTGCGATCGTCACCTTGCCTTCGAGTTCGCCCGCAAGCTCCTCGAGCGCCGGCGCGATCATGCGACACGGTCCGCACCACTCGGCCCAGAAATCCACCAGTACGGGGCCTTTGGAGTTCAGAACGTCCGCCTGGAACGAGGCGTCGGTGACTTTGATGTGTGCGACCATGTCTATTCCTTGGGGTAGTGAGTTGGACTGAATCTAGGAACGACCCCCGGTGGGGTCAAGGCGGGCGGCAATGCGTACCATTTCGGCGTCCAAAAGCGCATTGGACAGCCGCATCAATGTGGGACCTTCCGTCCACACCAGTCCGCAAACGATTCGGCGGCCCGGAAAGATCCGCTCCGCTGCAGCGCGATAGAGGGCCATCTGGGTGCGGTAGAGCACCGAAACGTCTTCCTCACAGGCAGGCGGCGGGCGGTTGGTCTTGAAGTCGACGATCAGGACTTCGTCGTCGCTCACCGCCAGCCGGTCGATCCGGCCGTTGACGCGGGCAAGCGGCCCAAGCGCGGGCAGTTCCGCGGTGATCGCCACTTCGGCCCGGCTGGAAGGCGAGAAGGCGGCGGCGAATTGCGGATCGTCGATCACCGCCAGCGTCTGCTCGACCAGCGCGGCGGCCTCGCCCGGCTCGACGTTCTGCATACGGATGAATTGCAGTGCGATGGCGCGGCGGCTGTCGCGCGGCACATCGGGCAGCTTTGCCAGCAGCGCGTGAACTAACAGGCCGCGCCGGAAGCGGGTGTTCTCGGCGAAAGGCGAAACCGGCGGCGGCTCATCCATGCCGGCGGCGTCGAACGGGCGGATCAGATGCGGGCGCGGCGCGTCCTGCGGTGCGGGTGTCGCGAGCCAGAGTTCGGGCTGCGGCGCGGGCGCTTTGGGCTTTCGCTTGGTTGGAGAGGTTGCTGGGTGATCGGCGGGATCGCCGACGACGTGCAGGCTTTCACCGTCGCGAATGATCTCCGCACCGATTTCCTTCGCCGCGCGTTCGGCCAGCGCGTACCAGGAGTCGGGGCTGACGCTCTTGCGGTTCTCGAAGCCGCAGATGATCAGCCGGTCGCGGGCGCGCGTCAGCGCCACATAGAAGAGGCGGCGATGCTCTTCCAGCAGCCGCTCCTTCGCGCGTTGTTTCGCGGCCAGCACGGCGGGCGGTGCCTCGGGGTTGGCGATGGGATAGAGCGGGCCGTCATCGGTATAGAGCAACCCGCCGCGATTGGTGTTGAGGTCCGGCACGCGCGTCGTGTCGGGCAGGATGACGATGTCGGCCTCAA
>DASZCC010000270.1:0-9165 GCA_035943485.1 Rhizomicrobium sp. | reverse complement strand
CACCATCGGCCTGCTGGAGCAGCTCGACAATGAAGACGAGCTCGCCTTCATCCTGGGCCACGAAGTCAGCCACGCGATCTATCGCCATCACGAGAACGACTGGTTCAAGAAGGCCCAATATTACGGCGTGATCGACGGCGCATCGGCACAGGGCATCGCCGATGCGGCGGCGCTTGCGGGCGCTGGCTCATCGGATGTCGGCCGTGCGCTCGACGTGGCGGTACATCTGCAACGCCTGAGCGCGAACGTGCTGGCGCCGCAGATGACACAGAACCAGGAAGACGCGGCCGACGCGCTCGGCTTCGATCTCATGGTCAAGGCTGGCTATGACCCGGAAGCCGCGATGGCGGTGATGGACAAGCTGGCCGAGCAGGAAGCCGAAGCGGCCGCCGAAGCGCGCGCCGCACAGGCCGCGACAAGCGGCGGCGGCGGTCATCACACCGGCTTCGGCGACATCATGGGCGTGATCGGCAATGCAGCGAGCGGCAACTGGAAGGACGTCGCGATCTTCGCCTTCGACACCGCCGTCGACAACATGTCGACCGAGGCTGTCGCGCATCATCCGGCACCCGAGCGTGCACGGCTGCTCAGCACCTATGCGTTCAAGAACTATCGCGACACGCTGCCGAGCGCGCCGACGGCCTTGCCGTGGTCTGAAGGCAGCAAGTCCAAAGACGGCATCGCGATGACCGCGCTGCTGGCACACTATGCAGCGGCAGAGAACGCGGCGGCTTATATCGCCGACCCGAACCAGGGCTCGGCGCAAAGTGCGCATGACGAGGTCGCACGCTCGTCGACCGCGCCGACTTCCGACCATGCCTACACGCAGTACGTTGCCTACGAGTACTACGACAAGAACGGCCAGAAGCCGATGTCGGACGCGGCGCTGACCCGTGCCGCCAACGGACCGGAGCCGTCGTGGGAGATCTACTCGCGGCTCATCGACGTGCACATCGCGCGCAACGACTGGGCCGGCGCGCAGCATGTGATGGACCAGGCGGTGGCGCGGCTTGAGGACTCGCCCGTGCTTCTGCCCAAGCGGATCCAGATCCGCATGGGCGCCGGCGACACCGCTGGTGCGCAGGCCCTGATCCCCAAGTGCAAGAGCTATGACATCAAGGAACTGACCAACGCCTGCCAGAAAGCGGCGGGAGGTGCTGGTTAGGCGTGCGGCGCGCGCAAGGTGAAGCCTGCGCTCTTCAGGGCATTGCGGATTTCTTCCGCGTGTCCTGAATCGCGGGCTTCCACGACCATGCCGAGATAGGCCGACTTCACCGGCGCGTCGGTCATCATGCGGTTGTGGCTGACTTCCAGGATGTTGCCGCCGGCGTCGCCCACCACCGTCGCGATGCGCGCGAGCAGGCCGGGGCGATCCTCGATCATGATCTCGAGCGACATGATGCGGCCCTCGCGCGACAGCTCGCGCAGGATCACGTTCGACAGCAGGCGCATGTCGATATTGCCGCCCGACAATACGATGCCGACCTTGCGGCCCTTGAAGACATCGGGATTGGCGAGAACAGCGGCGTAGGCAGCAGCGGCCGCGCCCTCGACCACGGTCTTCTCGATTTCCAGAAGATCGGCGATGGCCTGTTCGATGCGCGCCTCGTCGACCAGAAGGATGTCCTTCACATGTTCGGCGATGATGACGCGCGTGAGTTCGCCCGGATCTTTCACCGCAATGCCCTCGGCGATCGTCTGGCCGGCACTTGGCAGGTTGGCGCGTTTGATCACGTCGTACATCGACGGATAGGCGCGTGTCTGGACGCCGTAGATCTCGATCGCGGGATTGATCGCCTTGGCGGCGATGGCGATACCAGAGATCAGACCACCGCCGCCGATCGGCACGACGAGCGTGTCCAGCGGGTCTTCCGCGTCTGCGAGCATCTCAAGCGCGACGGTGCCCTGGCCGGCAATGATCTTCGGATCGTCGAACGGATGGACGAGGGTCAGGTTCTCGGTCCGCTCGATCTCGCGGGCGCGCGCGAAGGATTCCGTCAGCGTCGCGCCTTCCAGGATGACGACAGCGCCGAAGTTCTTGGTGTGGCGCACCTTGGTGAAGGGCGTGCCTTCCGGCATGACGATCGTGGCCGGTATGCCGAGCCGACCGGCGTGATACGCGACGCCCTGCGCGTGATTGCCGGCCGACATCGCAACCACGCCACGCGCTTTCTCTTCATCTGTGAGCGAGAGCAGCTTGTTCAGCGCGCCGCGCTCCTTGAAGGAGGCGGTGTATTGCAAGTTCTCGAACTTCAGATGGATGTCGGCGCCGACGATGCGCGACAGCGTGTCGGAATGGCGCGTCGGCGTGCGCTCAACCGCGCCATGAATCGCCTTGGCCGCAGCACGGACGTCGTCGATGGTCACGCGGGTCAACGGCAAGTCCTCTCATCGGAAGATGGTAGCAGCGGAGGGATTTGAACCCCCGACCAAGGGATTATGATTCCCCTGCTCTACCACTGAGCTACGCTGCCAAAATCCGTTGCGGCGCGGCATGTAAGGGGCGGGTCCAACCCCTGTCAAGGAGTGGGTTTGAGGGCGGAAAAGCGGGCGTCGCCCTGCTTCCATGTCACGGCTTGGCGCTCCATGGCTCCACGGTGCCGACGATGCTGAACGGCGCGCCGGATTCGAGTGCGGCCAGCACGCCAGCGGAAATCTCGGCATTGGTCAGCCAGCGAGACTTGCCACCCTCGACGACGAAGCCGAGCACGACAGCCTGGTAGTCGATCGGCAGACCCTCGGCCGCCTCGGCCATCTCGGTGACGCGTTCGGGATGGGCGGGATCGGCGTGCGCGCTGCCCAGCACCTGCACGAAGCGGCCTTCGGGGCGCACATGCTCGGCGAGCGCGCGGCGCGCATGCGGCGCACGGCCGTGAATCCAGGCCACCGTCAGATCGGGCAGCGCAGTGTCGGAAAGAAGCTCGGCCAGCGAGACGCCATTATTATAGTCGCATACGACAGGCTCGATATCCGGACCGATCGCGCGGATACGCTTTTCATTGCGCGCGAGGACCGAGACCCGGTCACTGTGTTCGACAAGCGCACGGCACAAGCCGGCGAGCATCCCCGAACCGCCGACGACGAGCACGTGATCGAAACGGTTCATTCGGCCGCCAGACGCAGGGGTTCGGCGCGCATGATCCAGCCGCCGCCCAGCACGCGCGAGCCGTCACGCTCGTAGAAGACGCAGGCCTGACCCGGCGCGACGCTCTCTTCCGGCGACAGCAACTCCACCATCGCGCCTTCCTCGGTCGGCGTGACGATCGCCGGTGTCGGCGGACGCGTGGAACGTACCTTCACAGAACAGGCGAACGGTGCATCGGCGGGGACGAGCCAGTTCACGTCGCGCAGCCGCACGCTGCGCGTGGCCAGCGCCTCGCGCGGTCCGACCACGACGCGCGCATTGTCCGCGTCGAGCGCGATGACGAACAGCGGCTCCTCATTGCCGGAGAGCCCAAGACCCTTGCGCTGGCCGACGGTGAAATGAATCACGCCGTCATGGCGGCCGAGCGTCTCGCCACTAAGGTTCACGATCTCGCCCGGCCGGCCGGAATGCGGCTTCAGCTTCTGTACGATGTTCGCGTACTTGCCGTCGGGCACGAAGCAGATGTCCTGGCTGTCCGGCTTGTCAGCCGTGAGCACGCCGAGTTCGGTCGCGGTCCGGCGCACTTCACTCTTCGGCATGTCGCCGAGCGGGAAGCGCAACATCGAAAGCTGCGCCTTTGTCGTCGCGAAGAGGAAATAGCTCTGGTCGCGCGTGAGGTCGGCGGCGGCATGCAGCTCGGGACCGTCCTTGCCGTCGGCGCGGCGTACATAATGTCCGGTGGCCAGCGCTTCGGCGCCCAGCTCGCGGGCCATGTCCATCAGGTCGGCGAACTTCACGCGCTCGTTACAGCGGACACAGGGGATAGGCGTCTCGCCGCGTGCATAGGTCTCGGCGAAGTCGCCGATCACGCGCTCGCGGAAGCGCTGCTCATAGTCCAGTACATAATGTGGGATGCCCAGATGGTCCGCGACGCGCTTGGCGTCATGAATGTCCTGCCCGGCACAGCACGCGCCCTTGCGCTTCGCCGCCGCGCCGGCGTCGTAAAGCTGGAGCGTGATGCCGACGACATCGTAACCGGCGTGCTTGAGCAATGCGGCTGTGACGGACGAGTCCACGCCGCCTGACATGGCGGCGACGACGCGCGCGCCCTTTGGCAGGCCGAGTTCCATGCGGCGAGCCTATAAGCCCGCCACGCCCTGCCTGCAAGCGTCAGCTTTTCGGAAGGTAGTTCAGCAGCGAAATGTTGCCCAGCTGCGCTGTCACCTGGATCGCCGCCTGCAGCGCCAGCTGGTTCTGGCTGAGCTGGCTGATCGCGGTTGGCATATCGACGTCCTGGATGGACGACTGGAACGTCTTGTAGAGCGTGTTCATCGTCTGCTGGTTTGTGACAGCGTTCGTCAGCTGGTTGTTCACATAACCGTTGCTGGCCGCCTGTGTGTTGATCTGCGTCGCGGCATCGGTCGCCGGCTTGATCTCGGTTGTCAGAAAGTCGTTCTGTGCCTGGCTGAGCTGGGACGCGCTCGAGAGATTGCCGGTCGGGCCGGCATCGAAGGTCGCGATGTCCTTGAGCGTCGACATCAGCTGTGTGCCGATATCCGACGCCAGCATGCCGACCGTCACACTCTGGCCGTCGCCGACCAGCACGGATTTCTTCTGCGTGCCGTTGGCGAACACCGAGGCGGCCGTCGGCGCGGCGGCGAGCTGCGACAGTGTGCTGACGGTGAGCGGCGCGGTGTTGTCCTTGTCGCCGGCATAGATGTAATTACCGTTGGCATCGGTCGAATTCAGTATCTGGCTCGCCTGGTCGAAAATGCTCTGCGCCTGGCTCATCAGGGTGGTGGCGTCGTTGTTGGCCACCGAATCCTGGAGCGCCTTGGTCAGCGAGTTAGCGAGATTGCTCAGCGTGGTGAGCTGGGTGTCCTGCAGGTCCGACTGGTTCACCGCCAGCGCCGTGTTGGCCTGATAGGCGTTCGACTTGTCGGCGGCCGTCTGCGTCGCCTGCAACAGCGACGCCTTGTCGTTCATGCCAGTGTAGGTCGTCGACACCAGACCGCTGGCGACCTGGGCCTGCGTGGTGTTGAGGTTGCTGCTCGCCTGCTGGATCAGGGTCAGCATGTACTGCGACTGACCCATGGTGGATGTGCGTTCAATGGTCATCGTGTGTCACCTTAAGTCGCCGGTATCTGAAGCAGCGTGTCCCACAGGTTCTGGACGGTGGTCAGAAGACGCGCACCGGCCGAGTAGGCTTGCTGGTAGACCACCATGTTGGAAAGCTCTTCATCCAGGTTCACGCCGGAGTTCGACTGCTGGCGCGTCTGCGCTTCCTGCAGGCGATCGTCCTGGGATGTCTGGTTGGCTTGTGCCTGCGTGCCGCTGGTCGCGATGTCCTGGTAGAACGCCGCGCCGTAATCGCTGAGGGTCGCGACCTCGCCCGCGATGTTTCCCGCCGACGCGAAGGTTTGCTGTTTCGCGTCCAGCGCCTGCAGCGCGTTAAGCCCGCTTGAGTCACCATGCGTCACGACCGTGCCGCCGACAGCGGTGGTCGATGTGATCTGACCCTGCGCGAAAGACAGACGCTGTGGCGAGGCGGCGATCTGCGAATTGACCTCGAAGTTCTGCGCCTGCTGCGCCCGCGTGTTCGCGCCGATGCCGAACATCTCAGTGAAGCTGACGCCGGTGGTGCCGCGCTGCGTCGTGTCGGACGTGACGTTGAGCGCATAGCCGGTGAGATTGGACGGCTGGGTCTGGCTGATCGAACCGTCGGAATTCAGTGTGAATGTCGCCTGGCCGCCCATCGCGGTGTTCATCGCTGCCACCACGCCGCCGATCGACATGCCGGCGGTGATGTTCACCGTTGCCTGCTTGGCGATATCGCCGTTGGGGCCCTTGAGCTGAAGCGTGAACTGTGTGCCCGCAGTCAGGCCGCTGGCGTCGGTGGCCGACAATCCCGTCGCCGAGATCGACGGCACGGCTGAGCGGAACAGGTCATTCAGGCCGAAGAACTGCGAGAAGCCGGCGCCGCCGCGGCTGGCCGGCTTGGTCGCATCGTCCTGGGTGACGATACCGTTGCCGTTGGTGGCAGAGACTGTCAGCGCGCCGTCGGTGAAGCTGGCCGAGCCGTTCGAACCGAGCGCCGTGTTCAACGCCGTCGTGAAGCCGCCGATCGTGTTCGTGAAGCTGGTCGCCGCGCCGCCATCGAGCGAAATCGTGCCGGCACCAAAATCCACATCGACGCGCGACACGAGATTGCCGTTCGGATCGGTAACGGCGATGGTCGTCTTGCCGGTGAAGTTGAGCGCGTCGCCTGCGAGAAGACCGGTGTCGCGGCCCGTCAGCGTCGCCGGCGGCGGGAAGGCCGCGTTGGCGTTGTGCTGGGTGTTGTAAGCCTGGGCCGTCTGCTGCGCGAGATTTCCGAGTTCGGCATTCACATTCGCGAGCGTGCCGTCGCGCATGTCGAGCAGGCCTTTGAGCGAGCCGCCGTCGAGATGCGAGTCGAAATCCTGCGGCGGACCGATCGGCGCGCCGGACGACGGATTGATGTTCTGGAAGGTGATCGGACTGTAGGTCCCGTTGCTGCCACCCGGCGTGTAGGACAGCTGCGTGTAGCTGTCGCCGACAAGATTGATGCCGTCGGTGGTCATCACCGAGACCGATCCGTCTGGCTGCGTGATCTGGCGCACGCCGACATATTTCGACAGGTTCTGGATCGCCGTGTCGCGCTGGTCGAGCAGACCGGAATCCGTGTCGCCCTGCACCTGCTCGGTGCGGATCTGGCCGTTCAGGTCAAAGATCTGCTTCACCAGCGAATTGACCGTGCCGATGTTGCTGCCGACCTGCTGATCGACCTGGGTCTGAAGACCGGTGATCGAGCTCGACAGTGTCGAGATCGTGCTCGCCAGGCTCTGGATGGAATTGAGGACGCCCTGCTGGCTCGCGCTGGCCGTCGGCGAAAGTGCTGCCTGGCCCAGCGCTGTGGACACCGCCGTAAGCTGCGACGTCAGGCTTGTCTTGTCGCCAGGCTGGCCCAGAAGACTGTCGAGCTGCTGGAAGATGGAGTTCTGCGTGTCGTAGCGACTCGACGAGCCGCCGGCCGACAATGTCTCCGCCGAGAGGAACTGGTCGGTGACACGCTGGATCGAAGCGATGTCGACGCCGGTCAGCTCACCGCCGGTGGTCTGCGCCTGCAGGTTCACGACGCGGCGCGCGTAGCCGACCGTGTTCATGTTGGCAACGTTGTTGCCGATCACGCGCAGCGCCGTGCTGTTGGTCTGAAGCGCCGAAAGCGCCGTCTGTGCAATACCGTTCAGGCTCACGCGGATTCCAAATGCTTTGCCGCCGTCAGCGTGATCGCAAGCGCCATGCCATGTGTTGGCTGCGATTTTGCCCGGAAATACAGGCCTTTTCCGGCATCCACCTGCGCGCGTCATGCGGCAGACATTGCCGGGCGGTATGGCAGTTCATGCCGGTTGGACACGCACGGTTACGGCATTAAGCGCGGAATATCACTGGAGAAATTCTGGTCCGGCCCTTGCTTTGGGTTGCTGCGGATACATCCGGAATGGTCTTGTGCCTGCAATCGTCGCTAGTCATCTGATGTCGAACGCACACGCCGCGAAAAGCGGCGCGCCGACAAGCGCCGATCCGGCGAGCGATGCCTTCGCGACGATCCTTGCGCTTCTCGACGACGGCACGGCGCAGGATGCTTCGGCTACGACAGACGGCGACACAAAGCTCGCGGCCAATGACGGCAGCAAGAGCATCGATGCCCTGCTGAAGCCGTCCGACACGACCGATCCTGCGGCGGCGACGCCGACCACGCCCGCGCCCACGGAAACCAGCAGCAAAACGCTTGCCCAGCCCATCCTCCCCTGGCGCGCAGCCGAACTCGATGCCGACAAGGCCACCAACGACAATGATGGCAGCCATGTCCATGCGGACCGCCCGAAGCTGAAGGGCGACGTAACCGATGCCGATGTGGCGGGCAACACGGATGCCAAGACGACGACTCCGGCCAGCGACATCCTCTCCAGGTTTGCAGCGCCTGCCGATCCGTCGGCGCTGAAGCCGTCCGAAGACGTAAAGCCCGGCAATAAGAGCGACGACACATCCAAGACCGGCACGCAGCACGCCACGCTGCGTTCTAGTGACGACAACACCGACAGAGCCGTGAATGCCGCGCTGCTGCTACAGCCGGCGCAGACACCGGCCGCCAAGCCGGTCGCGATCTCGACTGACGGAAACGCCGTGATCCGCAGTGGCGAGGACATCACGCCAGCATCGGCGCCTGTTGTCCCGGCCACGCCGTCGCCCAAGCCTTCAGCCACACCGGTTGCGCCCCAAGCCGCCGACGATGACGCGCAGACGGACGACATTGTTCCGGCGACGCAGCCTGTCGCAACCAAGCCGACATCAGCGAAGCCTTCGGACAAGACCCCGTCGCAGGCCGACACCAATCGCACCTTGCAGGACCTGTCGGAATCGCAGGCCTCTAACGATCCCATAACGCCGCCCGCTCCCGCTTCCGGCGATACAAAGACACCGGCGCCGGCTGCGCATACGCAACCGCACGCCACGACGGCGACAGCACCAGCAGCCGACGCTCCCGCCACGCCCGCGCAGACGGCGCAGGCCCAGTCCGTACAGCAGAACCAGCCGGCGGCGAACCCGTCCGCGCCGCAGCCCAATCACACCGACGCGAACGCGGCCTCAGCCGTCGCGGCGCCCACTGCGCCCGCACCAGTCGCCGCGCCACAGGCCCAGCTGCAGCTCCATGCCCAGCTCCAGGCGAGCAACACAGACGCCACGCCGAACCTGCCCGCGCTTGCTGTTCAGATCGCGACGCATTCCGACGACGGCCAGAAGCATTTCAACATTCGCCTCGATCCGCCCGAACTCGGCCGCGTCGATGTGCATATGACGGTCGACGACCAGGGCAAGGCACAGGCCACACTCTCGGTCGAGAAGCCGCAGACGCTTGCGCTTCTGCAGAAGGACGCGCCCGAGTTGCAGCGTCAGCTGAAAGACGCGGGCCTCGATCTCAGCCAGAACGGGCTGAACTTCTCGCTCCGCCAACAGCAGCAGAACGCTGGCAATTCCGACGGCAACGCCAACGGCTCGCG
>DASZCC010000269.1:0-1574 GCA_035943485.1 Rhizomicrobium sp. | reverse complement strand
GCAGCTGGTCAGGATGTCAGCCGGGCTGCCACGCCTCGGCTATCACACCGATCCGCGTCTGGAGGAAATCGATCTCGGCGTCTGGGATCAGTTGACGGACGCCGAAGCGCGCGCCCTCGACCCCGAGATCTTCGACAGACGCGCGGCCGACAAGTGGCATGTCCGCGTGCCGGGCGGCGAGAACTATGCCGATGTCGCCCACCGGCTTGAGGAGTTCATCGCCGACATCGATCGCGACACCTTCGCCATCAGCCACGGTGCGGCAACACGCATCCTGCGCGGCCTGTTCGCCGGCCTGAGTTGGCAGGAGATGTCCAATCTCGACGAGACCCAGGGCGTTGTGTTCTGTGTACGGAACAATACGGTCGTGCGGTTCGACCCGTGAGCGGGTGGCGCGACTACACGCTCTTCGCGGTGCGCCACGGCGAGACCGAGGACAATGTCTCGCAGACCATCACGGCGCAGGCGGACTCGCCTCTGACGGCGCTCGGCCGCAGCCAGGCGAAGGCCAAGGGGCCGATCCTGCGCGAGCTTGCCGATCTTTCGACCCTCACCTTCATCGCGAGCCCGCTGCATCGGGCCTGCATGACGATGGAGATGATGCGTGAGGCGGCTGGCCTGCCTGCCCTTCCCTATGCGACCGATCACCGGCTGCAGGAGATGGACTTCGGCGACTGGACAAAAAAGCCGGAAGGCACCGACCGCTTTACAGGTGATGGCCCGAGTGCGCATGAACTCTGGACGCTCGTCTGCCCGCGTGGCGAGAGCCAGGAGATGGTTTACGACCGCGTCGGGAGCTTCCTCGAGAGCCTGAAAGGCGACAGCGTCATCGTCTGCCACGCACGCGTGGTTTCCATGATCCGCGCGCATGCGCTCGGCCTTTCACAGGCAGACACAATGCGGTACGAACCATCGAATGCCGGTGTGCTACGATTGGTGCACGGCACCGAGGCGCTTTTCAAAGAATAAGCATGTCGCACAACAGTTTCGGCCATCTGTTTCGCGTGACAACCTTCGGCGAGAGCCACGGGCCGGCGATCGGCTGTGTGGTCGATGGTTGTCCGCCGGGCATCGCGCTGACCGAAGCCGACATCCAGGGCGATCTCGACCGCCGCCGTCCGGGCCAGTCGAAATTCGTCACCCAGCGCCAGGAGCCGGACACGGTGAAAATCCTGTCCGGCGTCTTCCAGGATGAGCGCACGGCGGCACAGGTCACGACCGGCACGCCGATTGCGCTGCTGATCGAGAATGTCGACCAGCGCTCAAAGGACTACGCGGAGATACGCGACAAATTCCGTCCGGGTCACGCCGACTACACCTATCTGGCGAAATACGGCGTGCGCGATTATCGCGGCGGCGGCCGCCAGAGCGCGCGCGAGACGGCGTCGCGTGTGGCAGCGGGCGCCGTGGCGCGCAAGGTGCTCGACACGATCTACGGCAAGGTCACGATCCGCGGCGCGCTGGTGCAGATGGGCACCAAGACGATCGATCGCGCGAACTGGGACTGGGCAGAGGTCGCGAAGAACCCTTTCTTCTGCCCCGACCCGAAGGCGGTTGATCCGTGGACGGAATAT
>DASZCC010000268.1:0-12064 GCA_035943485.1 Rhizomicrobium sp. | reverse complement strand
AGACGCAGGGCGGCCGCGTCGTCCTGCATGTGACGTCGCCGGCGGGCGACGAGATCGATATCCTCTCCACCGACGACGGCCATCTGATCGCGCAGATCAAGGCCGCGCCGCCACCGACACCGGCGCGGCAGTGACGATCCTGCGTCTCCCGCCAGCGCTTGCCGCGCAGATTGAGCGCGAGGCGCGCGAGGCGTTGCCACGCGAGTGCTGCGGCCTGATCGATGGCGCGCATAGCGACGGCGTCTACACCGCGGCCGTGCTGCATCCGGCGCGCAACATTGCCGAGGCTGCCGATCGTTTCGAGATCGACCCGGCCGATCATTTCCGCGCCCTGCATGCGGCGCGCGCGAACGGGCGACAGATCATCGGTTGCTATCACTCGCATCCCGGCGGGGCGGCGGAGCCGTCGGAGCACGATCGCACCGGCGCGGCGGAGGAAGGTTTCCTCTGGCTGATCGCAGGTGCGGAAGGGCTGCGCGTTTGCGTGTTCAAGGCTGGCGCGTTCGAAGCGGGTGAAGTCAGCGCTTAGGAGGCTGTGATATGGCGAAGATCGTCTTCGGAATGAACCAGTCGCTCGACGGTTATGTCGATCACGAAGCCTTCGCGCCCGACCCGGTGCTGTTCCGCTACTTCATCGATCGGGTCGGAGGACTGACCGGCAGCGTGTATGGGCGCCGCCTGTACGAGATCATGCGTTACTGGGACGACGAACAAGCCGAATGGAACGCGGAGGAACGCGCCTTCGCGACGGCCTGGCGCAGCCAGCCGAAATGGGTGGTGTCGCGCACGCTGAAATCTGTCGGCCCCAACGCTACGCTTGTCGGTGAGGACGTCGAGACGTTTGTGCGCGGCCTGAAGGATCGGCTCACCGGAGAGATCGAGGTTGGCGGCCCGGACCTCGTGCGAAGCCTGACGGCGCTAGGCCTGATCGACGAGTACCGGCTGTACTTCCACCCGGTCGTGCTCGGCCGCGGCAATCCGTTCTTCGCCGGCGCCCGGCCGCCGCTCCGCCTTGTCGCCAGCGATCGGATCGGGAGCGAGGCTATCCAGTTGACCTACGTTCCTGCCTGATAACGCGCCCGCCGCCCTGTTTGCACTCTCGCTTGATCGCGCGGCGGACCCGAGGGTATAAGCCCCGTTCCCGCGCGATGCTCCCATCGTCTAGCGGTCAGGACGCGGCCCTCTCAAGGCTGAAACCGGGGTTCGATTCCCCGTGGGAGCGCCAAAATTCAGGCGGTTCGCTGGACAGTAGTGGTCGAAAGATTTTCGGCCAACCATGCATAGAAAGTAGTTGCGACCAAGAAGTTCGAGTTCCGCCGCTATCGGATCAAGTCGTCATTTGACGCCGGCTCGGAGCCACGCCTCAACGTTCTCAGAGCTGATGATCGCGGGGGCGCGAATATCGGTATTCGGTCTGTTGGCTTGGGCGGTGGCGCAAACCCATCCATATTGCAAAGTAGGCGCCGCCGAGGGCGATGAACGTTGAGATCATCATAGTGACCGCTGGTGCAACATGGGTCACTGTGCGCAGTAGGTATGACGTAAGGTTGCTTGCTTCATACGCGGAGCCAGACAAGAAGCCCACTGCAACTAGAGTGGCCGCAATAGCAACCCATATACGGTACATGAGTGGCGTCCCGATGGTCCAAGCCGCCACAGCATAGCCGGGCGCATATCACGTTAAAACAGGCGGATCAGATTTGAGGTCGCGCCACCAACTCCGGCACCGGCTACGGTATTCCGCGCGATTTCAAACAGAACTTTGGCCGCAATCTGCCAGCGTTCGGTCCCGAAGGAGACAACACAAGTGCGCAGTCCGGCTAAGGACACAAGCTGCGTGCGTTAACCAAATCCTTACGATTTGATACCAATCCAAAATTCTTCCGGTACACAGGGTGCCAGTGTAACTGGGGAATCTGATGAACAAAGTTTCGAAGTATTTGGCACTCGCCGCTCTTCTGGGCGGGGCCGTTTTGGCCGCAGAACCGGCCTCGGCCGTCACCTGCATTGGCACGGTTTGCACGGCGAAGGTGCTGGTTAACGGCGTCAGCGGCGGCACACTCACGCTGGCCAGCCCGGACGATGATCTGGGCACGATCACCGCGATCAAGCTGAAGACCGGGTATACGTACGACTTCACGTTCACGACGGACGCGACGTATGACGTTCTCTCGCAGCTTCAGGCCTCGATCGCCGGCAAGCCTGCCACCAGCCTGAACATCGGCTTCGACCTCTACAGCGGTCTGCCGGGGTCTGGAACGTTCCTCGACTCTTCCGACTTCACGGTCGGACCGAGCCTCGACACGATCCTGAAGGCCGGCAACTACTACCTGCAGGTCAATCCGGGCCAGATTGTGAAGAACATGGAGCTCACCAGCGGTTCCGTTGCGATCACGGCAGCCCTGCCTGAACCCGCAGCCTGGATCAGCATGATCGTCGGCTTCGGCGCCATCGGTGGTCTGATGCGCACTGCGCGTCGCGCCTCTGCCCTGAACGTCGCCTAAGCGAGACTTCCCTGTCCGTGAGAGACCCGATCGGCGCAAGCCGGTCGGGTTTTTCATTTGGTGGAGCGCATGGGATAGGCGTTGCGCCTGAGAGACTGCTCGCGAAAAGTGGTCTGGCTTTCCGCGAGCCATTCAAGAAATTGAAAAGCGGTTTCCCGGCCTGCCATTTGCCGGCGCTCGAGGATTGCGGAGCGCGCCTTCGTCCAGACTTCCGAAACCGCATGATGGAAGAAATCGTCGGCGACGCGAGGCGAGACCTCGCGCCGGTAGACGAGGATGCCAAGGCCATCGAGCGCATTGATGAGCGCGAAGGCAGACGACCATCGATCACCGAGTTGCGCCTGGATCTGCTTCCAGCCGAGCCCTTCCGGTGCGCCCTGCAACACGCTCAGTCCCTCGATCAGATCGCGGGTCTGGAGCATCTCGATGAGCTGCAACGAGATCTCCGTCTCTCGCGCGCGCGACGCGACGCGAATCTGCCAGGCGCCGAAGATCACGCCGCCGACGACGGCAGTCGTCGTCGCGATGTTGAGCGCTGTTGCGAGATCCATCTCAGCCCGAAAGCGATTTTGCCGCGTCGCGGATTACCTGAAGGACTGCGTCCGGCTGCGAAAGCATCGGGACATGACTGGACTGGAGCTCGACGGTCTTGGCACCCATCCGCTTGGCGACGAAGCGCTCCAGCTCCGGGTTCACGGTGTGATCCTTGGCGCCGACGATGTACCAGCTCGGCTTCTTGTGCCACGCGACCCGTCATGCTGTTGATTGAAGAGATCGGGCACGGGTACGCCTTGCGTTGCCCAGACCAGCTTCTGGTCCGCTTCAGACAAGTCTCCGCAGAAGAAGGGCGTTCCGTCTGGTTTCAGCCAGATGCGCCCGTCAGCCACCTCGATGTGTCCGAAGACGTCAGTCTTCGGGAATTTGTCCTGCAGCTGTTGCGACGTCTCGGTCTCGTCGGGCGCGAGAGCGCAGATGTAGACGAGTGCGCCGACACGGTCATCCACGCCTGCATGCGTGATCAGCGTGCCGCCATACGAGTGGCCGACGAGCACGATAGGCGCATTGACCCGGCCGAAGCAGCGCGTGACACAATCGACATCGCTCTTCAGGGAATCGAGGCCGTGCTGCGAGCAGATCACCTCGTGCCCCTCTGCCTGAAGCGCCGGAACAAGCTTTTGAAAGCACGAGCCGTCCGCCCAAAGGCCATGAGCAAACACGATGCCTGCCTTCTTCGATCCGGTGCTCGTCGCGGCCTCCGCGCCCCTGGCAGCGGTGGAGAC
This sequence comes from Rhizomicrobium sp., assembly GCA_035943485.1. Classification (GTDB taxonomy): domain Bacteria; phylum Pseudomonadota; class Alphaproteobacteria; order Micropepsales; family Micropepsaceae; genus Rhizomicrobium. The sequence goes on along the minus strand of DASZCC010000268.1, from coordinate 8,280 downwards.
ACCCATGGCCAGGCCCAGGCCGACAGCGCCGGCGAGAACGCCGCGACGCGAAGCAGTGTGTAGAGGTTCAGTCATTGGTCCCTCGCTATGTTTGTGGTTGGAGCCCTGAAGCGGATCGCGCCCGCCAGTTCATGATAGGAGCTGCCGCGGCCGAACAAAGGAAAAATTGCTGCTCACCGGTACGGGTAGCCCGGAACCGTTCGTTCCGAATGGTTTAACGCTTTCTTGAGTCTGGGAGGGTAATCGTCGCAACAGAGCGCTCGACGGTGGACCAGGGAAGTATCATCAGATGATGAAATTGTCGGCTTTGCCGAGCGCTGTGACCGGCGAACAGATTCCATCGACCCCGTCCTCGAACAGGGTCGTGCTGATCCTTGATCTGCTGGAGCGGGTTCTCGTCCTCGTCGTGTACGCATACTTTGCGCGCACCTTTATCATGAGCTTCATCGCGCATCCGAGCATATTCCTCGTGCCGCTCGTATTCTCCGAAACGCTCCCTGTCATTTTCATCCTGTGCCGCGCACCGTCGGCCGAAGTTTCGCGCAGTCCTCTCGACTGGATTCTGGGCGTGGCCGCGAGCGTGATGCCGCTTCTGGCGATTCCCGCTTCCGGCGGACAGCACAGCACCTTCATGATGCTGACCGTTGTCTTCTGCATGCTGTTCGGGGCGTTGCTCGAACTGGCGGCAAAGATCGTGCTGGGGCGCAGTTTCGGTATGGTTGCCGCCAATCGCGGCGTCGTGACAGTCGGGCCCTATCGCTTCCTGCGTCATCCGATTTACGCCGGATACACGCTCGTCCATGTCGGCTTCCTGCTTTCGGCGCCGTCCATTCACAATGCGGTTCTCTACGTGGCGACGCTGACGGTGCAGATCGCGCGCATCGTGCGCGAAGAGCGGATCCTGATGCGCGACGAAGCGTATCGCGAGATGGCGGCCCGCGTGCGTTACCGTCTGGTGCCGGGCGTTTTCTAGGACGTCGCTTGCATCAGGCGCGATGGCCAGCCGATGCGGACCAGCAGTCCATCGGGGCCGGCGATACCCACCTCATAGAGGCCCCATTCGCGGTGGCGCAGAACGCCGCCGGGCCGGATGATCAGGTCGTCCACCCGTGCAGCAATAGCGTCCACTTGCGGCGTGCGGATGAACACCCCGAACGGGTTGGTCTCCGGCACACTCCACGGACCTTCGCCTGCCTGCGTCAGGTGCACCTCACAGTCCCAGCCGGTCAGGATCACATATTGGGCGTCGCCCCCGGTGCGCGCGAAGCCCAGCCGCTCCCAGAACGGGATGGCGCCTGCAAGGTCGTTGCATGGCACGATCGCGAACGCGCCGACCGTGGCAGGAATGGGCATCGTTATTCTCCGGTGCTACGGTTTCGGCTTGCGCACCGCAAACCGCCATCCGATCGGCCCCCAGAGAAGGATGGGTCCTCTCAGACGCGCATCGACAGCGCCAAGATCGCGCAACTGCTGCAAGTATGAGCGCGCGTGCCGGATATCGAAAATTAAAATCTGTCCACCAGGTTTGACGACACGCCAGATCTGCGCGATGGCATCCCGGCGTCCCTGCGTGTTCGGAATATTGTGGATCACAGTCATTGATGTGACGAGATCGAAGCTTGCGTCGCTATAGGGCAGCGCACGCGCGTCACCTGTGTCCACCGTCAGGCGATCCGCCACGCCAGCAATCCGCGCGTTTGCGAGAGTCTGGTCTGGTCCGTTGTCGCTGAGATCCTGGGCCTGCCACAGGTCGATCCCGCGGACGTGCCCGCGCGTCACGTGGCGCGCGGCTTCAATGGCGACGAGACCCCGGCCGCAGCCGACGTCGAGCACCTGTTCGTCGCCACGCCAGTCGTGATCCTGAAGCATCCGCCGCATGACGATCTGCTTGATCCAGAGGCTGGACGCCAGCATCCACAGCGCCATCACGCCCATGATCAGACCGGTTGTGATGATCGACGGCACGAACTGTGCGCCGAAACCTGCAATTCCCATGGCCGCGCCGGCCACCGCCAGTGTCATTCCGCCCACGGACAGGTTGCGCACGACTGTCGGGGCGTCGATGCCGTAATTGGGTTGTGCTGTCATCGTGACCTAAAGTGCACAAGGTCGTCGCGATTGACCAGTGCCTGGTCGAGGTCCCTGGATCAGACCTCGACCAGGAGGAGAAAACCTAGCCGGCGAGGAACGCATCAACCTCGCTCAGGAACAGTGCGGGCTGGTCGATCATGATGAAGTGAAACGATCCGTCGATGCGCTTGACCTTCGCCTGGGGAAGCGGTGCGAAGGCGCTCGTGTAAAGCGCGTCGAATTTCGCTTGCGGCACGCCGGTTGCAGCATCCCACGGATAGAGCATCGTCACTGGAACCTTGATCGAGGGCAGGCCGGGACGCAGGTCGGTGATCGAGTCCTCATAGAAGACCTCAGCGACAACGCGATAGTCGGAGGCCGATGCGGCCGCCACTGCCGCGTCGGCTTCGGCATTGTGGCTCTTGACCAGCCGCGCCATCTGACCGGGCTCTCCCGCCGCATAGGCCTCCTGCGTGCCGGCGAGAATCTTGTCGCGCATCGGCCGGGCGAACTGCTTGGCTCCTTCCGCGGTCGCCTGGGGGCCGAACATCATCCCGATGAACGGCAGGGAATCGACGATCATGATCCTGCCGGCATCCGTGGGGTGATCGATGGCCAGTTTCATCGCGATCAATCCGCCGACGGAATGACCAATCACGGCGGCGCCCTCAAGATGATTAGCCGCGATGTAGTCGTGGATGGCCTTCACGACCGGGACAAGGACCGGGCCGGTGGCGTTGACGCCCGCCGGTGTGCCAGCAAAACCGGACACCTGAACGACATGAATGCGGTAGTGCTGCTGGAGGTGGTCAACGGTCGCGTCCCAGACATGTGCTGAAGAAGCGAGACCGGGAATGAGCACGACGTCAGGGCCGTTGCCGGTGTTCGTGACGCTTATTCTATCTGTCGTCGCGGCGTTGGCTGGTACGTGCGATGCCAGCGCCATGAGCGGAACGATGAGCAGGGCGGCCAGGCGAATGACGGACATGAATCTCATTGATGCAACTCCGGATAGTTTGGAAAAGCGAAGCGACGTGAGCGGTGCTCTGCTCACCCTTCCTTTGAGGGGCTGATGAATATCTGCTCGATGGTGAGGCTGAAGAGCTCGCCGATCTTGAACGCCAGCGGAAGCGAGGGGTCGTAACGCCCGGTCTCGATGGCGTTGACGCTCTGGCGTGAGACCTCAAGTCTGCTTGCGAGGTCGGCCTGGCTCCAGTTGCGTTCGGCGCGCAAGGCACTCAGTCGGTTCCTCATGCTCCACGCCCGATCGTGAGGCGATTGGCGAGTGCACCGAGGCCGAGGCCGCCGAACCACAGGATGGCAACGTTATAGGCTTCGACATGCCCGACGAGTTCGAAGCTCTCGAGAAAGCCCCAGAGCGTGGCAAGGCTAAGTGAGAAGCCGCTTGCCCAAAGAGTCTGGCGGACCATCAGCATCCGCAGATACTCGTCCTGCTCTTCGATCAGGTAGCGGCCGATCGAGACGAAAATTCCGATGATGGCGAACGCCGGCAGACTCGCGGCGAGATAGGCGAGGGGGCCGTTCAGCAGCTGATGTTTGAAGCCGTAGGTGGCAGCTAGAAGAAAGGCGGCATAGGCGAGGCTGAACAGGACAACGCGCGAGTTATAGCGCCGGATGGCTGGGTTCTTGGTCATAGTGTAAAGCTCCTTTGACTAGTAAAGGTAGCTTTACAGTCAAGGACGCTTGTCTGTCAAGCGTGCTTTCCAGACGAGCCGGCAGCACGAGCGACTGGACTGTCGGATGGGATCGTCGGAGACGGTCGAAACGCCTGAAGCAAGATTGGCCCGGCGATGTGAACGGGTATTCCCAAAGCCGGGCCAACTGCCACCGCGTAGTCGGGGGTGGACCTCGACATAAATCCTATTAACCAAGCTTGTCCAATAAAAGCTGTGTCGCAGCGCACCAATTCGGGTATCTCGAAGGCCGCAATCTGCCCTTCGGATGCCGTCCTTGAGGGGACATGCCGCACCGTATGACGTTTGTGTGTCCGTCAACCGTCACGCAGTTCGCGCAGACTTCTCCGGCATCCACATCAGGAGAGAAAGCACGACGGCGACCAGCAGAAGGGCCGGCACGTCTCCGGCAAGGTGCCCCATATTGCTCATGCCGTTTGCGGTGCCGAACGACTGGATACCCATGATCACGCCGTGCACCAAGCTGGATACAACGGTGAACCAGATGAGGCTCCGGTTGGCGTCAGGGTCGCGCGCCGCATAGATCAGGAAAGCGCCCAGCGTCGCGTACACGCCCACGATCATCATGAAGTAATCGGACTCGTAGGGCATGCCCATGTGCCAGGCCCAACCCGATGGCCAGACGACGGCAAGCGGATAGAGAAGGATCATCACCGCGCCAAGCGCCACGAGCGCGATGCGGAGAAGAGATGTCCGTGTGAGCATGCTGACGCTCCAGATGTCAGAATTGCAGAGCTTTATAGCAGATTCGTCATTCCGGAGGTCCCGCACTAGTGTTGGCTTGGCCGGATATCGGGAGACGTCATGTCCAAGACAATCGTGGTCGTCGGGTTCGGGCCCGGTATATCGAACGCCGTTGCCGAGAAGTTCGGCAAACAGGGCTTTACAGTGGCCCTTGTCGCGCGCAACGAGGAATATCTCGCTGCCGGTGTCGCCGCGCTAAAGGCGAAAGGAATTTCGGCCGCCTCATTTGCTGCCGATGCGGGAAATCCCGACAGCGTCCGCGATGCGATTTCCAAAGTGCGTGGCAAGCTGGGTCCGGTCACGGTGATCCATTGGAATGCGATAGGCGGCGATCAGGCGCGCGATCTTCTTGCGGCCGAACCTGCCGTGCTGCGCGGTGTCTTCGACGTGGCCATTTTCGGTCTGCTCGCAGCGGTTCGCGAAGCGCTCCCGGATCTGAAGGGCGGTGGCGCCATTCTCGTCACCAATGGAGCCTTCGGCGACGACACGCCGTTCATGGATGAGATGGCGATCAACCTGAAGTCCATGGGCGTCGCCCTTGCGAATGCCGCCAAACGCAAGCTGGTCGGTCTGCTTGCGCAGCAGCTGAGGGGCGACAATGTCTATGTCGGCGAAGTCACGGTCGCAGGATCGGTCAAGGGCACGCCGTGGGGCAATGACAGCTCCATCGACCCGGCCACGATCGCAGATAAGTTCTGGGAACTGTACGAGGGCCGTGGCGAGAATCGCGGACGCGTGGCCCAGCTCTTTTAAGGGCCTCGGCCCAGCGCGATAGCGCTAGCCGTCACAGCAAAATCACGGACACCCCATTCGAAACCCGGGTCCCCCCGCTGGACAACATGGTTACCCTGGCGTTTACTCTTTGCCTTACGCAAATACCGTTGTGTTCTTGGGATTTGGGGAACGGCCTTGCGTCTTACTTTGGGTGTCATTGCGACGTCTCTGCTGATGCTGGCGCCCGCTGCGGCGGTTGAGGCCGGCTGGACGGACGCGCAAGACTTCCCAGCGATCCACCTCGACCAGAGCCAGCGCGACCAGGTGCAGAACCTGTATTGGAGCCATACCGACACGGCGCCATTAGAACAGGCGAACGCTGATCTAGTCGCTGCACGGGTGGGGACGGCGCAAGGCGGTATCGAACTCTTCCGCTATCACCTGGAAAGCGTCCCCAACACTTACACCGACGATCTGCGCTCGAAAGAGTATGGTGCCGGTTTGAAGCTCCATATCACTTGGTAGCTGGATCGTTCGCATTCGCGCGAACACCGATCCGAATCGTTCATCAAAAACCACCGTGATGATCGATTCTGGCACGCAGGCTTAATACAACCCATTGAAGTTCCTCAAAGTTCCCGTTTCTGGTTAAGGGAATGGTAACCAAACTCGGCAAAAATGACCTAGTCGAAGGGGGTCACCGATCGGGTTAGCGCTCGCGGTGGTAGGAGGGAATAACGAGAGTACGGAGTGCCCAATGCAGAATGTCATCTCGTCGCTCGCGTCGTCCCATCGTGATGGCGCCAAACGATCGAAAACCGGTCCCGATGGAGCGACACGCTCTATGGACGATTGGGCGAACAACGATCTGAACCCGCTGAACCTGCGGGTTGGCGCACCCGCGCCGCGCCCGGCCGCGCAAAACCATTCCCAGCGCAACGCTCACCACGAACCTGGCAACCTCCAGGAACTTGCCGCCGAGCTTCGCCGCGAACTGGCGGAGGTGAAGGCCAAGCTCCAGAAGGCTGACGAGGATCGCCAGGCCGCGATCGACACGGCAGAGGCACGGGCCGCCTTCCTGGCCAATATGAGCCATGAGCTTCGCACGCCGCTGAACGCGATCCTGGGCTTCTCCGAAGTGCTCAAGGACGAGATGTTCGGTCCGCTGGAGAACGAGAAGTACAAGGAATACGCCAAGATCATCCATGGCAGTGGCAGCCATCTGCTGTCGCTCATCAACGACGTGCTCGACATGTCAAAGCTCGATGCCGGAAAGCTCGAACTGAACCTGTCGTCCGTCGAACTCTTCAAGCTGATCCTCAGCTGCGTGCGCAGCGTCGAGACGCTCTCGCGCGATGCACAGGTCGGTATCTGCATCGAGATGCATGACGGCATCCAGACGGTGTCCGCCGACGTCAAGCGCATGCGCCAGATGATCCTGAACCTGCTGTCGAACGCCATCAAGTTCACCAAGCCGGGCGGCGAAGTCCGCATCTCGGTCTATCGCTCGGCGGACTCGGTCGCGATCTCGGTCGCTGATACCGGCGTCGGCATGGAGCAGGACGACATCCCCAAGGTGCTCGAGCCCTATGTTCAGGTCGGCCACGATCTGCACAAGAGTGGCGAGGGCACGGGTCTTGGCCTGCCGCTCACCAAGGAGCTCGCCGAGCTTCATGGCGGCGCGCTGACGGTCGAGAGCGAAATCGATGTCGGTACGACGGCAACGATCCTGCTGCCGCAGACGCACTAGGTTCCGAAGTCGAACTGCGGTGGATTGAACACCGCATAGATGATCAGGCCGAGTACGATCACAAGGACCACGCCGAAAAGCACGCGTGACAGCCATTCACGGCTGCGCGCCGGGCGCATTCTCTTGCGAAGTATTTCCGGGCTCATGGCGTGCCTTGGATGGTCTGTGTCCGGCATACCGGGCGTCCGCGCGCGCTGCAAGCGTCACGCGATCGTGTCTCCCGCGCTGCGCCGGCTCGCCTAAGCTCGGTAGCCGGAGCAACCGGGGAATTCATCATGAAGATCATCCTGCACGCCGCCGCGGCGCTTGCGCTTTGCATGGCTGGACCGGCCTTTGCCGAGCCGGGTAACATCGCCGCCGCCGTGGCAGACAGCACCCGACCCAAGGACGACCGCGACACTGACGCGGCACGCAAGCCCGCCGACACGATCGCCTTCGCGGGCGTGACGACCGGGATGGTCGTGGGCGAGCTGTTTCCGGGTGGCGGTTACTACACGCGTATGCTGAGCGATGTGGTCGGCCCCACCGGCAAGATCTATGCACTGGAGACGACGCGCTGGAAGGGCTCGGTTGAAGCCGACAACCAGATGGCGGCCGGGCATCCCAACATCATCGTTCAGGGCACACCGTTCGGCGAATTCAACCTGCCGGAGAAGATCGACATCTTCTGGATCACGCAGAACTATCACGACCTGCATATCGCGGAGTACGGCACGGTCGACATGGCGGCCTTCAATCGGCATGTGTTCGAGTCGCTCAAGCCAGGCGGCACCTATTTCATCCTCGACCATGCGGCCAATTCCGGCGAGACCGACGCCGACATCGCCAAGCTTCATCGCATCGAGAAGGCGCGCGTCCTCAAGGAAGTGACGGCGGCCGGCTTCGTGCTGATCGCGGAAAACGATGATGCGTTGCACAACCCGGCCGACGATCACACCAAACCGATTTTCGACGCCTCGATACGCGGCCATACGGACCAATACATGCTCAAGTTCCGGAAACCCTGATCGAGGGAACTCCGGGGCGGTGTCGGGGTTAATTCCTCATGGCGATCGCAGCTGAAAATACCGTCCACGCCGCCTGGCGCGAAAATCTTCAGTTCCTGCGCAGGTTGGTCGCCAATCCCAGCGGCGTGTCGTCTGTTTTCCCATCCATCCCGGCCTTGGCGCGCGCCATTGCAGCGCAGGTCGACCCTTCGATACCCGGCACAGTGCTGGAGCTTGGTCCCGGCACGGGCGCGGTGACGCGCGCATTGCTCGCACGGGGCATCCTGCCGTCGCGCCTTCG
>DASZCC010000267.1:0-2514 GCA_035943485.1 Rhizomicrobium sp. | reverse complement strand
TGCTGCTCGGGAATTTCGCGCAGAAGATCATCGGCCTGAACCGCGAAGACTCCGCGCGCATCATCAACATCTACCAGGATCACATCACACGGCTGGAGAACACGGTGCGCTGGCACTGGGCGATCGGCGACGTTGCGATCTGGGATAATCGCGCAACGCAGCACTACGGCATCGGCGACTTCACCGAGGCGCGCGAGCTGCATCGCGTGACGATTGATGGCGACGTTCCGCTCGGCGCCGACGGCCGCCACAGCGTGACGCGCCGCAAGGAGGTCAGGACGCCTGACCTGAAAGTCGCTGCCGAATAGGCACGGCGTTGTCCGAGTCGGGCCGGGCTATCCCCTTGGTTCCGGCCCGCTCGGATTTTCGCCTTTCAAAGGAGACCGCGATGCCCGTCGTGCCTTTCCCGACCGCGTATGAGCCGTCCGATCGTGCGCCGCCGCCGCCGATGGACCGCATGCCCGATGAACCCGCGCGGTTCTGGACGCAGTGCCCCTGGACCGAGGAGCTCAACGACTACGACAAGGGCCACATCGCACTTTTTGCCCGCCTGCTGCACGACGCATCAGAAGGCGCCTCACTCGATGATCTGGCGATCGCGGTGTTCCGCCTGACGCCGTCGCCGCGCGTGCGCGAGATCGTGCGTTCGCACCTGATCCGCGCCGAGTGGATCGCCGATACGCTCATTCCGTATCTGGGCTGGTAGTCAGGCCGCCTTGCGCTTGCGCGTCTTGCGCGCCTTTTCCATCGCCAGCGCGCTTGCGAGCGTGGTGTGATCGAGGATCTCGGAGGCGGCATCGCGCACGCGCCGCATGCTCTGGCGGACAAGACACTCCTGCTCGTTCTTGCAGTCGTCGCAGCGGCGATAGGCCGTGACACTGGCGCAGGCGATGGGTGCCAGTGGCCCGTCGATGATCCGCACGATCTGCCCCAATGTGATCTCGCCCGGGGCCTTGGCCAGCGAATAGCCGCCATGCTGCCCACGGAAACTGCGCACCAGACCATGACCGCGCAGCTCGAGCAGGATCAGGTCGAGGAATTTCTTGGAGATGTTCTCCTTCTCGGAGATGTCGCGCGCCTGCAGCAGCGCGCCCGGCTCAAGCCGGGCAAGCGCGAACATCGCCTTGAAGGCATATTTCGCTTTGGCGGAAAGCATGATTCACCACAGTCCAACCCGTGGTTTGTATAGTCATCCGCTCGACTAAGTACAAGGTTACGAGGCCAGCGCCGCCTGCTGCCTGGCGACCAGCCGGTCGCGCGGCAGGAAGACCGTCACGCGCGTGCCCTGGCCGGATTTGCTTTCAAGCGCGATCCGCCCGCCATGCGCCTCGGCGAGGCCCTTTACGATGGGAAGGCCGAGACCGGTGCCTTCCTGGACCAGCTTCACGTCATGGCGCGCCTGGCCGAAACGCTCGAAGACCTTTGCCTGGTCTTCTTCGGGAATGCCGATGCCTTCGTCGCGCACACCAAAGGCCAGCTCACCGGCTGTTGTCATCGCGGCGAAGATCTCCACCACGCCGCCCGCGGGCGTGAACTTGATCGCGTTGGTGAGGAGGTTCAGCAGGATCTGCTTGATGGCGCGATGGTCGCCGGTGATGTCCGGCAGTTCCGGTTCCAATGACCGGATCAGCCTGACGCGGGCGGTGCGCGCCCGCGGCTCGACCGTGCGGGCGCACTCGTCGACCACTTCGGTGATACTGATCTCGTCGGTGTGAAGTTGAAGCTTGCCCGCCTCGATCCGCGAGAGATCGAGCAGATCGTTGACGAGGTCGAGAAGATGCGCGCCCGAACTGTGGATCAGGTGCGCATACTCAACGCGCTTGGCGGCGAAGATGTCGGATGCCAGCAATTCGGAGAAACCCAGGATGGCATTCAGGGGTGTCCGCAGCTCATGGCTCATGTTCGCGAAGAACAGCGTCTTCGAGAGGTTGGCATTGATCGCCGCGTCGCGCGCGGCCGAGAGTTCGTCGCGGGCATGACGCAGATTGAGCCGGCTCGCCACGAGATAATAAGTCGTTGGCAGCGTCACGATGGTCGCGATGATGAAGGTGATCCCCGGCGTGTAACCTTGGAGGTTATGGAGCACGAGGACAGTGACCACATAGTCCACAAGCATCGCGCCGGCCACGGAGCCGGTGGACCAGATCAGAGTGGTAATCAACTTTTCTCTGAACATCGCGAATGCACTCACTTCCGATGGGGATGCTAACCGCATCGTCGTTACCATCGGGTTTAGCGACGGACGGCCGTTTACTTTCCGTTAGCCATGATCAGTCCCAGTAGAAGCGCGCCGCGAGCTGGAACTGGGTTTCTGTCTGCGCCGGCGTCAAACCCACAATGGTGCGCTCGCCGCGTGTGCTGGTGATCGAAACAATTTCGCCGGTCAGCTTCACCCAATCGGCGGGGAGCACGGTGACAGCGGCTGTCAGCGCCGTGCCGTTCTCGCTCGTGGCCTCCGACAGGCCGAACGTATTGCGTGTCTCGGTGTGGAAGAACTCGGCACGGCCGGCCAGC
>DASZCC010000266.1:0-4953 GCA_035943485.1 Rhizomicrobium sp. | reverse complement strand
CGCCCCTAACCAGCACCTCGGGCGCCGGCGGCCGCGCATTGTAGGCCGAAGACATCACCGCGCCATAGGCGCCGGCAGTCAGGATCGCGACCAGATCGCCCGCCCGCAGCGCCGGCATTTCGCGGTCGGCGGCAAAAGTGTCCGAGGTTTCACAGATCGGGCCGACCACATCGTAGCGAGCGCGGCCGTCGAGGGCGTTGGCCTCATGCACGCGCACGATATCGTGATGCGAGTCGTAGAGCGCCGGTCGGATCAGGTCGTTCATTCCGGCATCGATGATGGCGAAGGTCTTGTTCTCGCCCTTCTTGATATAGATCACCCGCGACACCAGCACACCCGCATTGGCCGCAATCAGCCGGCCGGGTTCCAGGATCAGCTGTACGCCAAGGTCCTTAGTGATGCGGGTCGCCATCGCGCCATAGGCCGCTGGATCGGGCGGCGGCGTGTTGGTCTGCTCATAAGGCACGCCCAGTCCGCCGCCGAGATCGAGGCGCGAGATCGCATGGCCGTCAGCGCGCAGCTGGGCGGTAAGCTCGGCAACCTTGGTGAAGGCTTCCTCGAACGGCGCGAGATCGGTGATCTGGCTGCCGATATGCACGTCGATGCCGGTGACCAGGATGTTCTTGAGACCAGCCGCGATCTTGTAAGTTGGCCGCACCTGGCTCCAGGCGATGCCGAACTTGGTCTCGGCTGTGCCGGTGGTGATCTTGGCGTGAGTCTTGGCGTCGACATCGGGGTTCACGCGCAGCGCCACCGACGCGATGTAATTGCCTTCACGCGCGACTTCGGACAGCGCGATAAGCTCGGGTTCGCTCTCGACATTGAACTGCAGGATGCCGGCCTCGAGTGCGAGCTTCATCTCGGCGCGCGTCTTGCCGACGCCGGAGAACACGATCTTGTTGCCAGGAATATCGGCCTTCAGCGCGCGCCGCAGTTCGCCGCCCGACACGACATCGGCGCCCGCGCCTTGCCGCGCCAGCGTCTTCAGGACACCGAGATTGCCGTTTGCTTTGACGGAGTAGGCGATCAGCGTTCCGCGCGGAAAGGAATCGGCGAAGACGCGATAATGATGCCGCAGCGTGGCGGACGAATAGCAGTAGAACGGCGTGCCGACCTTGCGGGCAAGCTCGTTCAGGTCGACCTGCTCGGCGTTCAGCACGCCGTCGATATAGGTGAAATGGTTCATGGCTGCATCGGCGGCGGTGGCTTGGATGGATCCTTCTGTCCCTTCGGCGTCGGCTTGCCGTCGGGCAGCATGAGATCACTCTTCACGCCGCAGGCGGACAGGGACAGTACAAGGCCCAGAAGGGCGATAAGCGGCCAGCGTTTCATTTCAGCTTCACCCGCCAGAAGAGAAGTTGCTCGCGCACGCGATCCGGCGCCGTGCCGCCATAGCTCATGCGCGCGTTCACCGACGCGTCGAGCGAGAGGACAGCGAAGACATCCTGCGTGATGCCCGGCTCGACCGCCTGCATCTCGGACAACGGCAGCGCGTCGAGCGACAGATGAAGCTCCTCGGCGCGGCGCACGATGGCGCCGGCGATGTGATGCGCCTCGCGGAACGGCTTCTTCAGCGTCTGCACGATCCAGTCGGCGAGATCGGTGGCCGTCGGATAACCGGCTTCAGCGGCGTGGCGCATCGCGACTTCGTTGATCGTCATGTCGGCGATCATGCCCGCAATCGCGGCGAGCGACATCTCGATCGTGTCGGCGGCGTCGAACACGCGCTCCTTGTCTTCCTGCAGGTCGCTGCCATAGGCGAGCGCCAGGCCCTTCACGACGGTGGCGAGCGCCACGAAATCGCCCAGCACACGGCCGGTCTTGCCGCGGATCAGCTCGGCGGCATCGGGATTGCGCTTCTGCGGCATGATCGACGAACCGGTGGTGAACGCATCCGACAAACGGATAAAGCCGAAGGCCGGCGTCGACCACTGCACGATCTCGCCGGCGAGGCGCGACAGGTTCGTGGAGGCGATGGTGGCGGCGGCGAGATATTCGAGGGCGAAATCGCGCGCCGACACGGCATCAAGCGAATTGCGCATCGGCCGCGCAAAGCCCAACGCCTTGGCCGTCACGTCGCGGTCGATGGGATAGGGCGTGCCGGCAAGCGCGGCGGCACCGAGCGGCGATTCATTCAGGCGCTTCTTGCAGTCCTCGAAGCGCGAACGATCGCGGCCGAACATCTCGACATAGGCGAGCAAGTGGTGGCCGAATGTTACCGGCTGCGCCGGCTGCATGTGCGTGTAGCCCGGCATGATCGTCGCCGCATGTGTCTCGGCCTGGGCAAATAGCACCTGTTGCAGGACTTCGAGTCCATGTTCGGCGCGTGTGCAGGCCTCGCGCACCCACAGACGGAAATCCGTCACCACCTGGTCGTTGCGCGAACGGCCGGTATGCAACCGGCCGGCGGCGTCCCCGATCAGCTCCTTGAGACGGGATTCGATGTTGAGATGGATGTCCTCTAACTTACGGCTGAAAGTGAAGCTGCCGTCGGCAATCTCCTTCTCGATCGTATCGAGACCTTTGAGAATTTCGTCGCAGTCGAACTGGGAGATGATCTGCTGCACCGCCAGCATGCGGGCGTGGGCGCGGGAACCGGCGATGTCCTGCACCGCCATCCGTTTGTCGAAATCGATGGAGGGCGTTATGACCTCCATGACAGCGGCGGGTCCGCCCTCGAAGCGGCCGCCCCACATCTTGTTCGCACTCATGAGATGCCCGTGACGCTTTCCCGACTGCAGTTATACGCCATCGCCGCCTTTCTCGTCGTAATTGTGGCGGCGGGGGTTCTATATGGGATGCTAGGCCGCACTGTCCACGCATCCGCCGATGGAGCCGCGCCGCCCGCCGCGCTCGCGCCGTTCGCACTGAGCAAGGCCGCGCCTGCCGTGCCGCAGGTCGCCTTCAGTGATGCCGCCGGCAACCGCCAGGCGCTGTCGGCCTTCAAAGGCAAGTATGTCCTGCTCAACCTCTGGGCCCCGTGGTGCGCGCCCTGCGTGAAGGAGCTTCCGGCCCTCGCCGCCCTCAAGGCCGCCGCGCCGGGTCTGACCGTGGTGGCGGTCGATGTCGGACGCGGCAGCGCGGCGGATGCCAAAAGCTTCCTGACCGAGCACGGTATCAGGGGCCTCGACACCTATGTCGACACCGACCTCGCGCTGCTGCGCGCCTTCGGCGCCTTCGGCCTGCCGCTGACGGTCCTCATCGGCCCCGACGGCCACGAGATCGGGCGGGCGTCCGGCCCGGCCGCGTGGGATTCGCCGGACGGAATCGCGTATTTCAAGTCGCTTGGAGCGAAGCAATCCTGATGACTGCGAAGACGACGAAAATCACCGTTCCCGTGTTCAAAACTGACGCGGAGGCTGAGGCATTCCTGGAGCAGGATTTGTCGAATCTCGACTTCTCGCAATTCAAGCCGATCAAGTTTGAGTTCGAGAAGAAGGACGACGATCAGCCCCCGCCCCGCGCCGCGTCGTAGTCGGTCCACATTGGGGCGCAGTCGATGACGCGGCCTTCCGTCATGGCGCGGTCGATGGCCATCACGGTCAGGCCGGCTTCCATCGAGTCGTGCGGCGTGACAGGGAAGGCGACGCCTTTCTCCAGCGTCGCCATCAGGTCGCGCGCCATCGCCTGGTCAGCGCCGTTGTGGTTGTCGTCGGTGCGGTTGGCGTAGTCGAAGCGCTCCGGCTTTTCCTTGCTCATCGCGCGCCGCACCATCAGCTTGTTGCGCACGAGATCGGCGAGCAGCGTGCCTTCGGTGCCGGCGATATACCAGCGGCGCTCGCCCAGGCTGACATGTGAGTTGGAGTGGAACGACAGCTGCATGCCGTTGCCATATTCGACCAGCGCGGTCTGATGGTCGGTGACGTCCATGTCGGAGTGGAACGCGTCGTTCGCACCGGCCCAGCCGGCATCGCGCATCGCGTAGGCCGGCGCTCCGTCGCTGTAGGTGCGCTCCACATTCTTGCGATCGGCGTGGAAGATGCGCCGTCCGCCGAAGCTGGCGACACGCGACGGCCGCGTGCCGGCGAGGCGGCCGAAGATATCGAAGTCGTGGCACACCTTGTCGAGATAGAACGAGCCACCCCATTCCTGCTTGCGCCGCCAGTTGCGCGCGAGATAGCCGCCATGCTCCGGCGGCAGATGCTCAGTCGCGTCCATCGAGACGATCTCGCCCAGCGCGCCGCTGTCGACGCGCGCGATGGTTTCGCGCACGATCGGCATGGAGCGCATGACTAGGCCGATGAACAGCGGCGGCGTTTTCGTATCGGCAAGGTGGCGGGCCAGCGCGAAGGTCTCCTCCTCCGTCCGCACGATCGGCTTCTCGGCGAAGATCGGGTAACCGGCCGCGAAGGCCGCGAGCAGGTGTTCGTAGTGCAGATGGTTGGGCGAGCCGATCATCACGAGATCGAACGGCCCGTCTTTCAGCAGCGCCTGTGGATCGGCGTAGGATTTACCCATCGCGATGTCGAAATCCTTCAGGATCGGCGCGCCCACCGGTGCGGGGTCGACGTAGCCGGCCAGGTTGATGTTCCAGCCCACTTCTTTCATCGCGCCCAGCACATGCGCGATGCGCTGGCCGAGCCCGATGACACCGATCCGTGTGGCTTTCATGCGTTGTCTCCCTGTCATAGGTATCATCCCCGCCGGGCTGATCGACGCAAGGAAAATGAGTGTTAGGATCGCGTCATGCTCGCGCTCTACACCGACCGAACCAGCGTTTCACCCGGCGAAAGCTTCGCCATCCATGCCAGCAGCGATGCGGGTCCGTGCACGCTGGAGATCGCACGTGTCGGCGCCGATCGTCAGGTCGTGATGCAACAGGAAGGCGTGCGCATCGGCAAACATCCTGTGCCGGCGGATGCCGACAGCAAGGGCTGCGGCTGGCCCGTCGCGCTGGCGGTGCAGGCAGGTGCCGACTGGCGATCCGGCTACTACGATATCGTGCTGACGGAT
>DASZCC010000265.1:0-2041 GCA_035943485.1 Rhizomicrobium sp. | reverse complement strand
GAAGCGGCGCTGATGTCGCAGGCCGCGTTCCATATCTGCAAGCCGAATGAGAAGTTGCGTTTCCAGTACACGACGTCATCGTCGAACCTTCAGAAGAAGCTGGGTGTGAACGCATGAAGATCGTCGCCACCGACCGCAACGGCGAGACCCGCGAGATCGAAGGCCGCGACGGCTGGACTGTGATGGAGATCCTGCGCGACGCCGGCCTGCCGATCGCAGCCGAGTGCGGCGGTGCCTGCGCCTGTGCGACCTGCCATGTCTATGTGACCGACGGCTGGTACGAGAAGCTGACCCCGCCGTCTGACGCCGAAGTCGACATGCTCGACATGGCGCTGGCGGTCGAACCCACCTCGCGCCTCTCCTGCCAGGTGATCTGCGCCGACGAGCTGGACGGCATCAAGGTCACAATCGCCCCGGAATAGGGCTTGATTATACGTTTGTTATAACGTAACGTTCCTACGTTCGTTGGAACGAGGGTTGCGTCATGCACTTCAAAATCAAGCTCGTACAGATAGGAAATTCCGTGGGCACGATCCTCCCGAAAGAAGCTCTCGCCGCTCTCAATGTGAAGAAGGGAGACACTCTGACGCTGACGACCGCGCCGGATGGCTTTCGTCTGAGCCCTTACGACATGAACGCCGAGAAGCAGATCGAGGCCGGCCGGGAGATCATGGCTGAATTCCGCGACACGCTGAAAGCCCTAGCAAAATGAGCGAGCCCGTCTGGGTTCGCCGCGACGTTCTTGAACTCCTTCACAGCGAAAGCATCGCCACCCACGGTGGCGCTGATGGAATGCGTGATGAGGGGCTGTTCGAGTCCGCGCTGTCGCGCCCGCAAAACCTGTTCGCCTATGAAGGCACAACCGACGTGGCGCGGCTGGCTGCCAGCTATGCCTTCGGTTTGGCGAAGAACCATGCCTTCGTCGATGGCAACAAGCGCGTAGCGTTCATCGCCGCCGTGCTTTTCCTGCGCCTTAACGGGCATCGGCTGACGGCCGACCCCGCACAGGCCACGCTCGCAATGCTGTCGGTGGCGGCGGGGACATTCAATGAAGACGACATGGCCGCCTGGGTACGGAAGAACATCGCGCCGCTCTGATCGGCCGTGCTAGGCTTGGCGCATGGGGTTCTACGATCGTCATATCCTGCCGCGGCTGCTGAATGCGGCGATGGGCACCAAGCCGATAACGTATCAGCGCAAGAAGGTCGTGCCGCGCGCGCAGGGCCGTGTGCTGGAGGTCGGCTTCGGCGCCGGTCACAATCTGCCGTTCTACGATCCCGCGAAGGTCGAATTGATCTGGGCGCTGGAGCCCGCGGCCGAGATGCGGGCGCGCGCCGGGGAGCGTGCTGCCGCCTCACCCATCCCGCTCGAATTTCTCGGCTTGCCAGGCGAGCAGATTCCGCTCGATGCCGAGAGCGCCGACACCGTGCTGATCACCTACACGATGTGCTCCATCCCCGACGTGATGAAGGCGCTGGGCGAGATGCGGCGCGTGATGAAGCCGGACGGCCGCATGATCTTCTGCGAGCACGGCAGTGCGCCAGATCAGAATGTCGCGCGCTGGCAGCAACGCATCACGCCGGTCTGGAAGTCACTGTGTGGCGGCTGCCATGTCAACAGGCCGATCCCGAAACTGATCGGCGATGCGGGCTTCCGCATCTCCGACATGGAAACGATGTATCTGCCCGGCACGCCCCGTTTTGCCGGGTTCAATTACTGGGGCAGCGCGGTCAAAGCCTAGCGGCTCATCAGCGCGTATTCGCCACCCTTCTCGATCGAGCGCTTGTAGGCCGGCCGCGCGTGCAGGCGGTCGCGATATTTCACCAGATTCGGATAGGGATCGAGGCGCGCACCGGCAGCCTCGACGACAAAGCTCAGCATGATGTCCGCGCCCGTCAGTGTGTTGCCGACGAAGAACTCGTGTCCGCCCAGCTCCTTCTCCATGAACGACAGGTGATTGGCGATCTCGCTGTCGACGCGCGGCTTCAGCATCGCGGCCGCATCACCGAGCATGCCGGTGTAGAGCGCCATCAGCAGTGGC
>DASZCC010000264.1:0-2658 GCA_035943485.1 Rhizomicrobium sp. | reverse complement strand
ACCGCTTCCTTGTGATCCTCGGTCAGATGCGCCAGCGCCTGATAGGCGGCCGACATCTCCATCACCACGTCGAAGCTGACATTCTGGCCTTCGCGCATCATCTTCTTGGTCATGCGCAGGACGTCCGGTGGCTGGCGCGCGATCTTGGCGGCGAGCTTGTTCGCCTCCTCCATCAGGAAAGCGGCCGGCACGACGCGGCTGATGAGCCCCCAGGAGAGCGCCGTCGTCGCGTCGATCGTGTCGCCAGTAAAGAACAGTTCGGCGGCGCGGGCATGGCCGATGACGCGTGGCAGGATCCACGAGCCGCCGTCGCCGGGCACCAGTCCGATCTTGAGGAACGTCACGCCGAAGATCGCCGTGTCCGCCGCGATGCGCATGTCAGCGAGGCAGGCCACGTCATTGCCCAAACCGATCGCTGGTCCATTGACGGCGGCGATTAGCGGCACCTCGAGATGCCACAGGCTTTTCACGATGCGGTGGATGCCATTGCGATACCGATCGCGGATGTGCACGCCGGCGCCAGCGAAGCTGCCGCTGCGCTCGCGCATCGCCTTGACGTTGCCGCCGGCGGAAAACGCCGGACCAGCGCCGGTGAGGATGGCGCAGCGCACGTCGCGGTCAGCATTGATCGCGGCGCAGGCCTGCGCGAACAGGTCGCCGTCACCCTCCTCGCCCAGTGGATTGCGGCTCTCGGCGCGGTTGATCGTCAGTGTGACGACGGACCCGTTCTTCTCGGACAACAACGCGGACATGGGCGTTCTCCCTGAGCTACGCGGCCTTGGCTGTTCCGAGTGCCGCAAAACGCTTCAGATGATGATCCATGCCGCCGAACAGCGTGTCGATCATCGTCAGGCGCTTGAAGTAGTGGCCGACATTGAGCTCGTCGGTCATGCCCATGCCACCATGAACCTGCACCGCCTGCTGACCGACGAAGCGGCCGGCCTTGCCGATCATCGCCTTGGCGGCCGAGGCGGCCTTGGCGCGCTCGACGTCGCTCTCGCCCAGCTTGAGCGTCACCATCAGCGTGATGGAGATGGCTTGCTGGTAGTTCACGAACATGTCGACCATGCGGTGCTGCAGCACCTGGAACTTGCCGATCGGCACGCCGAACTGCTTGCGCGACTTTGAGTATTCCACCGTTGCATCGACCAGCACCTTCATCGCGCCCGTCGCTTCCGCGCACACGGCGGCGATGCCTTCATCCACCACGCGCTCGATCAGCGGCAGCGCTGCATCGGCGGGACCGATCAGGTTGGCGGCCGGCACTTCGACGTTCTCGAACGTCACTTCCGAGGCGCGCAGACTGTCCATGGTCGGATAGTCGCGCACCGAGACGCCCTTGGCCTTTTTGTCGACCAGGAAGACGCTGACGCCCTTGGCATCGCGCTGGCCGCCGCCGGTGCGCGCGGTGACGATCAGCGTGTCGGCCCAGGGCGCGCCGATGACGACGGCCTTCTGCCCGTTCAGCACATAGTTCGCGCCCTGCTTCTTCGCTGTCGTCGTGAGGTCGGCGAGGTTGTAGCGGCCCTTGGGCTCGGCGAAGGCGAACGCCATCATGGTTTCACCGGACGCGATTTTGCCCAGCCACTCGGTCTTCTGCGCGTCGCTTCCGGCATGCTGGATGAAGCCGCCGCCGATCACCACAGTAGGCACATAGGGCTCGACGACCAGCGCGTGGCCGAACTCTTCCATGATGATGAGGGTGTCCACCGGCCCGCCACCAAGACCGCCATGCTCTTCCGGCAGCGGCGCCGCGAGCAGGCCGAGCTCGGCGAACTGCTTCCAGTGCTTCGGATCGCGGCCGGTTTCACTGCGCGTAAATTTGCGCCAGGAGTCGAAGGTATAATTGTCCGCCAGGTATTTCGAGACGGAATTGCGCAGGAGCGTCTGCTCCTCCGTGAAAGAGAAGTCCATGTGCGTTTCCCTCAGAGGCCCAGCACGGCCTTGGCGATGATGTTGCGTTGTATCTCGTTCGACCCGCCATAGATCGACGTCTTGCGCATGTTGAAATAATGACCGGCCTCGCCGATCGCGTAATCCGGCCCGATGAATTCGTTGGACGAGAAGCCGCGCTCGTTCGGATAGGCGTAGTAGCCGATCGCCTCGAGCGTCAGCTCGGTGATCCGCTGCTGGATCTCCGTGCCGCGGATCTTGAGGATCGAGCTTTCAGGGCCGGCCATCTGGCCCTTGGCTTCCTGGGCGAGCGTCCGCAGCTCGGTGTATTCCAGCGCCGCGAGGTCGACTTCGAGATCGGCGATCTTGCGTGAGAAGTCGTCATCACCGACCAGCGGCTCGCCGTTGAGCAGTTCGGCGCGTGCGATCTCCTTCAGCTTGTCGGTTGCGCGCTTGGAACGCGCCACGCCGGCGATGCCGGAGCGCTCGTTGACGAGCAGGAACTTGGCATAGGTCCAGCCCTTGTTCTCCTCGCCGACGCGGTTCTCCACCGGGACCTTCACATTGTCGAAGAATACCTCGTTCACCTCATGCGCCCCGTCGAGCACGATGATCGGCTTCACGGTGATGCCCGGTGTCTTCATGTCGATCAGCAGGAACGAGATGCCTTCCTGCTGCTTCACGTTCGAATCCGTGCGCACGAGGCAAAAGATCCAGTCGGCGAATTGCGCCAGCGTGGTCCACGTCTTCTGGCCGTTGACGATG
>DASZCC010000263.1:0-11544 GCA_035943485.1 Rhizomicrobium sp. | reverse complement strand
TAGCGTCTGCCTTATCTCGACTCCATGGACGCCATAGCCACCGCGAACGCAATCCTGCTGCTGGGCGCCGTGCTGATCATCGCCGGCATCCTGTCGAGCCTGATCGCCACGCGGTTCGGCGCCCCGATGCTGCTCGTCTTCTTGGGCGTCGGCATGCTGGCGGGCGAGGACGGTCCGGGGCATCTCGCGTTCTCCAACTACCATCTCTCCAATCTGATCGGCTCGCTCGCCCTGAGCGTCATCCTGTTCGACGGCGGCCTGCGCACCCGGCTTGCCGCGTTCCGCGGTCTGTTCGCGCCGTCGCTGATCCTGGCGACGATCGGCGTCGTGATCACGGCCGCGCAGACGGGCGTCGCGGCCCACTTCCTCCTGAAGCTCGGCGTGATCGAGAGTTTTCTGCTTGGTGCTGTCGTCGCGTCGACCGACGCCGCTGCCGTCTTCTTCCTCATGCGCACGGGCGGGGTGCAGCTGCGGCGCCGGACCGGCGGCGTGCTGGAACTGGAATCCGGCACCAACGATCCGGTGGCGGTGTTCCTCACACTCACCACGGTCGCGTTCCTGACGGCGCATGGCACGATGAGTGGCTGGCACATCGCCGGTGAGTTGCTCGAGGAAGCTACGATCGGTGCGCTCGCGGGTCTGGGCGGCGGCTTCCTGCTTGTGGCGGTGCTCAACGGCGTGAAGCTGCCGAGCGGGCTGCATCCCTTGCTCGCGATCGCCGGCGCGGTCGCGATCTTCGCGTTGACAGGGGAGGCGGGCGGTTCCGGGTTCTTCGCGGCTTACGTCGCTGGCCTCGTCTGCGGCAACCGCCCGGTGCGCGCCTATGCCGGCATCATCTGCCTGAACGATGTCGTGACATGGCTGGCGCAGATCGTGATGTTCCTGGTTCTTGGCTTGTTGGCCGCGCCGCATCGGCTGATCCCTGTTGCGCTGCCTGCGCTGGGCATCTCGCTGTTCCTCATCTTCATTGCACGACCGATCGCGGTGTGGGCCTCCCTGCAGTGGTTCGGCTTCGACTGGCGCGAGAAGACGTTTGTCAGCTGGGTGGGATTGCGCGGCGCCGTCAGCATCTTCCTGGCCGCGATTCCGACGCTCGCCGGACTGCCGCACGCGCCGCTCTATTTCGATACGGCATTCTTCGTCGTGCTGGTGTCGCTTCTGCTGCAGGGCTGGACGACGAAATGGGTAGCGGAGCGGCTGGGCCAGGTTCTGCCGCGCCGCACGGCGTCGGTGCAGCGCATCGAAATCGATCTTCCCGGCCAGATCGATGTGGAGATGGTCGGCTATCCCGTGCTGCCGGACAGCCGCGTGCTGAACGTCTCGGTGCTGCCGCGCTGGGCCCGTGCGGCGCTGGTGGTGCGCAATCGCGAGATCATGGAGCCGGCCAAGGCGGGCAAGCTGCAGAGCGGCGACTACGCCTACTTCCTGGCGCCGGCGATGCGCGTGCAGCATCTCGACGGCCTGTTCGCATCGCTCGACGAAGCCGGCGGGGTGGGGGAGACGGACGCCGAGTTCGAGATCCACGGCTCGACGACGCTGGCGACGCTGGGCGCGCTCTACGAACTGCCGCTCGGCGGACTCGATGGGCGGCAGACGATCGCGCAGCTGTTCGCACAGCGCTTCGATCAGACGCCCGAAATCGGCGACAGCCTGCCGATCGGTCCCTGCGTGCTGACAGTGCGCGCGATGGACGGCGATGACGTCATCGAGGCGGGGTTGCGCTTCGACGAGGTGGACAGAGCGCGGCCGGCATCGCGGATGCGGGCAGCCTTCAGGCGATTTTCCCGCAAGTAGCTGTCATCCCGGAAGGCTCGCGCAGCGAGACTATCCGGGACCCATTCCAACGCTTGGGAATAGGTCCCGGATCGGCGCAATGCTGCCGCACCGCTTGTCCGGGATGACAACGATTGTATTGACATCCGATCTATCATGTGTAAGAAATAACTGACACATGACTAGTGGACCTGTTAGTTGCCATCCGCAGGAGACCAGTTGCTTGCCGCGCTCGCGGCGCTTGCCAGTCCGCACCGGCTGCGGATCGTCGCGGCACTGAAGGCAAACGGGCGCAATTACGTCAGCCAGCTCGCGCGCGAGGTCGGCATCAGCCGGCCGCTCCTGCATCTGCACCTGCAGAAGCTGGAGGAGGCGGGTCTCGTCACCAGCAAGCTCGAACTCTCCGGCGACGGCAAGGCTCTCAACTATTTCGAGGTCGCGGACTTCGACATCGAACTCACACCGGCGGCGATTGCGAAAGCCGCGCGATCCCTCAAATCCGAATGAAAGGCGCAGCCCATGACCAATGCTGACTACCTGATCTTCATGAGCCCGATCGTGGGCACGATCCTGATCGTCTTCGGGATGAAGTACCTCGCGGCGATCCGCCAGGCGCGCGCCAAGGTCCTGACCGAGGACGCCTATCGCGCACTTGCCGAGAAGGCGACCACCGCACAGGCCGACAGCGCGGCGCACCTCGCCGACATCAGCGCGCGTCTCACGGCCGTCGAGAAAATCCTGAAGGAGGTTGGCTGATGACTATGTCCGCAACGGCGCCCGCGCGCTACGCCGCGCCGCCGTCCGAAGTTTCGCTGTTCCGGCTCTACGCGTTGCGTGCCGGCTACCTTCTGCTCGTGGTCGGTCTTGGCCTGGATATCTGGCCCGACCTGATCGCGCATCCTCTGTCCTGGGAGCTGATGCGCGGCATGACGAACTGCTTGCTGGCGGCCCTTTCAGTGATGGCGTTGCTCGGTCTGCGCTATCCGCTGCAGATGCTGCCGCTGCTGTTCTACGAGATTACCTGGAAGGTGATCTGGCTCGGCATCATCGCGCTGCCGCTATGGCGCGCGCATCGCATCGATGCAGACACGGCGCAGACGATCTTCGCCTGCTCGATGGTGGTGATATTCCCCATCATCATCCCGTGGCGCTATGTGTTGGCGAATTTCGCGCGCAAGCCCGGCGATCGATGGATTTAAATCTTGACCTCCCCCTCGTGGGGAGGTCGAAATTTGCGGAGCAAATTTCGGGTGGGGGGAAGCGTGGGCGAAAGCCCCCCCGAAAAATCGCTGCGCGATTTTGTCGACCTCCCCACGAGGGGGAGGTTAAGCATTTGCCTAGCCGACGACCGGCTTGTCCTGGATGCGGGCGAAGAACTTCTGGCTCTGCTCGCCGCCCTGGTTGTAGTGCTTGGCGCCGGTGAAGTCGGTGATCTTGGCGATGTTCTTGGCCACATCGTCCGCCGTTGCCGCGTGGCCGAGATTGACGCCGTCGGTTTCCACGATCTGCGCCGCGGCGAACACGCCGGCGGCGGCCGTCAAGATCGTGCCGGTCGGCGCGTCTTCGCTGACCAGATAAACGACGGCCGGCGTCACATATTCCGGCTTCAGCATCTCGAGGATATTCGGCGGCATCAGGCCTTCGGTCATGCGCGTGCCGGCAACCGGGCAGATTGCGTTGACCTTGATGTTGTCCTTGGCGCCTTCGAGCTTCAGGGTGTTCATGAAGCCGACCAGCGACAGCTTCGCCGCGCCATAGTTCGTCTGGCCGAAATTGCCGTACAGGCCGGTCGACGAGGTCGTCACGACGATGCGGCCATATTGCTGCGTCTTGAAGATCTCCCACAGCGCCTTGCACGGCTTCACGGTGCCCATCAGATGGACGGCCATCACGGCGTCGAAATCGCGCAGCTCCATCTTGGAGAAGCTCTTGTCGCGCAGGATGCCGGCATTGGCGACGAGGATGTCGACGCGGCCCCAGGCGTCCATCGTCTGCTTGACGAGATGGGCGACGCCCGCGTCGTCGCTGACGGATGCACCGTTGGCGATCGCTTCGCCACCGGCCGCCTTGATCTCGGCCACGACCGCTTCGGCCGCAGCGGAGTTGCCGCCTGTACCGTCGACCGAACCGCCCAGATCGTTGACCACGACCTTCGCGCCGCGCCTGGCCAGCTCGAGCGCATGCGCCCGGCCCAGACCGCCGCCGGCGCCGGTGACGATGGCGACCTTGCCCTTGAATTCGATGGTCATCGGAAAACCCTCCAGAACCCGTTTGAATTTATCGGGACGGAGTGATGGCCCAGCCCTATTTTGCGGTCAAGCGGGAGCCGGTTTCGGGGCAAAATAGCCGCGGATTGCGCGGTTGGCGGGGCGTTCAATCGCCGCCGTCAGGAGCGCTCCCCACGCGATGCAGACCGCCAGCAGGAGCAGCGGCTCCGGCCACCAGATCAGGTCGCCGAACCGCATGCCGAAAACGGTGCTGTCGAGTGGTGGATAGAAGCTTTCGAGCACCCGGATGAGCTGCAGCCAGATCGTCTGGCCGATGTAGATCGCAAACGACCATTCGCCCAGCAGCATCGGCACGCGTGAGGAGAGGAAGCGCGCCAGGAAGCCGCGGTCGAAGCTGAGCGCATAGACCAGCCCCATCATCGGCATCACGACATAAATGTCGCGCGGGGTGTGCGACCAGCCGGTGCAGAACATGCCGTAACCGACCCAGATCAACGCCAGGACCTGGATGCCAGACACCGCGATCTCCGGCAGCCGTGCCGCCTGCACCCGCGTGCGTTCGTAAAGCACACTGATGCCGACGCCGACCGCGAACGCCGACATGCCGCGGAAGATGCCGTTGTGGAAGGTGATGTCGAGCCCGTGCTTGCCGGTCGCGGCCAGGAACCATAATCCCGCGATGCCCGCCGCAATCAAGCCGATCGCGCTCGCCCATCCGCCGCGCGTCAGCGCGAGATAGAGCGGGAAGAGCAGGCACAGCAGGAACTCGACACTGACGAACCACGCCGCGCCGTTCCATGACAGATAGGGGTAGATATTCCACGCCTGAACCAGGAACAGGTTGGCGATAAAGGTCTGCCAGTTCACCACGGGATGGTACGGCACCTGATAGATCGATGGCGTGCCGGTGACGCCGGCTACACCGTTCAGCGCAAGCACCATGAACAGCATCAGCAGGAGCATCGCGAGATGCAGCGGATAGAGCCGCGCCAGCCGCGCGATCAGGAAATCGCGATAGGCATGGCCCTTGAAGAAGGCCTGCGCGCGCGGCGCATAGACATAAGTGAGGATGAAGCCCGACAGCGCGAAGAAGAACTCCACCCAGAGATAGCCATGGCCGACGATCAGGTCGAACCATTTGACGTTCCAGTAATGATGCCCTTCGCCAAAGTGATAGAGCACCAGGATCAGCGGCGGGATCGCGCGCGCGCCGGCCAGGGCCTTTATCTCGCTGGGTCGATCGCTCATGCGAGCTCCGGAAAATGCTTGGTGATGGCTTCGATTGCGGTGTTCAGGCGATGGACGTGATCGCCGCTGATGGTGACGAAGGGCAGGGCGCGCCGCACAAGCTCTTCGCGAGTCTGCTCGAACATCTGCTGGCGCATTTTCGGGTCCGGGAAATAGCGAATGCCGTCGGCCTCGAACGGAACGTCGATATCGCACAGAAGATAAAGGTCAGCGGGATCGTCGATACGATCCAGATCGGCGGGGCGCTGACCGAGAAGGACATCCGCCCACACTGCTGTCATCACGGCATCGGTGTCGAGGATCAGAAGCCGCTTCGCCTTTCGCCGCGCCTCGCGCGCGAGCAGATCGTGGCCGGCGCGGATCGCGCGCAGATCTTCCATATCGCACTCATTGCCGAGCGCCTCGCAATACAGCCTACCGAACTCCGGCACTGCGATCGTGCGGAAGCGCGCGGCGAGCTCCGCCGCCAGCGTCGACTTGCCGGTGGATTCGGGACCGTGCAGGCAGATCGTGATCACGCCGGTGCTCCGACAGGTCCGGCACGCAGCTCGCGCGCCCACTGGAAGAGACCGACGACCGACAAAGCAAGGAACAACGCATACAGCCCCGTCGTCGGATACAGCCCCTTCCAGTAATACAGTCCGATCTGCACGACGTCGGTGATGATCCAGAGAATCCAGTTCTCGATCTTGCGGATCGACAGGAGATATTGCGCCACGACGCTCATCGCGGTCGTGTTGGCGTCCATCCACGGCGCGGCGTCGCTGGTGTAGTGCGACAGGTACCAGCCTTCACCGATCGAGATGGCGGCGATCACCAGACACCACGTGACGCGCGACAGGTTCGTCATGACCTCGACACGCGCGAGGCCCGCCTGATCGCGGGCGCGGTACCAGTTCCACCAGCCATAGAGCTGCACGACGAAGAAGAATATCTGGAGGCCGGCGTCCGAGTAGAGCCGGGCGCCGAGGAACACAAAGAAGTAGATCGCGACCATGGCGAGGCCGAACGGGTAGTTCCAGATGCTGCGGCGGACCAGCAGCACGATGTTCACGACGCCCAAAATGGAGGCGATTATCTCGCTCGTTGACATGCTGCCCCTGCTTCGTTTGTGACAGTAAACGCTGCGCCTGTGCATGTCATGGGCGGGTGGCTTTTCGCGCCCGGGATTTGCCGTAAGGTGAAACCGCTTGGCTCGGGGGGTTCATGGCGTCGCTTCTGCCGCATCTGCAATCGGCATTTGGCATCTGTGTCATCATTGGTCTGGCCTGGCTGTTCTCCGAGAACAGGCGCGAGGTCGTCTGGCGGCCTGTCATCGGTGGTCTGCTGCTCCAGGCTGCGCTGGCGCTGCTTCTTCTTAAAGTACCGCTGGCGCGCAATGTCCTCTTCGGATTGAACGGCGTGGTCACGGTGCTGACCGCTGCGACGAAAACCGGCACGGGCTTTGTGTTCGGCTATATCGGCGGCGGCAAGACGCCGTTCATCGTGCGCGATCCGTCGTCGCTGACCAGCTTCGCGTTCACCGTCCTGCCGCTGGTGATGGTGATCTCCGCGCTGTCCGCCGTGCTGTGGTACTGGCGCATCCTGTCCGCGGTGGTGCGCGGCGTGGCGTTCGTCCTCAAGAAGACGATGGGCCTGGGCGGCGCGGTGGGTCTCGGCGCGGCGTCGACGGTCTTTCTCGGCAACGTCGAGGGCTCGCTCGTGGTTCGCCCCTACCTCGCGCGGTTTACGCGCACCGAACTGTTCATCATCATGACGACCGGCCTCGCCGTGACGGCAGGCACGGTGTTCGTGCTCTACGCGACGATCCTGGCGAACGTGTTGCCGGGTGCGCTGGGTCACATCCTCGTCGCCTCGATCATGTCGCTGCCCGCCGCGATCGTCATCGCGCGCATCATGGTGCCGGGCGATGCGGAAGCGGACCTGACGGAGGGCGTGGGACAGGACTATCGCTCGAGCATGGATGCGGTGGCGCGCGGCACGGAGGACGGCCTGAAGATATATCTCCAGATCATGGCCATGCTGATCGTGACCGTCGCGCTGGTGGCGATCGCGAACTCGATCCTGGGACAGTTTCCATCGTTCCAGGGCGCGCCGCTGACGCTTCAGCGTGTGCTGGGCTGGATCTTCGCACCGGTAGTCTGGCTCTATGGTGTGCCGTGGCATGAGGCGGTGGCCGCCGGCGGCCTGCTCGGCACCAAGACGATCCTGAACGAGCTGATCGCCTACATCGATCTCGCCAACCTGCCGCCTGGCACGCTCGACCCGCGCGCGACGCAGATCATGGTCTACGCGATGTGCGGCTTCGCCAATTTCGCAAGCGTCGGAATCCTGATCGCCGGCTACAGCACACTGGTGCCGGAACGCCGCGACGAGATCGTGCCCCTTGCGATGCGCGCGATCGTCTCAGGCACGATGGCGAGCGGGCTGACCGGCGCGATGATCGGGCTGTTGCCGGTGAGTTGAACTGTTTTGGACGCCCTTTCGGTGGAGGGGGCGACGCTGGGTGCAGACGGTGAAAGAACGCGTCGCTATCGCGCCGCGTCCCCCTCCGTCTCGTCGCTTCGCGACGATCCACCTCCCCCGTAAACGGGGGAGGAAAACAGCACGCGCGCCGTCGCTATGGGCGCCTGAAAATAGTTCTGCGTGTTAGCGGTCGCTCTTTGCCACCCCGCTTGAATAGGCTTTTTGTCCTCTTATGTACGCCTCTCAACTTGAGGAGTGGGTACGATGATTACGGCGCCATGAGATCAGACAGGCCAAGGGTGTGACTCGTGGGCACCCGTGTGACGAAGGACAGATGGAGCGGACCTGGTTGAGCTTGCTCCCAGCCGAGCGAGATCTCGAAGACGTCACAGGAGGCCGAGGCGAAAGAGCGGTGCCTGTTGGTCACGTGCGATGGCACGGGCTGCGCGGCTGGCCAACTTTCAAGCGTCGTGCCCGCATTCGCGGGCGTTGGCGTTTCTACACATCACTGTCATCCCGGAAGGCTCGCGCAGCGAGGCTATCCGGGACCCATTCCCACGCTGCGTGATGGGTCCCGGATCGGCGCGATGCTGTCGCATCGCTTGTGCGGGATGACAGCTACGGAAGCGATCTCAAGCTTCCACTGCCAACCCGAACGCCTCAGCGAGCAACTCATACGATCGAAGGCGAGAGGCGAAATCATACGTGATCATCACCACCACCAGTTCCTCCGCACCATGCGCATCGGCCAGCGCCGTCAGCTTCTCGCGCACCTGTTCTTTCGTGCCGACGATGGAGCGCTTGGACACCGTTGCCAGAAGTTTCTCTTCCTGCGGCGTCAGCGTCTGCGCGAGCGCTTCT
Source organism: Rhizomicrobium sp. (assembly GCA_035943485.1). Classification (GTDB taxonomy): domain Bacteria; phylum Pseudomonadota; class Alphaproteobacteria; order Micropepsales; family Micropepsaceae; genus Rhizomicrobium. The sequence continues at coordinate 2,968 of DASZCC010000263.1, read as the reverse complement.
TCCGGCGACGGAAAGGGAATCGGATTGCCGCTCAGCAGCCGCACGACCCAGAGGTTGCGCGACGCCGCCAGACGCGCGGCTTCTTCTTCGGTCTCGCCGACAAGAGCGGCCACGCCCATCGACAGGCGCGGACGCGGGAAGGCGTCGCTGGGTTTGTAACGCGCGCGATATTCCGCCGCCGTGTCTTCGCTGCCATCGGTGCTGATGAAATAGGCGTGGCAGAACGGCAGACCGAGTTCGGCGGCATAGACGGCGCTGTGGATGCCCGAGCCAAGCAGCCACATCTCCGGGCCCGGCCCCTGACCGCGCGGCATGGCGTGAATGCCGCGATAGGGATGGTTGTCCGGGATCGGCGCTGCGCCCGATGCATCGTCCAGGAATTGCCGCAGCAGGTTGACCTGGCTGGGAAAGGCATCGATGCCCCAGGCCTGCGGTCCGGCCTGCAGCGCCTGGGCCGTGCGCTGGTCGCTGCCCGGGGCGCGCCCGATGCCGAGATCGATGCGGCCGGGATAGAGCGCGTCCAGCACGCGGAACTGCTCGGCCACTTTCAGCGGACTGTAGTGGGTCAGCATCACCCCGCCGGAGCCGACCCGCATCCGCTGCGTCGCCTGCGCCACCCGGGCGATCATGATCTCGGGCGCCGAGCCGGCGAAGGAATTGCTGTTGTGGTGCTCCGCCAGCCAGTAGCGGTGATAGCCCAGCCGGTCGCAGGCTTCCGCCAGCGCCACGGTCTCGGCCAGGCCCTGCGCGGCGTTCCCGCCCTTGCGGATGGGGGACTGATCCAGAACCGAGAGAAGCATCGTGTGCGGAACATCCCTGCCGTTCGCATTACATTAACCACTATGACGCACCTTGGTGCCAGTTGTTTGGAAGGGTGGCGTTTTGTCCGCGGCAGCAAGCGTCGCAACGATCTCACGTGATGTGCCGGAAAGCGCATCCGGCATCATTGCGCTCGACGCGATCGAAAGCCCCATCGTCAAGCAGGGGCTGGCGTACTGGACGCGGCTGAAGGGCGACCGGGACTGGCCCACGCGCGCCGACATGTCGCCGAAAGAGATGGCGCCGCTGCTCCGCAACATCGTCCTGCTGCGCAGGGCCGAGAACGGTGACTACGAATTTCGCATCGTCGGCGACGCGCATGTCATCAGCCACGGCTTCTCGATGCAGGGCCTGAAGGTCAGCGGGATCGACAATATCTCGCCGGGTTATGGCGCGGTGCTGAAGAGCCTCTATGATCACGCCGTCCATCGCCAGGCGCCGTTCGCCTTCCGCGGCTGGATGGAGCGCGGCGAGAAGGTCAAGCAGTACATCTACAGCGAGAGCGTGTTCATGCCGCTCGGGCCGGACGCCCACACGATCGACCACGTCCTGAATTTCTCGGTTTATATTCCGCGCGACCGGTTCGACGGCTGAAGCCGTCCGCGTTAGTCTCCCGGCACAGGGAGACTTCCATGCCGCTCGACTTAGAAACCCGCGACCAGCTTCTCGACACCGTGCGCCGCTTTGTGCGCGAGACCTGCGTGCCGATCGAGGCCAAGGTCGCGGAGGAAGATCGCGTCCCCGACAGCGTCATCGCGCAGATGCGCGAGCTCGGGCTGTTCGGCCTGTCGATCCCTGTCGAATATGGCGGCCTCGGTCTCACAATGGAGGAAGAGGTTCTGGTTGCGATGGAGCTGGGCCACACTTCGCCCGCGTTCCGCTCCGTGATCGGCACCAATGTCGGCATCGGCAGCCAGGGCGTCGTGATGTTCGGCACCGACGCGCAGAAGAAGGAGTGGCTGCCCAAGCTCGCGAGCGGCGAAGTCGTGGCGAGCTTTGCACTGACCGAACCGGGCGCCGGCTCCGACGCGGCGTCGGTGCGGACAACTGCCATCCGCGACGGCGACCACTACATCGTCAACGGCACCAAGCGCTTCATAACCAATGCCAACCGTGCCGGCATGTTCACGCTGATGGCGCGCAGCAATCCGGACCGCAAGGGCGCCGGCGGTATCTCCGCCTTCATCGTACCGGCGAATACACCCGGTGTCTCCGTCGGCAGGCCCGAGAAGAAGATGGGCCAACAGGGCGCCCACATCTGCGACGTGAACTTCGACAACGCGCGCGTGCCGGCAATCCTGCGGCTGGGCGCGGAAGGCGAGGGCTTCAAGGTCGCGATGCAGGTGCTGGATCGCGGACGGCTCCATATCTCCGGCGTCTGCGTCGGCGTCGCCGAACGGCTGATCACCGAGAGCGTGAACTATGCCCGCGAACGCGAGCAGTTCGGGCAGAAGATCGCCGAGTTCCAGCTGATCCAGGGCATGCTGGCAGACTGCCAGACCGAAACCTACGCAGCCAAATGCATGGTGCTGGACGCCGCCCGCAAGCGCGACGCCGGCAAGAGCGTCACGATGGAGGCGGCCTGCTCGAAATACTTCGCGTCCGAGATGGTCGGCCGCGTGGCCGACAAGGCGGTGCAGATCTTCGGTGGCGCCGGCTATGTCGCCGACTATGGCATCGAGCGGTTCTATCGCGACGTCCGCATCTTCCGGCTTTACGAAGGCACCTCGCAGATCCAGCAGATCGTGATCGCGCGCGGCCTGCTGCGCGGCGATTGATGACGGCGAATGCGCGCAAGCTCGCGCAACTCGTCCGCGACATCCGCGCCTGCCGCATCTGCGCCGATATCCTCGACCCGCACCCGGTGCTGCACGTCCGTGACAGCGCACGTCTGTTGATTGCCAGCCAGGCGCCTGGTCTGCGAGTCCATCTGAGCGGCCTGTCGTTCGACGATGCTTCGGGCGATCGGCTCCGCGACTGGATGGGAATCGATCGCGCCGTCTTCTATGACGACAAGCGGATTGCACTGGCGGGAATGGCGTTCTGCTTCCCGGGCTACAAGGACGGTGCGGACCTGCCGCCACCGAAGATCTGTGCCCAGCACTGGCGCCGCGACTTGCTGGCGCTTCTGCCCAACATCAAGCTGACG
>DASZCC010000262.1:0-2468 GCA_035943485.1 Rhizomicrobium sp. | reverse complement strand
GGTTTTCGCCGGCCTGCCGACGACGATTTTCACCGTCATGTCGGCGCTGGCCATCGAGCACAACGCCGTCAATCTCGGACAGGGCTTTCCGGACGAGGATGGTCCGCTTGCCCTGCGGGAGGTCGCGGCGCGCGCGCTGATCGACGGGCCGAACCAGTATCCGCCGATGAAGGGCCGCGTCGAACTGCGTCGTGCGATCGCGGCGCATGCGAAGCGCTTCTACGGTCTGTCGTTCGATCCGGAGACCGAAGTGGTCGTCACCTCCGGTGCGACAGAGGCGATCGCGGCCTCGATCATGGCGCTGGTCGGGCAGGGCGACGAGATGGTGCTGATCGAGCCGAGCTATGACAGCTATCGTCCGATCGCGGAGGCAGTTGGCGCCGTCGTGCGCACGATCAAACTGGCCGCGCCGCGCTTTCGTCTGACCGAAGCGGCGTTGCGCGCCGTCACCGGTCCGAAGACGCGCGCGATCGTGATCAACACGCCGCTCAATCCGATCGGGCGGGTGTTCGACCGCGAGGAACTCGACGCCCTCGCGCGCGTGGCACAGGACAGCGGCGCGTATGTGATCTGCGACGAGGTCTATGAGCATCTGGTGTTCGACGGTATCAAGCTGCCGCCGCTGATCGCGCTGCCCGGCATGGCGGAGCGCTGCGTGCGAATTGGCTCTGCGGGAAAGATGTTCGCGCTGACCGGCTGGAAGGTCGGCTGGGTGACGGGCCCGGGCGCGCTGATCGAGGTGGTGAGCAAGGCGCACCAATTCCTCACCTTCACGACGCCGGCCAACCTGCAGCTTGGTGTGGCTTATGGCATCGAACACGAGATCGAGTTCACGTTGCAGTTGACGCGCGACCTTCAGGCCAAGCGTGATAGACTTTCGGCGGGGCTCTCGAACCTCGGCTTCGAGATGCTGCCCTGCGAGGGCACGTTCTTCCTTACTGCGGGCATCAGCGGCCTGACGAACGAAACCGACACCGCGTTTTGTCAGCGCCTGGTGAAAGAAGCCGGCGTCGCGCTCATCCCGCTGAGCGTGTTCTTCAAGGACGGCAAGCCGGACAACATGGTCCGCTTCGCGTTCTGCAAGAAGCTCGAGGTAATCGACGAGGCGGTGCGGCGGTTGGGGGCGTATTTACAATAGCTGTCATCCCGGAGGGCTCGCGCAGCGAGACTATCCGGGACCCATTCCAACGCGTGGAAATGGGTCCCGGATCGGCGCGATGCTGTCGCATCACTTGTCCGGGATGACAACCCGGCGCGCTTTTCTACCGCCCCGTATTGAACGATGCCGCCATCTTCTCCAGCGCCTGGTCGAGCGTGAAGCTCGCGGCCTTCTGTCTCGGCGGATAGTCCTTGAACGAGGTCAGGAACGGCTGCACCACCGCCTGCGCGGCCATGATCATGTAGGCCTTCGACAGGTACCAGTCGAAATAGGTGTTCGACGTGATGTCGGCGCGCTCGTAGGGATCGGTCCGCAGGTTGAAGATCTTCGGGCAGCGCAGCACGGTGAACGGGTCCATCCAGATCTCGAGCGTGCCGCGGGTGCGCTGCTCCATGAACACGACCTTCCAGTTGTTGAAGCGCACGGCGACCAGATCGCCGTCATCGTCGAAATACACAAGACCCTTGCGCGGGCTCTTCACGCCCTTCTTGGTCAGGAAGTCGACGAGGTTGTAGCCGTCGATGTGCACCTTGAACGTCTTGTCACCGGCCTTGTAGCCCTTAAGCAGCCGCTCTGGGATTTCAGGCGCGCCGGCGATGGCGCAGACGTCGGCAGCCAGTCGTGATGCTGCACGATCTCGTTGGTGACTTCGCCCGCCGGAACGTGACCAGGCCAGCGCACGATCAGCGGGACGCGGAAGGCGCCTTCCCAGTTGGTGTCCTTCTCGCTGCGGAACATCGTCATGCCGGCATCCGGCCAGGTATTCATGTGCGGACCGTTGTCGGTCGAGTACATCACGAAGGTGTCGTCGGTGATGCCGAGGTCGTCGAGGTAATCGAGCATCTGGCCGACGTTTTTGTCGTGATCGACCATGGTGTCGTGATACCGCGACTGATGCTCGCCGGCCTGGCCTACGCTTTCTGGCTTGGTGTGCGTACGGGCGTGCATGTGCGTCGTGTTCAGCCACACGAAGAATGGCTTGCCGGAATCATTGGCGCGTTTGATGAAGTCTTTCGCCGCCGCGACGAACTCGTCATCGCAGGTCTCCATCCGCTTGCGTGTGAGCGGACCGGTGTCCTCGATCTTCTGTTTGCCAACCTTGCCCCAGCGCGGCTCGTCGGTCGTGTCGTCCTTGTCGGCCGCCCAGCTGTGCATCACACCACGCGGACCGAACTGCGCCTTGAAGCGCGGGTCCTTCGGATAGTCGATCTCTTCCGGGTCTTCTTCGGCGTTCAGGTGATAGAGATTGCCGAAGAACTCGTCGAAGCCATGATTGGTCGGCAGATACTCATCGCGGTCACCCAGATGG
>DASZCC010000261.1:0-6944 GCA_035943485.1 Rhizomicrobium sp. | reverse complement strand
CGCAGTTCCGGAAGTGCCGCTTGTAGAGACTGGAATCTGCGAGCCATGCATCCAGGTCGTCGCCCAGCATGTCCTCCGCGAACAGCGCACCCATATCCGCGCCGCCCATGTCGCGCAGCGCCCACACGGCCAGCGCGTATTCGTTGGCGACGAACCCCAGTGGCCGCAGGCGCAAGCGCTCAAGCCGGCGAGTCAGCAGCATGCCCAGCGTCTGGTGCGCCAGCCGGCCCTCAAACGGATAGCAGACGAGATATTCCTTCGATCCGCGCGGAAAGGTTTCGACCAGCAACTCGCCGGGCTTGGGGATGACGGAGCGAAACTCCTGGATGCGAAGCCATTCCTGCACCGGGTCCGGCAGTACGTGCCAGCTCTCCGGCTTCGAGACCATCTCGCGCACGCGCTGCGCCAAAAAGGTCGAAAGCGGGAACTTGCCGCCATTGTAGGACGGGATCTGTGCCTCGGCGTCGTTGGAACGCGAGACATAGGCGCCATCCTCGCGCATGCCTTCGAAGCGCAGGACATGGCCGGAGAAGGTGAAGGAGTCGCCCGGCATCAGCTGTTCCAGAAAATACTCCTCCATCTTGCCGAGCACGCGACCACCCGCGCCTGTCGGCCGCCCGCGCGCCTGCATGCGGATATCGACCATCGGGTCCTCGATAATCACGCCGACATTCATCCTGTATTGCTGCGCCAGCCGCGGATGCGCCAGCCGCCACAAGCCCTCCGGTGTCTGCCGCAGTTTTGCGTAGCGGTCGTAGCGCCGAAGCGCGTAGCCGCCCGTCGCCACGAAATCCACCACCTTGTCGAAATCCTCGCGTGTGAGATGCGTGTAAGGCGAGGCCGAACGCACTTCGGCGTAGAGCTGTGCGGCATCGAACGGCTTTGAGCACGCCATGCCGAGTATGTGCTGCGCCAGCACGTCGAGGCCGCCGCGCTTGAGCCGCTCACCGTCGAGTTCGCCGGCCATCACAGCGTCGCGGGCGGCATTGCACTCCAGCACCTCGAAACGGTTGGCCGGTACGAGAAGCGCCTCCGACGGCTCGTCCAGCCTGTGATTGGCGCGGCCGATGCGCTGTACCAGACGCGCCGCGCCCTTCGGCGCACCGACGCAGATCACCTTGTCGACGTCGCCCCAGTCGATGCCGAGGTCGAGCGTCGAGGTGCAGACCACGGCGCGCAGCGCGCCGCGCGTCATCGCGGACTCGACCTTGCGGCGCTGCGCCGGCGCGAGGCTGCCGTGATGCAGGGCGATCGCAAGATTGTCGTCGTTGATGCGCCAGAGCTCCTGGAAGGTCCGCTCCGCCTGGCTGCGCGTGTTGACGAAGACCAGCGCCGTCTTCGACGCCTTGATCGCGTCCATGATGTCCATCATGGCGTGACGCGCGAGATGGCCGGCCCAGGGGACATAGGAGTCCGAGGTGCTGATCTCGATCTTCGGCCGCGCACCGCCACGGCCCATCACCAGCGCCGACAGCGCTTCGCCTTCGGGTGGCTGCGGCACGAGAAAGCGCCGCAGCGGAGCGGGATCGGCGACCGTCGCCGACAGCCCGACCCGGCGATGGTTCGGCGCCAGCGTCTGCAGGCGCGCCAGCCCGAGCGCCAGAAGATCGCCGCGCTTGGAGTTGTGCATGGCGTGCAGCTCGTCCAGCACCACCGTCTTCAGGTTTGCGAACATCAGGCCGGCGCCCTGATTGGCCAGCAGCAGCGCCAGCTGTTCCGGCGTCGTCAGCAGGATGTCGGGCGGCGAATGGCGCTGGCGGACGCGGCGCGAGGTCGGCGTGTCGCCTGTGCGCGTCTCCACCTTCACCGCGAGCTTCATCTCCGCGACCGGCGTCTCGAGGTTGCGCGCTACGTCGACGGCCAACGCCTTCAGCGGCGAGATGTAGAGCGTGTGCAGGGCGCTTTTCCGTCGCGCTGGCTGCGGCGCCAGATCGATCAGGCTGGGCAGAAAGCCGGCCAGCGTCTTGCCGCCGCCGGTCGGCGCCACCAGCAGCACGGATTCGCCTCGTTCCGCGTGGGCAACAAGTTCGAGCTGGTGCGCGCGCGGGGACCATCCCCGGCTCGCGAACCAGGCGGCGAACGGTGCCGGTAGGGCAACAATCTTGGGCTCGGCGTTCATTGCGGCCACATTATCGGACGTGCGAACAAAACGGAAACCCCCTTTCGCCCGGCGCGGCGACGTGCGCTACTTGGCGAAAATTCGGGAGGTAGACGGCCATGGATCATCTGATGTTTCGCGACGGCATTCTCAAGGGCAAACGCATACTGGTGACGGGCGGCGGCACCGGCCTCGGCGAGGTGATGGCAGAGACCTACGCGCAACTCGGCGCAACGGTTTACATCTGCGGCCGGCGCAAGGCCGTGCTCGACGAGACAGCGAAGACGCTGTCCGACAAAACCGGTTCCACGGTGAAGGGTATCGCCTGCGATATCCGCGTTGCCGAAGCGGTCGAGGACATGATCGCCAATATCTGGAGCGACGGCGGTGCGCTGACCGGTCTCGTCAACAACGCGGCCGGCAACTTCATCAGCCGCACCAAAGACCTTTCGCCGAAAGGTTTCAACGCGATCGCCGACATTGTCTTTCGCGGCTCGTTCTATGTGACGCTGGCTTGCGGCAAGCGCTGGATCGAAGGTGGCAATAAGGCGAGCGTGATCTCCATTCTCACGACCTGGATCTGGAACGGCGGCCCGTTCACCGTGCCGAGCGCGATGTCGAAAGCCGGTCTCAACATCATGACCAAGTCTCTTGCGGTTGAATGGGGACCGAACGGCATTCGTCTCAATGCGATCGCACCGGGACCGTTCCCGACGAAGGGCGCCTGGGAGCGTCTCAATCCGGAAGCGAGCGGCGATGGTTCGAACGCGCGCAATGTCACTGGCGGCATGGCGCGCAATGGCGAGATGTTTGAGCTTGCCAATCTTGCGACGTTTCTGATGGCGGATGGTGCGGAATATCTCACCGGCCAGACCATCGCGATCGACGGCGGCATGCATTTGGGCGCGGGCGGCAACTTCGCGCGGCTCTCGGCGCTGGGCGACGAGCAGTGGGAAGCGATCCGCAACCAGATCCGTTCAACAAACGACAAAGACAAGGCGCAGCGTTCGGTTTGATCCGTGTACGGATGGAACCCGGGCTGTTGACTCCGTCTCGCGGCAGGCGTTTGCTTTGCTCTGTCGCGAGACGATCGAGCCACGGGTTCCCGACCCGGTCGAAACCAGGATGGCTCTCGCCGGGCGCCGACGAGGACTAAACCCGAACAGGGAGATTCCGCATGGAAGACAGTCCGCCTGGTATAAATTCGAGGCTTCGCCTCTGACGCGGAGCCGACGGCCGGCCGTGAAGAAGACCGACCGCAGCCCACAATTGAAACTGCAAGACGGCGGGCGCGAGCCCGCATCAAAAGCTCTCTCTGGAGAGCAACCGGGAAGCCGAGCTTCCCACTGCGCATTGAGCGTTAAAGAAACCCCGCGGGTTTAAGCCTGCGGGGTTTTTTCATTTCAGTTTTAACCTCACCCGCGATAGCGGGAGAGGTGAACATCGCAAAACGGACGTTCAATATGTTCCTCGAACGTCAGCGCCGCTTCCATTCCAGTGACTGCGCGCCGTATTCCGGCAGATCAAAACGCGGCTCCGCGGGCTCCTGCGCGAACTTGATCGCTGGCCCGATGTTCGGATTGCCTTGCGCATCGGTCAGCCTCAGCCCTCGTGCCTCCGCGTTCGCGTCCCCGAAGCCATCCTTGAGCGAACGCACCACACCCCAGCAAAGATCGAGCGGCTCCAGAATAGTGTTCCACTCCACCAGATCCTTCGCGGCAAATGTCTGCGCAAAAAATGCGATCAGCGGATCCTGCGTCGAGCCCGGTTCGCCGGCCGCCAGCTCGACCAGATCGGGCCGGCCAAGCGCACCAAGCAGCACTTCGCAGAACTTCCGCTCATTGCCGGCCAGCACCAGGAAGCGCCCGTCCTTCGTCTCATAGATCCGGTTCATCGCCTGCCCGCCATAGTTGCGCATGGCATGCGGCTCCGGCGCGCGATCCTCGCCGAACACGGTGCCCGTGATGTTCGGTGTCCAGGCGATGAGCGCGTCATACATCGCAATGTCGATGTAATCGCCCTTGCCCGATTTCTCGCACGCCAGCAGCGCCATCAGGATCGCCGATAGCGCGGTGAGCGACGACGCCATGTCGGCTGCGACAAGGTTCGGCATGTTCGGCTTGTTGTCGGAAAATCCGCGAGAGAGATCGAGCGTGCCGACCAGCGCCTGCACACCCAGATCATGCGAAGGCTTGTCGCGCCACGGACCGTTCTGCCCGAAGGCGCTGATCGAGCAATAGACGATGCGCGGATTGCGCGCGGCCACAGCGTCGTAGCCGATGCCAAGCCGCTTCACGACGCCCGGCCGGAACGCCTCGACGATCACGTCGGCCTGATCCGCCAGCGCGAGAAACGTCTCGCGGTCGCCGGCGTCTTTCAAATCCAGCGCAATCGCCCGCTTGCCGCGCGCGATATTGCGGAACCAGACGCGCCGGCCATCCTTGGCCACCGTACCCATGCGGCGCGTCGGTTCGCCGACACCGTTCTTTGGTTCGACCATGATCACGTCGGCGCCATGATCGGCCATCGTCATCGTCAGATGCGGACCAGGCAGGAACTGCGACAGGTCGAGAACGCGGATGCCATCGAGTTTCACTGGAAGGCCTGAATGCCTGTCTGGGCGCGGCCGAGGATCAGCGCGTGGACATCATGCGTGCCTTCGTAGGTGTTCACCGCTTCCAGGTTCAACACGTGGCGGATCACGCCATACTCGTCGGATACGCCGTTGCCGCCATGCATGTCGCGGCTCTCACGCGCGATCGCCAGTGCCTTGCCGCAATTGTTGCGCTTCATCAGCGAGATCGCCGGCGGCGACGCGGTGCCATCATCGATCATGCGACCCAGACGCAGCACGCCGTTGAGGCCCAGCGTGATCTCGGTCTGCATGTCGGCAAGCTTCTTCTGGATCAGCTGCGTCGCTGCCAGCGGCCGTCCGAACTGCTTGCGGTCCAGCGTGTATTGCCGCGCCGCGTGCCAGCAGAATTCTGCCGCGCCCATTGCACCCCACGCGATGCCATAGCGTGCGCGGTTGAGGCAGCCGAACGGCCCACCAAGCCCGCGCGCATCGGGCAGCAGGTTCGCTTCCGGCACGATCACGTCTTCCAGCACGATCTCGCCGGTGACGGAGGCGCGCAGCGAGAACTTGCCCTCGATCTTCGGCGTCGAGAATCCCTTCATGCCGCGCTCCACCACGAAGCCGCGGATCACGTCATCCAGCTTCGCCCACACCACCGCGACATCGGCGATCGGCGAATTGGTGATCCACATCTTCGCGCCATTGAGCCGATAGCCGCCGGCTTCCTTCACCGCGCGCGTCTTCATGCCGCCGGGATCGGAGCCATGATCGGGCTCGGTGAGACCGAAGCAGCCGACAAACTCGCCGCTCGCCAGCTTGGGCAGATATTTGCGCCGCGTCTCCTCCGAGCCATAGGCATAGATCGGATGCATCACGAGCGACGACTGCACGCTCATCGCCGAGCGATAGCCGCTGTCCACCCGCTCCACTTCGCGCGCGACAAGGCCGTAGCAGACATAGTTGAGACCGGCGCAGCCATACTCTTCCGGCAACGTGCTGCCGAGCAGTCCCAGCGCACCCATCTCCGTCATGATCGCGCGATCGAATGTCTCGTTGCGGAAGCCCAGCTTCACACGCGGCATGAGCTTTTCCTGGCAATAGTCGCGCGCACTGTCGCGCACCATCCGCTCCTCCGCCGTCAGCTCGTGATCGAGCAGCAACGGATCGGCCCATTCAAACGGATTGCCATCCAGCTTGGCGGACGGCTTCCTTGCTTTTTCTTCAGCGGCGCTCATCGAAATCCCTATGCAGCAACAAGCTTGAATTCAATCCGGCGGCCCACGGCTTTGGCGTAACGCTCCAGAGTCTTTAGGTTGGGCGGATTTTGCGCCGCCTCGATCCGGGCGACAACAGATTGCGTTGTCCCCATGCGCTTTGCCACCTGCGCCTGGGTCATTCCAGCCTTCTCCCGCGCCTTGATGAGGGCGAGCGCCAACGCAAACTCGGGCTTCAGCCGCTCATACTCCACGCGAAACGCGGAATCCTTCATCCACCCGGCCTTCAGCTTTTTGAACGCAATCGTCATACGCACCACCTACCTGACAAGCTTCGCCCGTTGGGCTGCCAATCGCAACGCATCCTGCGGTGTCTTGTGAGTCTTCTTCACAAAGGCGTGCAGGATAACAATCCGCCTTTCTGACGCGAGCATGTAAATCGCCCGCGCAATGCCGTCGCGCCCTGTCATCCGCATTTCCCATAGCTTGTCGCCCAGCGGCCTGATGTGCGGCGCCCGCATCCGCTGCGGCCCCACCTCAACCATGAGCTCTACAATATGGGCAAGCCGCGCCCGCATGTCGGCAGGCAAGGCTGCGAGCTCCGCCTCTACAATCTTGTTGAGAACGGTGACCCGCCACGAATCCATGAGATCATATATCGCATATTCGCGATATAGCAATAATGCTATTGCTTCAGAAATTCCAAGACAGCCTGTTTGTAGACCTTGTCGCCGACTGCCGTCATGTGGTCTCGGCCGGGGACGGTGACGGCATGGCCGTTGGCGAAAGCGCCGGCGAGGCGGTCGGGCTTGCCGGTCAGCTCGTCTTTCTCGCCGCACACGACCAGCACTGGCAGCGTGACCCTCACGAGTGCGGATGCCGGCAGGTTTACGGTCGGCGCGCTCATGCAGGCGGCGAGCGCCAGGCGGTCCTTGCCCGGCTGGTCGGCGAAGGCGCGAAAGCCGCGCGCATTGGCGTTGGTGATGCTGGACGGGTCGTCCGTCGTCAGCGCCGCCACGATCTCCGCCCGCACGCGCGGATCGGCGACGCGGTCGCG